>CAWFBN010000128.1:0-16913 GCA_963813955.1 uncultured Alphaproteobacteria bacterium | reverse complement strand
AAGAGCCGCGAGAGGTGGGGATGATAACCGCAACGCCGCGACGGCGGCGTTAACAATGCCATCAGCGGTTCACGATCTTGGCCGGCATCCGCAACACCAGCATGGCGCCGAGGAACAGCACCGCCGAAACGATGTAGAGCGCGAGATCGGTGCTCCCGGTCCTGTCCTTGATGAAGCCGACCAGGAACGGGCTGATGAAACCGGCGATCTGCCAGCAGGAATTGATCAGCGCCAGGCCGGCCGCCGCGGCGGTGCTGCCGAGGAACGCCGTCGGCAACGGCCAGAACATCGCCAGGGCCGCCAGCGCGCCCATGGCCGCCATCGATAGTCCGGCGACGGCGATGAACGGGTTGCCGCCCGCCTGCGTCGAGATCATCAAGCCGCAGAGAGCCAGCAGCATCGGGCCGCTGAGGTGCCAGCGCCGTTCCTTGTGACGGTCGCCGGAGCGGCCGACCCAGATCATGAACACGCTGGCGCAGAAATAGGGAATGGCGCTTACCCAGCCAATCATCAGCGGGTTGGAAACCGAGCGACTTGACGATGGTCGGCAGCCAGAAATTGATCGCATAGACGCCCATCTGGATGCAGAAATAGATCAGGCCGAGCAGCCACACCTTGCTGTTGCGCAAGACGCTGGCGAATGTGTCGGAAGCTTTCGGACGTCGCGCGGCGCTGGCGCTCATCCTCGGCCAGCGCGCCGCTGATCATGCGTCTTTTCGTTTTCGCTCAGCCATTTCGCCTGTGCCGATGCCGTCATTGAGCACGCATAGGACAACAACCCCGAGCACCATGGTCGGAATGCCCTGCAACAGGAACATCCATTGCCAGCCCGCCAGCCCGGCGTGACCGGCGAATGCCTCCATCATCCAGCCCGACAGCGGACTGCCGATGACGCCCGAGATCGGAATGGCGGACATGAACAGGCCCATGATCCGGCCGCGCCGCGACGACGGATACCATTGGGTGAAATACAGCACGATGCCGGGAAAGAAGCCGGCCTCGCACACGCCGGTCACGAAGCGCAGCGCGTAAAAGCTTTCGGGCGTCTTGACGAACATCAGGCAGGCGCAGGCGATGCCCCAGGCGAATCAGCATGGTCCAATGGCGCGCCGGGCGCCGAGCGGTGCAGGATGATATTGCTGGGCACGCCGCTCAGCACATAGCCGATGAAGAAAATCCCGGCCCCGAGGCCATAGACCGTCTCGCTCCATTTGAGCGCATCGAGCATTTGTAGCTTGGCGAAGCCGACATTGACCCTGTCGAGGTAATTGAAGAGGTAGCAGATGAACAGGAAGGAACGAGCTTGAACGTCACCTTCCTGTAAGCGGCGTCAAGCTTGCCGATTTTATTCATATCGACATTTTTGGCTTGCACTGCATTTAGCATTTTTATTTCCTCCGCCCATTTTTTTGACGCTAATGCGTCTTCGGCAAACGAATGAATTACGACAGATGGACCTCGAAAGCAGCGCGTTGCTGGCCGCGCCTGGCGAAAGATCCCGTCGCCCCCTTCGCGGGGGCGTGGATCGAAACGCTTTAGCGAGTCCGCCGGACCAGAAATCATTCCAGATGTTATTGATCTAGTTTGGTTGGTCCTGAATTTTATGGTTATCTGAACGTATAGCGGCGGCAGCTTAGGCTGCCTTGGTAAAACGTCGAACTAGACGGCGACATCCGCCGCGATGTGCGGATGCGGATCATATCCCTCGACTTCGAAATCATCGATTCGATAATCGTCGATGCTTGCGGCACGGCGTTTAAGTACCAATCTCGGAAACGGTCGCGGCTCGCGGGTTAATTGCAGGCGAGCCTGATCCAGATGGTTGAGATATAGATGAACGTCACCGCCCACCCAAATGAAGTCACCGAGTTCAAGATCGCATTGCTGCGCGATCATCGATCTGCAAGGCAACCGCAGCCGCCCAGTTGAAGGCGCAGCCCAAATACAGGTCGACGCTTCTTTGCATGAGCATGCATGAGAGGCGCCCATTACTGACATGGAATTGATAGACCATGTGGCAGGGCGGCAGCGCCATCTGGTCGATTTCGGCGACATTCCAGCCGTGGAAAAGGATGCGGCGGCTTGAGGGGTTGTTTTTGAGGGCGTGGACGACGCCGGCGATCTGGTCGTATTCGCGCCCGTCCGGACCCTGCCAGCGACGCCATTGCTTGCCATAGACTGGCCCGAGATCGCCCCAGGTCGCAGCGAAAGCGTCGTCATGGACGATGCGCTGTTCGAAAACCTCCTGGCTGATCGTTTCCCCGGTTTCCCGCCGGTAACGAGCGAGCGGCCAGTCCGTCCAGATGCGGACATTTTCCTTGAGCAGGTCCTGAATATTGGTTTTGCCGGTCAGGAACCACAGCATCTCCTTGACGGCGGTCTTCCAATAAACCCGCTTGGTCGTGAGGATCGGCGCGGAGTTGCTGACATCGAACCGCGCCATCGCGCCGAAGATCGACAAAGTCCCGACACCCGTGCGATCGATCCGGCGATCGCCTTTTTCAAGGACCGCGTTCAACAGGTCCAGATATTGGTATTCGGGATGACGGTTCAACATTCGAGAGAGATCCGCGTAAAAGGCGCCGCCGGTGGACCGGCACTCTAGCGATTCGCTCACGCCTCGACCAGCTTGCGATAGACATGCCAGGACGCGTGGCCCAACAACGGCAAGACCACGATCAACCCGACCAGTCCCGACAACAGCCCGAAGGCCAGAAACGCCGCGATGGTGAAGGCCCAGGCCAGCAGTTGCCAGGGGTTGTTCAACACCGATTTGACCGAACTGATCATCGCCGTGACGAAATCGACGTCGCGGTCGAGCAGCAGAGGCACGGAAACGACGGTGATCGAGAACATGAAGAAGGCGATCATGCCGCCGACGATATTGCCGACCAGGATGAAAATGATCCCTTTTTGAGTGGATAAAGCCTCCTGAATGAATTGCGCCGGGTCGGGCATATGGGCGCCATAGAACATCAGGTAGAGGAAGAAGGCGTAATCGACCCACAACAGAAAGCCGAACAGCGAGATCAGGCACATCCAGCCGAGGTCGCGCCCGCCGCCCGCCTTCACCGAACTCAAGACCGCGCCCCACGAGAGCGGCAGGCCGTTTTCCAGCCGCCGGCTCACCTCATAACAAGCCGCGGCCATGAAGGGCGCGATCAGAGCGAAGCCGGTGAGGAAGGGATAGGTGAAATAATTCAGGCCGGAGAATTTGGCGAAATAAATGGCGATCCAGCCGCCGAGCGCATAGGCCGCGCCGACCGTCAGACCATAGGCTGGCGCGCGCTTGAGATCGTTCCAGCCGGCGACCAGCGCGTTGAAAACATCGTCTTTTTGCAATTTCCGGATGATGACCGAGCGGCGCGACAGGCGCGTGGCTTCTTCGGTCGCCATCGGATTGGCATCCTGTTGCATGACTTTTCCCCAAGGCTGTTTGGTGGCCTATTTTATTGTTTTGAGCCCGCTTTTGCGGGTCTGCCAGCACAGATTGATACGGCGTCAAAGCGACGGCAAGGGGCTGGCGTGTCAGATTTTCCGATTACCCCTTTCGCCCGTCCCCAGCCTTCTCTATATTCATCTGGCTGTCCTCGGACAGATATGGCGATAAATGACTTTCGGAATAAGCCTTTCGGACCCGGGGGCGGTACCCGGCGCCTCCACCACGGCCCGTTTTCCTGTTGGGGCAGCGGGTCGCGGCGGGGGCGAAATAGGATCGACGAGGGTGTAAAGGACTGTTTTTGCCCGGCATGATACCACCGTTATCTGGATCAAACCTATAGTTGCCAATGACAACTATGCTCCGGTTGCCGTCGCCGCGTAATGCGGTTCTGGTACCGAAATTAAGTCCTTAGGGGTAGCACTTTAAGGCGGGGCCCGGAGGCGCCTGGCAACAGAAGCCTCCACTTTTCTCATGCCGGCGCGTGCGCTGTGGCGATCGGATGCGGCCCGCTTATGTCGACAGATTTGATTTGTTATGATCTTCAGGTGCAGGACGCTCTTCGGGGCGTGGTTCGCAAGGTGTTGGCCGACGCGGCACGCGACGGACTGCCGGGCGAGCATCATTTCTACATCACCTTCCGCACCCATGCGCCGGGCGTGAAATTGTCGAACCGGTTGCTCGAACAATATCCCGAGGAAATGACCGTCATTCTCCAGTACCAGTTCTGGGACCTGAAGGTGAATGACAATGGTTTCGAGGTCGGCCTGCACTTCAAGAACGTGCCGGAGCGCCTGCAGGTGCCCTTTGACGCGATTGCGGGATTTTATGACCCTTCCGTGCAATTCGGGCTGAAGTTCGAGCCGCAGGGCGAGGATGCGGATGATTTAGGCGACGACGACGACGATGAGACGATCGAAGTCGGCCCGGTCGCCAACCCGCCGCGCCCGACATTGCTGGCCGAGAAGCCGAAACTGCGCGGCGCCGGCTCCGAACCGGACATTGCTCCGGCAAAGCCCGCCACGCCGGCTAGAAAGCCTGCGGTCGACCGCAAAGCCTCCAATACCGATGACGCTGCCGATCCCGTCCCCGGGCAAGACTCGAAAGACGGGTCGAAACAGGAATCGAAAGTGGTGTCGATCGACGCCTTCCGCAAAAAGACCTGAGTCATGGGAGAGGTCGTCAATCTTCGCCGGGCGCGCAAAAGCCAGGAAAGACGGCGGGAAGAGGTTCAGGCGGAGCAGAATCGCGTCAGCTTCGGGTTGAGAAAGGCCGAAAAGCAGCTGGCGGAAAAAGTCCGGGCGCAGGCGACCCGAAATCTCGATGGCCATTTGCGTGAAATCGAATGCCGGCCGATCCCGACAAGACCTCCTCTTGACGACCCCCGACGATCCCGGCCGAATGCAAAAACATTCGCTGGTCATCGCGGGACATCGCACCAGCGTTTCGCTCGAAGCGATTTTCTGGGCCGCCCTGCGCGATCTGGCGTTGAGAAAGGCGTCTCCATCGCGGCGCTGGCTGCGGAAATCGACAGCGCGCGCGGGGACGCCAATTTGTCTTCGGCGCTGCGAGTTTATGTGCTGAGGGGTTTTATCGACAAGACGGGCGGCTTCCCTTCTCCCCAAAACCCGTCGAAAGACGGGCGTCCTGGCGAACGCCCTATGGCGGGAGAAGGTGGCGCGTAAGCGCCGGATGAGGGGACTGCGGCTCAACCCTTCATCCGGTCCTTCGGACCACCTTCTCCCGCAAGTCCCCCAAGGGGAGAAGGGATCGTCCCGGCGCGGCGCCTTAAGCATTCTTCGCCTGACCTGAACCAGGGTCGTCATTGCGAGCGAAGCGAAGCAATCCACCCTGGCCACAACCGCAAGCCATGGATTGTCTTCGCTTCGCTCGCAATGACGGGGCCAGGTCGATACAGGCGAGAAAGCTAGTAAAAATCACTGCCCCTGTGGCGCAGACAGCGCCCTCAGCCTCGCGCGGTCCTGCGCCCTCAATCCTTCGATCCGCGCCTGTTCGCGCTCCAGGGCGCGCACCGCGACCGCGTTGACGAAACCGCTCGCATCGACGGTGCGGACCGGCGCCGACCACGCGCCCGACCACACCACTTTTCCGCGCGGAGGGGCTGTTTCGTCCGGCGGCGTTTTTTGCGCGGCGACTGAGAGCGCCAGCGTCAGAGCCGCATCGCGCAGATCGAACACGCCTTCGAGCGCCGCGCTTTTTTCCACGAAACTCAAACGTCCAGAGGCAAGGCTGAGCGAAAAATCCGATTGCGCCCTGCTCCAGGCGCCGCGCGCAAAATCCTGATCGAGTTGCTTCGCAACCAGAGCGGCGTCGAAGGGCGCGTCGCTGGCCTCGCTGGCGGCCAGCGCCTCGTCCGGGGCCGTCGCCGCCGCGCCCATGATGGTGAGATCGCGCGCCTCCGCGCTGCCGCCTCCCGCCAGCGACGCCACCAGCGCGGCGGCATTGGCGCCATTGCCGGCGAAATGCAGATTTCCGCCGAGTTTGGCCGAAAAACCGGGGTTTTTCAGCGTGACGTCCGCCGCGCCGGCATCGCCGTTGAGCGTCACCTGCCCGCCCTCGCGCCGCAATTCGAAGCCGCCGCTCAACACGCCTCCCGCCAGTTCCAGCCTGCCGTCGCCTATCCCGAGAAGGCCGGAACCGAGCGCCAGATCGAAGCGCGCCTTGCCGCCAAAAGGCTGCAAATCCGCTGTTGCCATTTTAAGTTTCGCGCGAGGCGGATCGGCGAAAACCGGAGCGAAGGACAGGCTGGACCACAGCGCGCCCGCCTTGACCGGGGCCGGCGGGCCAAGCACCAGCGCGACGAGAGCAGGCGCCGACACATGGTCGCAAATCGAGCGTCCCGCCGATCCCCGCGGCGTCAAAGGCGAGCGCGCCGGAAAAGCCGGCGCCGTCCCAGGCGCCGGTCAGATTTTGCACTTTGATCGCGCCGGGCTCCGCAATGAGATGCGCGGAGAGACGTGCGGGCAGCGGCGCCGGGGCGGCGCCCGTCACGCTCGCCCAGATTTTGCCGGCATCGCCCGAAAGACTGAGGTCGCCATCGAGCGACGGCGCGGTCAAGGGATCGCCGGCCAGACCGTGAAACTCGCCATGCAGCCCGGCGACGTCCAAGGCTGCGGTCAGGTTCAGTTTTTCGGCGTCGGGCTGCAACTGTCCCGTCACATGGGCCGGACCGAGCTTTTGCGCCAACAGGACCGGCGCGCCGAGCTGGCTCAGCAAAACGCCGCCCTCGGCAGCGGACAGATCGAATGCGCCCGCCAGTTTGCCGTCGGCGCGCGGCGCGAGCGAGGCGGCGATCTTTGTGCCGCCGAGCGCGCCGCTCAGCTCGAAACTCCTGTCGGCGCCCTTGGCCCGAAAGGTCAGATCGGCCGGCGAAAAGGCTTTTCCGCGCGCGGCCAGCGCCCGCGTCGCGGCGCTGGGCGCCAGTCGCGCGAGAAGCTGCGCAAGATCGGAAAAATCCGCCGCCTTGAGCCGAGCCTCGCCCTTCAACCCGGAGAAATCGCCGGTCCAGCCGCCGGAAGCGGTCAAGTCGGCGCCGCCGATATTGCGCAAGTCCAGATTTTCCAGCACCACCGCATCGCCGCTGCGGATGAAATGCGCCTTGATGCGGCCGCCATCCCCGAGCGCCCGGCCGTTGCGCGCCAGCTTGACGGTCTGCGCCTCGAGCGACAGATCGAGATCGAGGCCGGAAATCCCGACAACGCCCAATTCGGGCGTCGCGTCGAGATCGAGCGCTGCGGCAGAGAGATGCGCGACCAATGCGGCGCGGCGGCCAGGCTGTTGCGGCTTGAACCGCAGGTCGCCCTTGAGCCGCGCCCGGTCGAGACGCAAGGCGGCCCCGGTCAGCACGACGTCTTCCGGCGACCAGACGAAATCGCCATTGAGGTCAACGCTATTGAATTGCAACCCCGCCAGGGCCGCGGCGTCCGGCAAGGCGGCGGCGAAAGCCGGGAAAATCCTCCGCCTTGAACGCCGCCTTGCCGCGCCAGTTTTGTCGTTCCGGCGCGGCGGAAATTTTTGCCTCCGAACCGCCCGGCCCTTGCGCCCGAACATGGATCGGGGCGCCCGGCGTCAGGTCCAGGCGAAGTTGCGACCATTCGACGCCGCGCCAGTCCAGCGTCTCGACATTGAGGCGGGCGACGAGCGGGTTTGCGTGATCGGCGAGCAGCGGCGCGAAAAAGCCGCCGCCCAGGCCTCGCCCAGATGGGGCGATTCGAGATCGAGCGTTGATTTCGCCGCTGGCCGCCGCATAGCTGGCTTTGCCGGACATCTTGTCGGCGAGAGGCCCCTCCCCGAGCCGCGGCAGCAACATTTTCCGCCTCCACACCGTCGAGCCGCGCCACGAGCGTGGCTTGCGCCTGCCAGGGTCCGGCCTCGGCCTGCCCCGCCGCCTTGACCTCGCCTGCAAAAGCTCGGCGGCGCCGGCAAAATTCAGCCGCCCGTCGAAGTCCGCTTTGCCCATTTCGCCCGGCGCGGTCAGGCTCGCCTTGATCGGCAGCAGGCCCTTGGCGAGAGCGTCGCTGGCGAAGGTGAATTTGACTTTTTCGCCGCCCACCACGGCCGCGCCATGCCCCTGAAAGGGACCGGACAGCGATGGCGCTTGGGCGACAAGGTCGAGACCCTCAAGGCGCAGCGGCGGCGCGCCGGATTGCGACAAGCGTCAGCTTGGCGTCATGCAGAGCAGACGGTCGAATTGCGCCTCGGCGCCTCCCGGCAGGCGCGCCTTGTCGGTCGCGATGGAGATGTCCGCGCCGTCGAGCCGAACGGCGGCGAATTGCAGCCGCCCCTGGAGCAGCGATGGCAAGGAGAGTTCGAAAAAGGCGTTTTCGGCCCGCACCGCGCCGAAATCGCCCTTAAGGCCGAAATTTTGCGCGGAAAAACGCGGCGTCGGCAGCAGGCGCAACGATATAGGCCCGCCGAGCGTGACCTGCGCGCCGCTGGCCGACGAAAGCTTTTCCGCGATCTGCGGGCGCCAGTGGTCGAAATCAATGACCAAGGGCGCGGCCAGCGCCGCCGACAGCACCGCGATCAGCGCGATCCCGATATAGGTCAAGAGATCGCGCATGGGTCGCCCCCAAAAAATCAGTCGCGCCGCTCGACGAAGGATTCGAGCACGAGTTTGCGGCCCGCCTTGTCGAAGTCAATGGTGAGCTTGGCGCCATCGACCGCCGCGACCATGCCGGGGCCGAATTTGATGTGGAAAATCCGCACGCCCGGCGCGAATTTCCCGGCGCCGTCGAACTGGCGAGCACGACGCCCTCGATGGTTTTCGGCCCGCCGGTCTTGGGCGCGCCCGTCTCGCCCGCGCGCTGCTGCGCCCGTTTCCAGCCCGGCGTGTCGTAGCGCGAGCCGAAGCTATCCATGTTGGCGAAGCGCGATTGCGCATAGGCGCCGTAATTGCCGCCGCTCTTCGCGTCATCGACCAGTTGCACATGAACCGCGGGCAGTTCGTCGATGAAGCGCGACGGAACCGTGGTCTGCCACAAGCCGTGGATGCGGCGGTTGCTGGCGAACAATATTTTGACCCGCCGTCGCGCCCGCGTCACGCCGACATAGGCGAGGCGGCGCTCCTCCTCCAGCCCGGCGCGGCCGCTTTCGTCGAGCGAACGCTGATGGGGAAACAGCCCCTCCTCCCAGCCGGGCAGGAAAACCGTCTCGAATTCCAGACCCTTGGCGCCATGCAGCGTCATGATCGACACCCGCTCGCCCGCCTCGTTATTGTCGACGTCCATCACCAGCGAGACATGTTCGAGAAAGGCCCCGAGGTCGGGGAATTCTTCCATCGAGCGGATGAATTCCTTGAGGTTTTCCAGCCGGCCCTCGGCCTCCGCCGACTTTTCCTGTTTCCAGAAATCGGTATAGCCGGATTCCTCCAGGATCTGTTCCGCCAGCTCATAATGCGGCTTTTGGTCGATCTGCCCCGACCAGCGCGAAAAAATCATTGAGCAGGGCGCGTAAAAGGCCGCGCGGCCGGTTTTTCAGCTCCTCCAACTCGACCAGCGCGCGGGCGGCCTGCATCATCGGAATCTGGCTGCGGCGGGCATATTCGTGGACGATCTGGAGGGTGCTTTCGCCCAGCCCCCGCTTGGGCGTGTTGACGATGCGCTCGAAGGCGAGATCGTCGGCGGGCTGGGCGACGCAGCGCAGATAGGCCAGCGCGTCGCGAATTTCGAGCCGCTCGTAGAAGCGCGGGCCGCCGACCACTTTATACGGCAGGCCCAGCGTAATAAAACGCTCCTCGAATTCGCGCATCTGGAACGAGGCGCGCACCAATATGGCCATCTCGTCGAGCGAATGACCCTGCCGCTGCAATTGCTCGATATCCTCGCCGACGAGGCGGGCCTCTTCCTCCGAATCCCACACCCCGGCGACGGTCGGCTTTTCGCCCTCTTCGCCGTCGGTGAACAGGGTCTTGCCGAGCCGGTCGCGGTTATGGGCGATGAGATGCGCGGCGGTGGCGAGGATATGGCCGGTCGAGCGGTAATTGCGCTCCAGCCGGATCACCTTGGCGCCGGGAAAATCCTTCTCGAACCGCAAAATATTATCGACATCGGCGCCGCGCCAGCCATAGATCGACTGGTCGTCGTCGCCGACGCAGCAAAGATTATGACGCGGCGCCGTTTCCGACCCCTGGGCCAGCAGGCGCAGCCACAGATATTGCACGGCGTTGGTGTCCTGATATTCGTCCACCAGAATATATTTGAACCGCTCCTGATACTCGCGCAGCACGTCCGGGTTTTCGCGCAGCAGACGCAGGCATTCGAGCAACAGGTCGCCGAAATCGGCGGCGTTGAGGATTTTCAATCGCTCCTGATACAGCGTGTAAAGCGCCCCGCCCTTGCCATTGGCGAAAGACTGCGCCTCGCCCGGCGGCACATGCTTGGGGTCGAGGCCGCGATTTTTCCAGTTGTCGATCAGATAGGCCAGCGTGCGCGGCGTCCAGCGCTTCTCGTCGATGTTTTCGGCCTTGAGCACCTGTTTCAGCAGGCGAATCTGGTCGTCGGTATCCAAAATGGTGAAATTGGACTTCAACCCCGACCAGTTCGGCATGGCGGCGCAGGATTTTGGTGGCGATGGCGTGAAAGGTGCCGAGCCAGCCCATGCCCTCGGCGCCGGGGCCGATCAGCGTGGCGATGCGCGCCTTCATCTCGCGCGCCGCCTTGTTGGTGAAGGTCACGGCGAGAATTTGCGATGGCCAGGCGCGGCCCTGCGCCAGAATATGGGCGATGCGCGAGGTCAGAACCCGCGTCTTGCCGGTGCCGGCGCCGGCGAGCACCAATACCGGCCCATCGAGCGCCTCGACCGCCTCGCGCTGTTCGGGATTGAGCGCGGTCAGCCAGTCGGGCGCGCCGCGCGCGGCGGCTTGCGCACGCGCGGCCAGTCCGCCGGGGCGCGGGCCGGAATGAATGAAATCTTCGTCACCGAGGGAGAAAGGATCGGACAATTTTTGGGGCGGCCTCGCAGGAACGAAAAGCGAATCAAACCCCAATGTGGGGCCACAATGCGGTCCTGTCGAATCCGCTTTGCTTTAACTTGACCGCAATACTTCGGTATCTGCGCTCTTTGTCAGGACTTTTTCAGGAAACAGGTCTTCAGCACGAGACCCTTGACCTTGTCGGTGCGGCCTTCGATTTCCTCGGGGTCGTCGGTCAGATGAATGCCACGGATCACCGTGCCGCGCTTGAGCACGGTCGAGGAGCCCTTGACCTTGAGATCCTTGATGACGGTGACGTTGTCGCCTTCGTTGAGAAGGGCGCCATTGGAGTCGCGCGTTTCGGACATATTTGCTCCTGCTGATGATCTCGCGGGTAAAGCCTCCCGCGCGGAGTTTGTCCAGCGGAAAAGTCCAGCTTGCCCAATACCCCCTTACATCGGCGCGCCGGAACATAATATAAGCGAACAAGACGCGCCAAGAAGGCGCGAAGCGCCAGAGGAGAGCGACACCGCATGTCCGATCAAAAAATCCCCGTCACCGTCCTCACCGGCTATCTCGGCGCGGGCAAGACCACTTTGCTCAACCGCATTCTCACCGAGGATCACGGCAGGAAATTCGCGGTGATCGTCAATGAATTCGGCGAAATCGGCATCGACAACGATTTGGTCGTGGACGCCGACGAAGAAGTTTTCGAAATGAACAACGGCTGCATCTGCTGCACCGTGCGCGGAGACCTCATCCGCATCATCGAAGGCTTGATGCGCCGCAAGGGCAAGTTCGATGCCATTCTGGTCGAAACCACCGGCCTCGCCGATCCCGCCCCGGTCGCCCAGACCTTTTTCGTCGACGCCGACGTGGCGAAGGATGCGCGACTCGATGCGATTGTCACCGTCGCCGACGCCAAATGGCTGTCCGCCCGCCTCAAGGACGCGCCGGAAGCGAAAAACCAGATCGCCTTCGCCGACGTCATCCTGCTCAACAAGGTCGATCTGGTCACGCCGGCCGAACTGGAAGAGGTCGAGGCGCGCATTCGCGGCATCAACCCCTACGCCAAGCTGCACCGCACCACCAAATGCGCCATTGAACTCGACGCCGTGCTCGGCCGCAACGCCTTCGATCTCGACCGTATCCTGGAAATTGAGCCGGAATTCCTGACGGTCGAAGAGCACGACCACGATCATCATGACCACGATCACGGCCACCACGGCCATGATCATCATGAGCATGACCATCATGAGCATGACGAGTCCTGCGCCCCGGATTGCGGTCACGACACCATGATCATCACGAACATCACGATCACGCGCCGAAAGTTTTGCACGATGCCGAGATGCAATCGGTGTCGATTACCATCGACGGTCCGGTCGAACCGGAGATTTTCCTGCCGTGGATCAATGAGGTCGTGCAGCGCGACGGGCCGGACATCCTGCGCTCCAAGGGCATCCTCGCCTTCCCCGACGAGCCCAAACGCTATGTCTTTCAGGGCGTGCACATGATTCTCGACGGCGAATTGCAACGCGACTGGAAGCCGGACGAAAAACGCTCCAGCCGCATCGTGTTCATCGGCCGCCATCTCAAGGAAGATCAACTGCGCGCGGGATTCCTCGCCTGCGCGGCCAAGGCGCCGGTTCAGTAACAGGCGAGGTCATCGACCCCTCGCCATCACCCATGGGCGATGGCGAGGCTGACGATGCGCGCCAGCATCAGGCCGCCCGCAATCACCAGATAGCCGCGCAGAACAAACATCCATGTCCGCGCCGAAAGCGACAGCCTGGCCGGAGCAAGGGTTTCCAGCGGCGGCATCCGCCATTGGCGCGAACATCCGGATCGATTTTGGCGACGGGCGCCGCCTCGGGAGTTTTGTCCTGAAGACAAAACTCGCCAGCGCGACGAGCGCGGCGAGCGCGACGCCGCCGCCGAGAATATCGAGGATGACCGTCTCGCTGGTCGCATCGGGGAACATCACCGAAGCCGTCAGGATAATCGACAGGATCACCAGAGCCGCGACCACCGCTCCCGTAAACATGTTGAGCCAGCGGGTGTTGACCCAGGGTCCGAGCACTTCCTTGTCGTTGCACAGCAGCAGCAGGAAAACCGTCGCGCTCGGCAGCAAGACGCCCGCCAAAGTCTGTACGGCGTTGGTCAGCAGGCCGAGCGGCGCGCCGGGCGTGAGGACCAGACCGGCGGAGAGGGCGATCAGGCCGCAATAGACCGCATAAAACCCCTTGGCGTCACTCGCCTTGCGATGCAGCGAATGTTTGAGCGACAGCACGTCGCCAATCGCATAAGCGGTCGCGAGCGACACGGCGGAGGCGCCGATGATGCAGGCGTCGATCAGGGCGACCGCGAACATCACGCCCGTCGCCCGCCCGGCATATTTGCCGAGGCCGGTCGCGACCGCGCCCGCGTCGGTGAAGGCGCCGAATTCCGGCTTGCCGTCAAAGGCGGCGGCGGTGAAGGCCATCATGGCCGCCGCGCCGACGATCACCATCACGATGCCGATCCACAGGTCGGCCTTGGCGTAGGACATGAAGCGCGGCGTGATGCGCTTGTCGATGACATAGCTCTGCTGGAAGAACAGCTGCCACGGCGCGATGGTGGTGCCGACGATGGCGATAATGAGCAGCATCACGTCGCTGAGCTTGGCGCCGGCCGGCAATTGCGGCGTGACGAAGTCGCGCGCGATTTGCGACAGCGGCGGATGAATGGCGATGAACACCGGGATGAGCAACAGGCTGCCGAAAACCAGCGCCATCGAAAAGCGCTCGAAACGGCGGAAACTGCCGGTGCTGGCCGCGGCCATGATCAGGACCGCCGCCAAAGCCACGCCAATCTCGCGTGAAACGCCGAGATAATCGAGCGCCAGAGCAATGCCGATGAATTCGGTGACGATGGTCAGGGCGTTGAGGAGAAACAGGTCGATGACGCTGAAGGCGCCCCAGAACTTGCCGAAACGCTCCAGGATCAGCCGCGCATGGCCGACGCCCGCGACGGCGCCGAGCCGCAGCACCATTTCCTGATTGACGTAGAGCACGGGGATCAGCAGCAGCAGCGTCCACAACAGCGTGGTGCCGTAATTCTGACCAGCCTGGGTATAGGTCCCGAAAGCGCCGGCGTCATTGTCGCCGACCATAACGATGAGACCCGGACCGAGAATGGCCAGCAATGTCTGGAGCCGGTGCTTCCAGCTCGCGCGGGGGCCATGGTCTCCTTGCTGGATGGTTCCGAAGGCGCCGTGGATATGGCCGAGATGGGCCGTGTCGAGGACGGCGGCGGCGGGCCCAGCATCTTGCGCCGCGGCTTTTACGTGGGTGTTCATTGGCTCTCCTGACTCCGCGACAGCGGCGCCGACGAGCCAGGAGCCGCTAAACGGCCAAATTCGCCACGCCCGCCTCGTTCGCGGGAAAATTGTTGTCGATGTTCACTCGGAAACCCGCGATCGCGCCGGGGAGGCTGAAGGCGGGGCAACTAGGGCCGTCGGACAATTGAATCCTCCCTGGGTTCAGGCCGGCTGTTTTTTCGCGGGTGGCTCATGCTGCGAAAAAAAGCGCCTGTGATAGCTGAAGCCCGCGCGCAAACGGGTTGCGACCTCGGATTGCAGCACATCGATGATGATTGTGAAACTCATCTTCATGGCTCACCTCGGGCTCGTCGGCCGGACGGTGAGCGGCGCTTGACCTCAGGCGGGTCGCGCATCCCTCACGCGGCCGGCGCCGCGAGCAATCCTGAAGTATTTTGCGATATACTGCCCATGTGTCCTTAACGTGGGTTGAACAAAGCGGTTGCGTCGCAGTCCGCTTTCCTTCGCAGATGCGCGTCATGGGAGCGATTGTCAAGAGGCGTCACGGCCGCGCGATGGCGAGCCGTGACGCCCTCGTTTGAGCGGCGGCTTTACGGCTTGACGAGGACGTCGGCGCCCGCCTGATAGATGCCGTCGATGGTCTTCTTGGCGTCGGCCGAGTTCGGCCCCTTGCCCATATATTTGCCGGTCCATTTGAGCTCGGAGCCGCCGTCCTTGCCGTCCATCACGCTGATGGTCGATTGATAGGCGGCCACGGGCAAGGGGCTGGAGATGATCTTGTAGCTATAGGCGCGATGCTTGTCGTCGCGCTTGATCAGCTTTTCGACGATGACTCCGCCGCCGTCCTTGATGGTCAACATGCGGCGCTTGCCGCCATCGGTCAGCTTGCAACCGGAGATGGCGGGATGCCAGTCCGCGATACCACAGAAATCGCCGATTTTTTTCCACAGAGCGTCCGGCGAAAGGGTGGAGGGCACAGTCAGGGACGATTCGAGCGCGAAAGCGGACGAGCCGCACAAGAGCAAAGCGGAGACAGCGGCGAAGGGTAGAATCTTGCGCATATGACGTTTCCAATCCTGATGAGTTCGGAGCTTCGTGGCGGCTCCATGCAGTGCGACGCTTCAGCCCGCCGTTTGTTCCGGGCCTGCGCCGGCAAAGCTGTCAGATAAAACGCCATGACGCCATTGATCTTGCGAATGGGGCGCGCGCAAAAAGGCCTCCGGCGACAGTCAGGGGAGGCCCAAAATCGGACAGGCGCACGACCGTCAGTAGATCGGGAAGCGCCTGGTCAGTTCTTCCACTTTTCCGCGCACAGACGCCTCGACCGCCGCATTGCCGGCGTCGCCGTTCTTGGCCACACCGTCGAGCGTCTCGACGATCAACTCGCCGACCTTTCTAACTCGGCGGCGCCGAAGCCGCGCGAGGTGGCGGCGGGAGCGCCGAGGCGGATGCCCGAGGTGATCCACGGCTTTTCGGGGTCGAAGGGCACGCCATTCTTGTTGCAAGTGATTTCCGCGCGGCCGAGCGCCACTTCCGCCGCCTTGCCGGTCAGGCCCTTGGGCCGCAGATCGACCAGCATCAGGTGGTTGTCGGTGCCCCAGTGACGAGATCGAGGCCGCCCGCAGCAGGGTTTCGGCCAGAACGCGGGCGTTTTCCACCACTTGATGGGCATAGGTCTTGAATTCGGGCCGCAGCGCCTCGCCAAACGCCACCGCCTTGGCGGCGATGACATGCATGAGCGGGCCGCCCTGCAGGCCGGGGAAGATCGCCGAGTTGATCTTTTTGGCGATGGCTTCGTCGTCGGTCAGCACCAAGCCGCCGCGCGGACCGCGCAGGGTTTTATGCGTGGTGGATGTGACGACATGGGCGTGCGGGAAAGGGCGAGGGATGCGCGCCGCCCGCCACCAGACCGGCGAAATGCGCCATGTCCACGAAAAGATAAGCGCCGAATCGATTGGCGATGGCGCGAAACTTAGCGAAATCCCAGTGGCGCGCATAGGCCGAGCCGCCGGCGATGATCAGCTTGGGCTTGTGGGCGACAGCCAGCGCCTCGACCTCGTCCATGTCGATGCGGCCGGTCTCGCGGCTGACGCCATAGCTGACCGGCTTGAACCATTTGCCCGACATGTTGACCGGCGAGCCATGGGTGAGATGGCCGCCCGCCGCCAGATCGAGACCCATGAAAACATCGCCCGGCTCAAGCAAGGCGAGGAACACCGACTGGTTGGCCTGGCTGCCGGAATTGGGCTGCACATTGGCGTAGCCGCAGCCGAACAGTTTTGTGACCCGCTCGATGGCGAGGTTTTCCGCGATATCGACGAACTGGCAGCCGCCGTAATAGCGCTTTCCCGGATAGCCCTCGGCATATTTATTGGTCAGCACCGAGCCCTGCGCTTCGAGCACGGCGCGCGAAACGATGTTTTCCGAAGCGATCAGCTCGATTTCGCGCTGCTGGCGACCCAGTTCCAACTCAACCGCGCGGAAAATTTCGGGATCGGCCTCGGCGAGCGAGGCGCCGAAAAAGCTGTTGGACAAAGACTTCGCCGCGGCGGCGCTGGATTGGCTCATGCTGAAATCTCCAGTTGGAGGCGGCAGCGGGCGTCTAAAGACGCCCGTATTTGCTGGCCCCATCACGCGCGCCCGCCGGAAGAAAGGCCCGAGACGCCGATGCGCCGACTGCGGAGCGAAGCAATCCACCTTGCCGCCAATCGGGAGACATG
>CAWFBN010000127.1:0-12371 GCA_963813955.1 uncultured Alphaproteobacteria bacterium | reverse complement strand
ACGCCCATGACCGAAATGTCGCTCATCGGAAACAGGCTTGAAAGACCTTCACGCCTCATCGCCTCGCCGCCGACGCCCAAAAATTCGGCCTCGGGAACCCGGTCGCGCAAGGCGCGCATCAGTTTGGCGCCAAGCTGATCGCCGGAGGCCTCGCCCGCTACCAGAAAAAGCTTCATGCCGAAAATTCCGTCGAAAATCCATAAAGGAAAAGGCCGGCGCTTTCGGCCTGCGCGGCAAGCTCGGCGCGATCGAGAACCAGCACCTTGCCCGCGGCGACCGCCAGACCGCGCAATCCGCCTCGCGCCGCCGCCGCCACCGTTTCAGGGCCGATGGCGGGCAGATCGACCCGCAAATCCTGGCCGGCTTTCGGCGCCTTGACCAGCAGACCGGCCGGTCCCTTGGCGCGCCAGCGGCCAATTTCCCGCAATTCCGCGACCCGCGCCAGCATGCCGTCGGTGCCTTCCACCGCCTCGATGGCGATGATGCGGCGGTGCGCGACGACCAGCGCCTGCCCGCAATCGTAAGCCGAGAGATCGCCGAGGCACTTCCGCCCAAGGCTGAGATCCTCTGCGAGGTCGGCAGGCAAAGGCAGCCCGTTCATCGGCCCTCTCGGCGGCAAGCAGCTCCGGCGCCAGCGAATCGACGCCCGATGACGTCAAGGCCTTCGCTCTCGAACAGACCGATCACGCCCTTGAGCGTGTGATTGTCGCCGCCCTTGAGCAGGCTGAAAATTTCCGGCAGCCGCTTGATGCCGCCCCAGTCGAGGCGAAGGTCGGAAAATTCCGGCCGCCCCAGCCCCCCGATCAGACATACCTGCCGAATATCGCGCGAAAGGATTGCGCGAAAGGCGGCGCCCAACTGGCCTATGGCGAGCCAGACATGAGGAAAGGCTTCGATCTCCGGACTGGCGACGCCGCGCAAGCCAAGCAGGAAAACGTCGAGGCCGCGCTTTTGCGCGGCCCGGGCGGCGACGAGGGGAAATTGGCCGCCGCCGCAGATCAGGGCGACCCGACCGCATTGCGCGAGAGGTTGGCTTATGCCGGAGCGACCGCCATTCAAGACAGGTCTTTCCCCATTTCGGGCATGCAGAACTGCTTGTCTCCGCCCGCGCGCATGAAATCGAGGATTTCCTTGACCTCGGCGTTAGCGGAATATTGCTCCGCCACGTCCTCGATCCGCTCTTTCAGCGTGCCTTCCGGCGCGAAAAGCGCGCGATAGGCGCGACGCAACTCATGAATGGCCTCGCGCGAAAAATTACGCCTCTTCAGGCCGACCAGATTGAGGCCCATCAGCACTCCGCGATTGCCGAAAGCGAGGCCGAAGGGAATGAGGTCGGCGCCGATGCCGGTCAGGCCGCTGACGAAGGCGTGCGAGCCGACGCGGGCGAATTGCACGATGGCCGAGCCGCCGCCGCAAATGACGAAATCGCCGACGGTGACATGGCCGGCAAGCATGGCGTTGTTGGAGAAGACGCAATCATGGCCGATATGGCAATCATGGCCGACATGGGAATTGGCCAGAAAGGCGCATCGGTCGCCGACCACCGTCTCCAACCGGCCACCCGCCGTGCCCGGATTCATCGTCACGCCTTCGCGGATCAAGCAGTCCGAACCAATGGTCAGGGTCGACTTTTCGCCACGAAATTTGAGGTCCTGCGGCTCATGGCCGAGCGAGGCGAAGGGGAAAACACGGCTGCGCGCGCCGATGGTGGTGTGACCGGCCACGACGACATGGGATTTCAGCGTGACCCCGTCGGCCAGCACGACATCTGGTCCGACATGGCAGAACGGGCCGATTTCGACGCCGGCGCCAAGCCGGGCGCCGTCTTCGACGACGGCGGAGGGATGAACGACCGCGCCGCCTTGAAAAATTTCGCTCAATGTCAGTCCTTGTCGGTAGGCGCCATGATCATGGCGCTGATTTCGGCCTCGGCGACAAGAATGCCATCGACGAGCGCCCTGCCCTGATACCACCAGATATTGCGGCGCTGGTTCAGCTTGGTCATGTGGAATTCGACGCGATCGCCCGGAATGACCGGCTTGCGGAATTTAGCCTTGTCGATGGTCATGAAATAGACCAGTGGCGGCTTGGAGCCGCCGAGCTGCGAATGGACGCAGAGCGCGCCCGCCGTTTGCGCCATGGCCTCGATCAGCAACACGCCGGGAAAGACCGGCTTGTCGGGGAAATGGCCGGTGAATTGAGGCTCGTTGATGGTAACGTTCTTGATGCCGATGCCGAAGCCGTCGCCGCGCGCCTCGATGATGCGATCCACCAGCAGGAAAGGATAGCGATGCGGCAATAGCTGCATCAGGCGTTGAATATCAATGGTTTCCAATGTCGCGACCGTGTCAGTCATCGATCGTTTCCGTGGCGATAATAAAGAAAATGGGCGAAAGAAGTCTTTGCCCGCGCATTGGTTTAACGACACAATTGCGAAGGCGCCAGAGTTAATGACTTACTCGCCGCCCCCGCGGGCTTTCGCCAGCTTTTCGAGCGCGGAGACGCTGCGCAGCCAATCGCGCGAAGGCCTTGCCGGCGAGCCGCCCATTTTGGCGCCCGGCGCGATATCATTCATCACGCCGGATTGCGCGGCGATCTGCGCGCCCATGCCGACGCGCAAATGCCCGGTCAGGCCTGCCTGGCCGCCACAGGAGACGAAATCGCCCAGTTCGGTCGAGCCGGATATGCCCACCTGGCTCACAATCACGCAATGCCGGCCGATCACCACGTTATGGGCGATCTGCACGAGATTATCGATTTTGGTCCCTTCGCCGATGACGGTGTCGCGATTGGCGCCGCGGTCGATGGTGCTGTTGGCGCCGATCTCGACGTCATCCTGAATGACCACCCGGCCAATCTGCGGCACTTTGAGATGGCCGCGCGGCCCCATGGCGAAGCCGAAACCGTCCTGGCCAATCCGCGCGCCGGGATGAATGATCACCCGGTCGCCGAGCAAGGCGTTGCAGACGGTGGCGCCGGCGCCGACGACACTCTGGCGGCCGATCCGCACGTCGGGTCCGATCACCGCATTGGGGCCGATCACCGCGCCGGCGCCGATTTCCGCGCGAGGACCGATCACCGCGCCGGGATCGACGGTGACATCGGCTTCCAGTCGCGCCAGGGGATGGACATTGGCCCCCGGCGACACACCATGCGAGCCGAACAGCGAACCGGGCCTTGTCGCGTCGGGATAGATCCGCGCCGTGACGATGGCGCAGGCGCGGTAGGGTTCGCGCGCCACCAGCGCGGCGACGCCCTGCGGGACCCGCGCGGCGTAACGCTCGCCGACCAGACAGGCGGTGGCCCTGGTCTGGGTCAACTGGTCGAGATATTTGGGATTATCGAGGAAAACCAGATCGCCGGGCCGCGCCCGATCGAGTGGCGCCACATCGACAATTTCCTGCGTCAGATCGACCTCGCCCGCAGGCTTGGCCCCGGTCCAGTCGATGATTTCCGCCAGGGTCGGGGCGGCCGCGCGGTGAAAAAATTTCAGCTCATCCATGTCGTCGCTCCCAATGCTGGCGCTCCCAGATCGCCGCCGGATAAGAAGAACTCCGGATATGAAAAAGGCGCGGCCGATCGGCCGCGCCCTTGCAATCGTCTGCCTGAAGATCAGAAGTTCGCGCCGCCGCTGAAGCTGAACGCCTGCGTAACGTCGTAGGTGTTCTTTGACGTGACGAAGGCATAGTTGAAGCGGATTGGACCCATAGGCGAGGCCCAGATCAGTCCGACGCCGACCGCGGAGCGCAAGGCCGTGGTGTCGCCGCCGACCGTGATGCACGGACTCTGCTGGATCGGCACGCCATTGAGGGCATAGGTTTGTTTCGCCCCGCCCTGCGGCGTGTGGGTGTTCATGTAGGCGCAGGATGTCGCTTGTCCGGCGGTATAGCCGAGATAAGTGCCGAAATTGGTCGAACCCCGGTAATCGTACAAGGTGCCGGCGTCGGCAAAGATGGCGGCCTTCAGGCCGATATCTCTGGGGAGATACGGGATGGGAGCCTGCGCTTCCAGCGAAGCTCCAAAGTATCTCGTTCCGCCAAGCGCGTTACCATTATTATTGCTCGTCGTATTGGTGATGTCGCGCGGCCCGATGCCACCCGGCGCGAAGCCGCGCACGAGACCCTGGCCGAGGTTGAAATTGTCAACGATGCGCAACGGTTGGTTGCCGAAGGGCTGGAGGTCGCCAGCCTGAACGCGCGCGATGCCGACGAGATTGTCGAAATAAAGCTCGTGATAACCACGAATGTCGATGGTGGTGCGCAGGAATTCGGAATTTCCGCCAACGCCAGCGAAATCCTGCTTGAGATCAGCGCGAATGCCCTGATGGGGATCGCGCGGATTGTCGAGCGAATTATAGGACAGCGTATAGCCGACCATCGACGTCACCCAGTCGCCCTGCGCCTGCTTCAAGGCCACCGAGGCTTCACCGTTGGTCAGACAGCTGACCGAACCGCCGAAGGTGTCGATCGGCGGCGCGCCAAACGTCCCGGGCGTGGTGCCGTTGATCGGATAGCTACAATCGTTATAGGGCTGGCTCGTCGTATTCGGGATGGACAGCCGCGAATTATACAGCGTGTACCTCGGGCCGAGCGTGATGTCGTCGGTGATCGGAATGCCGAAACGGATCGTGCCGCCGGTGACCCAGTTCGAATAATAGGCGTAGGTGGAGGCGTCCGAGATCTTGGTGTAAAGGTCGAAACCAGCCGCCAGACGCTGATCGAGGAAGAAGGGCTCGGTATAGTTCAGTTCGACGCCCTGGGCGTACTGGCCGGCCGAGACCGCCAGACGCACATATTCGCCGCGGCCCATGAAGTTGGACTGGGAGACCGAAACTTCCGCCAAAAATCCCTGGGTGGTCGAATAGCCGCCGGAAATCGAGAAATTGCCGGTGGACTGTTCTTCAACGTCGACGTTGATGATCACGCGATCCGGCTCGGAGCCGGCTTCGTTGGTGATCTTGACCTTCTTGAAGAAGCCGAGCGAATTCAGACGGCGTTCCGCGAGGTCGATCATCGCCTTGTTATAGGCGTCGCCTTCGCCAAGATCGAACTCGCGGCGGATGACGTAATCCCGGGTGGCGGAATTGCCGCGCACGTTAATGCGCTCGACATAGACGCGCGGACCTTCCTCGACCACGAAGACCAGCGAAACCGTGCGACTCGCGGGATCGCGGTCGCCCCGCGGACGCACATTCGAAAAGGCGTAGCCGCGCTTGCCCACTTCCCTGGTCATGCGGTCGACGGTCTTTTCGAGGGTCGTGCCGTTATAGGTGTCGCCGACATGGACGCCGACATATGGCTGCAGGTCTTCGCTCGACACGCCGCGCAACTGCGATTTAATCCGCACCGAGCCAACGGTATATTGCGGGCCTTCTTCGACCGAGATCGTGAGGATATAACCGCCCGCCGCCGGGTCATAGACCGCGTCGGTGCCGATGACGTGAAAATCGGCATAGCCGTTTTTCAGATAATAGCGACGGATCGCCTCGGCGTCCTTGGCGATGCGGTCGGGATCGAAAGTGTCGGAGGTCTTGAAGAACGACAGATAATTCATCTCCGTCGTTTCCATCAGCCCGAGCAGGGTCGAGGTCGAAATGGCGGTGTTGCCGACGAAACGGATTTCCTTGATGCCGGTCTTCTCGCCTTCGTTGATGTCGAACACCACGTCAACCGTGCCGTTCGGCGTCTCGACGGTGCGCGCCGAAACCGTTGCGGTATTGCGGCCCGAGCGGCGGTAGATGTCCTGGATGCGCAGAACGTCGGCATCCACCATCGCCTTGCTATAGGCGCCGCGATCCTTCGACTGGATCTCCTTCGTCAGCTCCTCGGACTTCACCTTGCTGTTGCCGACGAAGACCACGTGATTGATCGAGCTTTTGTTTTCCACCACGCGCACCACCAGCGCGCCGCCCCTGCGGCTCACCTGCACGTCAGAAAAATAGCCCGTATTATAGAGCTTCTTGACGGCCTCGTTGGAGTTGCCGCTCGAAAAATAGGACCGGATCGTTTCCGCATCGACGCGATGATTGCCTTCGACGACCACCGTTTCCGCAGAGGCGGACGTCGGCGCGGCGAGCACGCCGGCAACTAACAGGACCGCCAGAGCGGACCGACTCATAAGACCTTGGCGAAACTTCATTGAAACCCGGTCTCCGTGACTAAACCGCCCATGGCGCGAACAGGCCCGGCAGCCGCCCGACCTGTTTCGGCCCGGCGCAAAATGATTCCCAGACCCGGATTGGATAACATAATCCAAGCCTGTCCATTGAGACTCTGCTTCTACAAGGTTTATGAAATCCTGCAAATGCCTAAGGCTGCGTGTCCCGATTTTTTACGCTCGCGTGACTTGGAAGCCACGCGTCTCTTCGTAAATTCGCCGTAATTCAACGGCTTTCGGCCAAAGTCGCCACCGCGCCCGGCGCAAAACGATTTCTCTCGGTTAACCATGATTGCGATATTATATATCGCAAGGGTCAGCCAAGATTGAGCCACTGCCGGGTCAACCGGACGATGTCGTTATAGGTCGCGACCAGCATCAAGGCTCCGACGAAAGCCAGACCGACCTTGAAACCGAACTCCTGCGCCCGTGGGGTCAGCGCCTTCCCGCGCACCGCCTCGAAGGCGTAATAAAGCAGGTGTCCGCCGTCGAGCAGCGGAATGGGCAGCAGGTTCAGGAGGCCGATTGAAATCGAGAGAATCGCGGCCAGATTGAACAGGGGCCAGACGCCGGCCTTGGCCACCTCTCCCGAAACTTCCGCGATGCGGAGCGGTCCGGATAATTGATCGGCGGATTCGCGGCCGACAACGACGCCGCCGAGATAGGATCCGGTGCGCGCCACCACGTACCAGGTTTCCCGCGCCGCCTCGACCGCCGCCATCGGCAGACTATAGGTTTCTCGTCGCCAGTTCTGGGCGCCGCCGGCAGCCGACACGCCGAGTATGCCGCCCCGCGAGATGCCGAACGGGGTCTTGGTGTCCTTGCGTTCCGGTGTGGCGTCGATCTCAACCGTCTTGCCGTCGCGCTCGACCACAAAATGCAGCGGCACGTCGCCCGAAGCGGAAACGATGCGCTGCATATCCCCGAAGCCCCCGACTTTGACGCCGTCGATGGACAGAACCAGATCGCCCTTCTTGAAGCCGGCGGCGGCGGCGCGGCCACCTTCGACGACGGTTTCGATGCGCGGCGCCAGAATCGGCGACCATCGAAATAGAACAGGGCCGTGAAGATGACGAGCGCCAGAATGAAGTTGGCGATCGGCCCGGCTGCCACCACGGCCGCCCGCTTCCAGACGTCCTGGGCAAAAAACGAAACCGCCCGCTCAGACTCCGGCATCGCAGCGTTGGCGTCGAAATTCGGCTCGCTGGCGGCGTTGGCGTCGCCATGAAAGCGCACATAGCCGCCAAGCGGCAACGCCGCCAACCGCCAGCGCGTGCCGTGGCGGTCGATGTAATGCGCGATTTCCGGCCCGAATCCGAGCGAAAAGGCGTCCACTTTACGCCGCACCAGCGCCCGACCAGAAAATGCCCCATTTCGTGGCAAAAAACGACAAGGCTGAGCACGAAAATAAAGGGAAGAATATAGGATCCCATGGTCCAGAGCAGATGAAATGCCGGCATGCCAACTCCCCGGTGGCGCGGCTGAGTTAAGCCGCAGGCCTTATGGTTAATTTACATAGCCATCCCGGATCGGCGTCAGGCGCCAACCCCTTCAAGGCTCGCCGCAGCCCTCTCCCTGACGAGACGGTCAATCACCAACGCCGCGTCCACGTCGGCGGGCGCTCCGGCTGCCCCTTCGCGCAGAAACAGTTCACATATCGCTTCAACTCGTTTTGCTATCTCGTTGAATGTAATGCGATGTTTAAGAAACGCCGCGACCATGATCTCATTCGCGGCGTTCAGTATGGTCGGCATGGCCCCGCCAGCAGCAAGGGCGTCCATGGCGACCCGCAGGGCTGGAAAGCGCGCAAAATCCGGCTTGTCGAATGTTAACGCGCCGATTTCGGCTAAATCGAGACGGCGCGCCTTGGTGGCGACCCGGTGAGGCCAGGCGAGGCAATGGGCGATCGGAACTTTCATGTCGGGCGTCGCCATGCCGGCGGTCACGGCGCCGTCGGCGAAGGAGACAAGCCCATGCACGATGGACTGGGGATGCACCAGCACATCGAGTTTTTGAGCCTCGATGCCGAATATATGCATGGCCTCGATCAATTCGAGGCCCTTGTTCATCAGACTGGCGGAATCGATGGTGACTTTCGGACCCATCGCCCAATTGGGATGGGCCAAAGCCTGGTCCGGGGTGGCTGCGGCGATTTGTTCGGCGCTCCACGTGCGGAAGGGGCCCCCGGAAGCGGTCAGCCACATTTTTTCGATAGTGCCGACGCGTTCCCCGCCCAAAGCCTGAAAGATGGCGTTGTGCTCGGAATCCATCGGCAGGATGTTGACCCCCATCTCCCGAGCCTTGCGCATGAAGGGCTCGCCGGCGCAGACGAGGCATTCCTTGTTGGCCAGCGCCACGTGGCGCCCCGCTTCGACCGCTGCAAAGGTCGGCGTGACGCCCACCGCGCCGGCGATCGCCCCGACCACCAGGTCGGAGGGCTGGCAGGCCGCTTCTTTCAAAGCCTCCGGCCCGGCAGAGGCCACGATCCCCGACCCCGCCAGTTCGGCCTTTAATTCCGCGTAGGATCCCGGTTCTGCGATGGCTGCGAAACGCGCGCCGAGCGATTTGGCGACCCGGGCCAGATTTTTGGCGTCGCGGCCGCCCGCGACAGCCACCGTCTCGAAATGGCCCGGCGCGCCCAGGATCACCGCCTCGGCGGAACGGCCAATCGAGCCGGTCGCGCCAAGAATAGTGAGTTTTTTCCGAGGTGTATCGGGCAATGGTTGAAGCGATGTCATAAGAAATCCTAGGGCCAGTAGAACAAGCCGGCCGCCGCGCCGGGCTTGGCGTGGGCAAGGCCGAACAATGCGGCGAAGATCACTGCGGCGATGAAACCGTCGAGACGGTCCATGAAACCGCCGTGGCCGGGAATGAGCCGGCTGGAATCCTTGACGTGAAATGGCGCTTGATCCAGGATTCGAACAGTTCGCCGCCCTGCGCCACCGCGCCGGCGGCGAAGCCGAGCAGAAACACCGGCCCGATCGGCGCATTGACGTCGGGCCAGAAATGCGCCGTGATCGCGCCCAGAAACGCGCCGCAGACGACGCCGACGAGAAAACCTGACCAAGTCTTGCCCGGCGAAATAGCAGGGGCGAGCTTGGGACCGCCGATCAACCGGCCGCCGAAATAGGCGCAGACGTCGGTCCCCCAGACGACAGCGAACAGCCAGCCGATAGCGCAGGAGCCGAAAAACGGCTCGTGACGCAGGGACATCATCGCCAGCAGCAGGCCACCGGCGTAAAACACGCCGGTCGCGGCCCATAGTCGGAAGCCCTGCCCCGCCGCCCAGGCGCAGAAGGCGGCGGCGAGCGGCAGGAGGAGAAAGGCCAGTTCAGCCTGACCATCGCTAAAGGATGGCGGCGGCGCAAAGCGCCAACCCGCCGCCAAACAGCCGGAACCACGGCAGCGGCGCTCCGATCAGCCTTTGCCATTCCCAGTGCACGCAAAGCGAGCCGAACAGCCAGATCAGCACAAAAACCCGTCCGCCGAGGACCAGCGAGGCGACCGCCGCGGCGACGAGAACCACCGCCGAAGCGGCGCGCACCCACAAATCGTCGAGGTGCAGCCGGGACATCAGGCCCGGCGCGCGGAAGCGGAACAGCGAATTGCCCTTAGCCATTTTGACGCCAGACTTGAGTGTGGAAAAGCTGAGCGCGGGTCTCTGAGGTCATGACGCCGATTTCACTTTTTCCGCACGCGCCGCTTTGACGCGCGCGCCAACCCCACCAAACCGCCTGTCACGGGCGTGGAAGGTGTCAATGGCGAGTTGAAAGGCCTGACGGTCGAAATCGGGCCAGTGAATGGGCAGGAACACCAACTCGCTATAGGCGGACTGCCACATCAGGAAATTGGACAGTCGCATCTCCCCGGAGGTGCGGATGATCAGGTCGGGATCGGGCGCCGCCGCCGTCTGCAATTGCGCGGCGAAAATCGTCTCGTCGATGTCTTCCGGCCGTAGCCGTCCGGCCGCCGCCTCGCGCGCCAGAACCCGCGCAGCCTCGACGATTTCAGCGCGGGCGCCGTAATTGAAGGCGATGATGAGATCGAGTTGGTCGTTGAACCGCGTGCGTGTTTCGGCCTCCTCCAGCAGGGAAACGATGTCTCGCTGGAGATTGTCGCGTTCGCCGATCACCCGCACCCGCACGCCGGACTCGACGAGAGTGGCCAGATCGTTGCGGATATAGATTTTGAGCAGGCCCATCAGTTCGGAAATTTCCTGGGGCGGCCGGGTCCAGTTCTCGCTGGAAAAACTATAGACGGTCAGATAGCGCACCCCGAGATCCTGGGCGGCGCGCACGGTGCGGCGCAGAGCCTCGACGCCGCGGCGATGGCCCTCGAAGCGGGGCAATCCGCGCGCGGCCGCCCAGCGTCCATTGCCGTCCATGATGATTTCGACGTGCAGGGGCGCGCCGGAGGCGGCGCGACGGGCGACGGTGGTTTCCTGCGTTTCGTTCATCAAGTCCCGTCCGCCCGCCAATCGGGCAATCGCTCTCGCCGACTTTTGCATGTCAGGACCGGCGGCTCACTCCGCCTGAATAACCCGCGCCTGAACAACCCGAAAAGTCTCGCCGGAAAAATCCCGCATGAAATGTGGAAAACGAAAACCGCACCCGAACCGCTTTAGCACAATCGTCGGCGCGAGACGACGCCCCCTTGAGCGGAGGCGCGTCATTTTCGCTGATGCAGGTTCAAACCTGCATGATTTCCTTCTCCTTGCCCGCCAAGGCCTGGTCGATTTCGATAATGGAGGCGTCGGTGGCTTTCTGCACTTCCGTTTCGTGCCGCTTTTCGTCGTCCTCGCTGATCACCTTGTCCTTGACCAGCTTTTTGAGGATATCCATGCCGTCGCGGCGCACGTGGCGCACGGCGACCCGCGATTCCTCGGCGTATTTATGGGCGATTTTCGCCAGTTCCTTGCGGCGCTGCTCGTTGAGTTCCGGGATGCGGATGCGCAGGATCTGCCCCTCGACGGTGGGTGACAGACCGAGATTGGCGTCGCGAATGGCCTTGTCCACCGCGTTCACCATGCCCTTGTCCCAGACCTGCACCGCCAGGGCGCGCGATTCAGGCACCGAGACGGTGGCGACCTGATTGATCGGCATGGCCTGGCCATAGGCCAGCACCATCACCGGCTCCAGCAGCGCCGCCGAGGCGCGGCCGGTGCGAAGCCCGTTCAATTCGTGCTTCAGGGACGCGATCGCGCCCTGCATGCGCCGCTTGATTTCCGCCAGATCGAATTGATCGCTCATAGTTCACCTGTTCCTGATGGCGCGGGAATGCCGACCGGCGCCAGAAAATGTTTTTCCTCTACGGAACGACATAAGTCGCCTTGCCGCGTCCCTCCAGAGCCGCGCGAATGGCGCCCGGTTCGGCAATGGAAAATACGATTATCGGAATTCGGTTCTCTCTCGCAAGAGCAAAGGCGGCCGTATCCATCACGGCGAGGTTTTTTGCGATGGCCTCGTCATGCGTCAACTTCTCGTAGCGCGTCGCCGTCGGATCTTTTTTCGGATCGGCGGTGTAGATTCCATCCACCTGCGTCGCCTTCATGATCGCGTCGCAGGAGAGTTCCGCCCGCGCAGGGCCGCGCCGGTGTCGGTGGTAAAGAAGGGATTGCCTGTGCCCCGGCCAGAATGACGATGCGGCCCTTGCCAAGATGATGCAGCGCAGCCTGACGCGAATAAGGCTGGCACAGCGACGGCATCGGCACAGCGGACAGCGCGCGGGCCGCGCGGCCGCGCTTTTCGATGTAGAATTCGACCGCCAGCGCATTCATCACCGTGGCGAGCATGCCGATGGAATCCGTCCTCGCCCGTTCTATGCCCTTCTCGGCGCCTCAAAATCCGCGAAAAAAATTGCCGTCGCCGACCACGACCGCGATTTCCACCCGAGTTCGGCGGCGGAAACCAGGTCGTCGGCGATGCGGTCAAGGTGACGGAATCCAGCCCATGGGCTCGCCGCCTTGCAGCGAATTCGCCGGAGAGTTTCACGACGACACGTTCCATTGTGGAATGATGGGCGAAATCGACATGAGCGTCTCCCGTGCGCCTCCAATTCGGCGCACACCCAGCTTCTAGCAAAGGCGCGGATCTTCGAAAAGGCGCAGCGGCTCATATGGGCGAGGTCGACTGTGTTCTTCAACTGTTTAGGCCAGACCTTCGACAAAAAAAGGCGGCCCCAAAGGACCGCCTTGCAAAATTCAGACGTTGGAAAGC
>CAWFBN010000126.1:0-37052 GCA_963813955.1 uncultured Alphaproteobacteria bacterium | reverse complement strand
CATGGCGAAGCCGAATCCGTCCTGCCCGATCCGCGCGCCGGGATGGATGATGACGCGGTCGCCAACCAGCGCATTGGAGCACGGTGGCGTTGGGGGCGATGGTGCAATTGCGGCCAATGCGGACGTCGGAGCCGATCACCGCATTGGGGCCGATCACCGTGCCGGAGCCGATTTCCGCGCCGGGCCGATCGCCGCGCCGGATCGACGGTGACTTCGGTTCGAGCCGCGCCTGGTGATGGACGTCGGCGCGGCGCCACGCCATGCGCGTCAAACAGCGAACCCGGCCGCGCGGCGTCGGGATAGATTTTGCAGTCGACCATGGCGCAGGCGCGAAAGGCTCGCGCACGACCAGCGCAGCGATAAGTCCGGCCAAGGTACTTGCCATGCGTTAGGCTCCGCCGATCAAACACGGCGGTCGCCCGGGTGTTCTGGGGCAATTGCTCGACATATTTGGGATTGTCGAGGAACACCAGGTCTCCGGGCCGCGCGCGGTCAAGCGGCGCGACGTCGTGGATGACCTGGCTGAGTTCGGCGCAGTCGGGCGCCTTCGCCCCGGTCCACTCGACGATTTCGGCGAGAGTTGGCGTCAGCACGCAGCCGGGGAAGAAAGTCAGTTCGTCCACCGAGCGTCCCCAATCCGAATCGGAGGCTAAGGTGCAGATTTCCGGCCCGGCCCTCACTCCATCCCCCTCTCCCCGCGCGCGGGGAGAGGGTTAGGGTGAGGGGGGCTGGGGCGTCTCACCTCTATGTCGTCGAGCAAGCACCGTTTCCAAATGCTTTTCTAATAACATGAAAGCTGACTGCCCAGCCCCCCTCACCCCTGCCCTCTCCCCGCTTGCGGGGAGAGGAAGACAACCTGCAGAGCGACCGGTCAAACACAAGAAAAAAGGCGCGGTCAAAAGCCGCGCCTTTGTTTTATGCCAGTGGGCCGCGGGATCAGAAGTTCGCGCCGCCCGAGAAACTGAACTGCTGCACACGTCCCTCTGCTCTTCGACGTGGCGAAGGCGTAGTTGAAGCGGATCGGGCCCATCGGCGACGCCCAGATGAGGCCGACGCCGACCGAGGAGCGGATCAGGCCGTCGTTGCCGCCGACGGTGATGCAGCCCGCTTGCTGGTGACAGGCTGGGGTACGCCTGTTGACAGTGCCCGCGATCGTGCGATTGCCCACGTAGGCGCAGGACGGCGTGCCGGCGGGATAGCCGAGATACTGGCCGAAATTGGTCAGGCCCTTGTAGCCGGACAGCGTGCCGGCGTCGGCGAAGACCGCGCCCTTCAGGCCGATATCCTTGGGCAGGCCCCAGATCGGGAACTGCACTTCCAGCGACCGCCGACAGTAATTGGTGCCGCCGAGCGCGTTGCCGGCGTCGGAGATGAATTGGTGTTGGTGGTGTCGCGCGGGCCGATGCCGCCCGGCGCGAAGCCGCGCACCAGGACGGCCGAGGTTGAAGTTGTCGACGACGCGCAGCGGCTGGCTGCCCTAGGCGGTGATGTTGCCGCCCTGCACGCGCGCGATGCCGACCAGATTGTCGAAATAGAGCTCGTGGTAAGTAGCGCAGATCGCCGGTGGGCGGACGAATTCGGAATCGCCGCCGACGCCCGCGACATCCTGCTTGATGTTGCCGCTGAAGCCCTGATGCGGATCGCGGGGATTGTCGAGAGTGGTGTAGGACAGGGTATAGCCGACCATCGAGGTGACCCAGTTGCCCTGCGCCTGCTTCAGCGCCAGCGAGGCTTCGCCGTTGGTCAGACAGGTGTACTGATGGTCTGGCTGCGGCCGATCGGCGGAGACGCCGGAGCCGCCCGGCGCGTCGCCGACGTCGGATAGTTGCAATCGTTGTACGGCTGGTTCGTCGTGTTCGGGATGGTCAGCCGCGACATGTAGCCGGTGTAGCGCGGCGAGAAGGTGACTTCGTCGGTGATGGGAACGCCCAGGCGCAGCGTGCCGCCGGTCACCCAGTTCGCTGTAATACTGCCAGGTCGTGGCGTCCGTGACCTTGCTGTAGGCGTCGAAGCCCGCCGCGAGGCGCTGGTCGAGGAAGAAGGGCTCGGTGTAGTTGAGTTCGACGCCCTGGGCGTACTGGCCGAGCGACACGGCGGTGCGGATATATTCGCCGCGGCCCAGGAAGTTCGACTGCGAGACCGAACTTCGGCCAGAAAGCCTTCGGTGGTCGAATAGCCGCCCGACACCGAGAAAGAACCGGTGCTCTGCTCCTCGACGTCGACGTCGAGGATGACGCGGTCGGACGAAGAGCCCGGCTCGTTGGTGATCTTGACCTTCTTGAAGAAGCCAAGCGCGTTCAGGCGCTTTCCGCCTTGTCGATCATCACCTTGTTGTAGGCGTCGCCCTCGCCGATGTCGAATTCGCGGCGGATGACGTAGTCGCGGGTGGCGCTGTTGCCGCGGATATTGATGCGCTCGATGTAGACGCGCGGACCTTCCTCGGCGACGAAAGCCAGGGCAATCGTGTGGTCGGCGGGATCCCGGTCGCCGCGCGGGCGGACGCTGGTGAAGGCATAGCCGCGCCGGCCAACCTCGCGGGTCATCGCCTCGACGGTCTTGTCCACGGCGTCGCCGTTGTAGATGTCGCCGGCATGGATGCGCAGGTCGGACTTCAGCGACGGCGCTGATCGCCGCGCAGATGCGATTCGACGCACACCGAACTGACCGTGTAGGGCAGGCCCTCCTCCACCGTGATGGTGATGACGTAGCCGCCCGCCGCCGGATCATAGACCGCGTCGACGCCGATCACGTGGAAATCGGCATAGCCGTTCTTGAGGTAATAGCGACGGATGATCTCCGCGTCCTTGGCGATGCGGTCGGGATCGTAGACGTCCGACGTCTTCAGGCAGGAGAGATAGTTCATCTCCGTGGTTTCCATCATGCCGACGCAGCTTGCGAGGTCGAAAAGGCCTGGTTGCCGACGAAGCGGATTTCCTTGACGCCGGTCTTGTCGCCTTCCTGGATGTCGAAGACGACGTCGACGCGTGCCGTTCGGCAGTCTCGACGGTGCGACAGCTGACCCGTTGGCGGCGGTGCGGCCGGCGCGGCGATAGACGTCGTGGATGCGCTGCACGTCGGCCTGGCACCATGCCTTGCTGTAGGCGCCGCGCGACTTCGAGCTGGACTTCCTTCTGCAGGTCCTCGGCCTTGACCTTGCTGTTGCCGACGAAGACCACGTGGTTGATCTGCTGGTGTTCTCGACGACGCGCACGACCAGGGTCGCCGCCGGCGCGGCTGACCTGCACGTCGGAGAAATAGCCGGTGTCGTAGAGCTTTTTGACGCGCCTCGTTGGCGTCGCCGCCGATGAAATAGGAGCGGATGGTTTCCGAATCGACGCGGTGATTGCCCTGGACGACGACCGTTTCCGCCTAGCGGCAGCCGACGCGGCCAGCGAGGCCGGCGACCAGAATGGCCGCGGCGCGGACCGACCGAGAAGAGCTTGGCGAAACTTCATTGAAACCCGGTCTCCGTTTATAAACCGCCTCTCGACGCTCCCCGGCCCGGAGCCGCCGCGACCTGATCCGGTCAGACGCATTACGATTCACATGCCCGGATTGTAACACAGTCTTAGCCTTTCCATTGCGACTCTGCTTAAAGGTTTATGAGCTCCTGCAAATCCTAAGGCGGCGCGTCCCGTTTTTTACGACGCCGTGGCTGTAAGCCACGCGTCTCTTCGTAAATCGCCGCACTTCAACGGCTTTCGGCACGAGACGCCACTCGCCCGGAGCGAAACCCGCATTTGTCTACTGGCCGTTAACCATCATCCCAGGCAATCTCAGCGTTCCCGGCAGAAGGCGCTCAGCCCAGATTCAGCCACTGCCGGGTCAGTCGCACGATGTCGTTGTAGGTGGCGATCAGCATCAGCGCCGGCGACGAACGCCATGCCGAACCTGAAGCCGATCTCCTGCGCGCGCGCCGTCAGCGCGCGGCCGCGCAGCGCCTCGGCGGCGTAATAGAGCAGATGGCCGCCGTCGAGCAGCGGAACCGGCAACGAGGTTGAGCAGGCCGATCGAGATCGACAGAATCGCGACCAGATTGAACAGCGGCCAGAAGCCGGACTTGGCCACCTCGCCGGAGACTTCGGCGATGCGGAGCGGGCCGGACAATTGATCGGCGGATTCGCGGCCGACGACGACGCCGCCGAGATAGGCTCCGGTGCGCGCGACCACGTACCAGGTTTCCCGGGCCGGCCTCGAGCGCCGCGCATCGGGAGGCTGTAGTTTTGCTGCCGCCAGTTCTGCGCGCCGCGCCGCCGGCGCGACACGCCGAGCACGCCGACTCGCGAGACGCCGAACGGCGGTCTTGATCTCCTGCGCTCCGGCGTCGCGTCGAGTTCGACCGTCTTGCCGTCGCGCTCGACCACGAACTTCAGCGGCGTGTCGCCGGATGCGGAGACGATGCGCTGCATGTCCGCGAAGCTATCGACCTTCTGCGCCGTCGATGGCGAGACGACAGTCGCCCTTCTTGAAGCCGGCGACGGCGGCCGCGGCCGCCCTCGACCACGGTTTCGACGCGCGGCGCCAGGATCGGCGCGGCCCTCGAAGATAGAACATGCCCGTGAAGATCACGAGCGCCAGGATGAAATTGGCGATCGGGCCGGCGGCCACCGTCGCCGCCCGCTTCCAGACGTCCTGGGCGCGAAGGTGACCGCGCGCTCGCCTCCGGCATGGCGGCGTCGGCGTCGAAATCGGCCTCGCTGGCGCCGTTGGCGTCGCCGTGGAACTTGCACATAGCCGCCGAGCGGCAGGGCGGCGAGCCGCCAGCGCGTGCCGTGGCGATCGATGTAATGCGGCGATTTCCGGGCCGAAGCCCAGGGAGAAGGCGTCAACCTTGACGCCGCACCAGCGCCCGACCAGGAAATGGCCGAGTTCGTGGAAGAACACCACGAGGCTCAGCACGAAAATGAAGGGCACGAAGGTAGGATCCACGAGGTCCAGAGCGAATGAATACGCCGGCATGCAGCATACTCCCCGACAGCCGGGCCAGATACACTGGCCGCGGGCGCTTATGGTTTATCTTATGATTACCATGCCGGATCCGCGCTTAGGCGCCAACCCCCGACAAGGCTCGCGGCCGCTTTCTCTCACGATATGGTCAACGGCGAGGCCGCCTCCACGTCGCCGGCGCGCCGGCTGCGCCTTCGCGCAGGAACATCCTCGCATACCGCTTCAACTCTCTTGGCTATTTCATTGAAAGTCGATGCGATCTGTTCAAGAAACGCCGCGACCATGATCTCATTGGCGGCGTTCAGTACGGTCGGCATCGCCCCGCCCGCCGCAGCGCGTCCATGGCGACGCGCAGGGCGGGAAACGCTCGAGATCCGGCTTTTCGAATGTTAACGTGCCGATTTCGGCGAAATCGAGACGGCGCACCTTGGTGGCGACCGATGGGGCCAGGCGAGGCAATGGGCGATCGGCACCTTCATGTCGGGCGTGGCCATGCCGGCCGTCACCGCGCCGTCGGCGAAGGAGACAAGGCCGTGCACGATGGACTGGGGATGCACCAGCACATCGAGTTTTTCAGCCGGGATGCCGAATATATGCATGGCCTCGATCAATTCGAGGCCCTTGTTCATCAGGCTGGCGGAATCGATGGTGACTTTCGGCCCCATCGCCCAGTTGGGATGGGCCAGCGCCTGCTCGGCGTGGCGGCGGCGATCTGTTCGGCGTTCCATGTGCGGAATGGCCCGCCGGAGGCGGTCAGCCACATTTTTTCGACTTTTTTCGACGTTCGCCGCCCAGGCCTGGAAAATGGCGTTGTGCTCGGAATCCATCGGCAGAACATTGACGCCCATGCTCCCGCGCCGTGCGCATAAACGGCGTCGCCGGCGCAGACGAGGCATTCCTTGTTGGCCAGCGCGACGTGACGCGCCGGCCTCGACGGCGGCATAGGTCGGCGCGACGCCCGCCGCGCCGGCGATCGCGCCGACCACCAGGTCGGCGGGCTGGCATGCGGCCTCCTTCAACGCCTCCGGTCCGGCGGCGGCCTCGATCCCCGAACCGGCCAGCTCCGCCTTCAGTTCGGCGTAGACGCCCGGTTCGGCGATGGCGGCGAAGCGCGCGCCGAGCGATCTGGCGACCCGGGCGAGATTCTTGGCGTCGCGGCCGCCCGCCACCGCCACCGACTCGAACACGCCCGGCGCGCCCAGGATCACCGCCTCGGCGGAGCGGCCGATCGAGCCGGTAGCGCCAAGAATAGTCGAGTTTCTTCCGGGCTTGTCGGTCGATATTCAAGCATTGAAACAATCCTAGGGCCAGAAAAACAAGCCGGCCGCCGCGCTCGGCAGACCGCGCGAAAGACCGAACAGGGCCGCGAAAATGGCGGCGGAGATAAAGCCGTCGAGCCGGTCCATGAAGCCGCCATGGCCGGGAATGAGGCCGCTCGATCCTTGACGTTAAAGCGGCGCTTGATCCATGATTCGAACAGGTCGCCCCCCTGCGCAAGCGCGCCGGCCACGAGGCCGAGCAGGAAGAGCGGCCCCAATGGCGCATCGACATTGGGCCAGAAATGCGCCGCGAGCGCCCCGAACCCGGCGCCGCAGACGACGCCGACCCCGAATCCCGACCAGGTCTTTCCCGGCGAAATTGCAGGCGCGAGCTTGGGGCCGCCGATCAACCGGCCGCCGAAATAGGCGCAAACATCGGTTCCCCAGACGACGGCGAACAACCAGCCGATGGCGCAGGAGCCAAAGAAGGGGGCATGGCGCAGCGTCAGCGTGGCCAGCAGCAGGCCGCCCGCGTAAAACACCCCGGCCGCGGCCCACAGACGGAAGCCCGGCCCCGCCGCCCAGGCGCAGAAGGCGGCGGCGAGCGGCAGCAGCGAGCAAAGGCCAGTTCGGCCTGGCGCATCCGGGAAAGTATGGCGGCGGCGCAAAGCGCCAGGCCGCCCCCGAATAGCCGGAACCACGGCAGCGGAGCCGCCGATCAGCCTTTGCCATTCCCAATGCACGGCAAAGCGCGCCGGCCAGCCAGAATAGCACAAATACCGGTCCGCCGAGGATCAGCGTCCCGATGGCCGCGGCGACAAGAACCAGCGCCGAAGCGGCGCGCACCCATAAGTGTCGAGATGCAGGCGGGACATCACGCCCGGCGCCGAAAGCGGAACGGAGACGTTGTTAGCCATTTTGGCGCCAGATCGGAGCGCGGCGGTGTGAAGTCATGACGCCGATTTCACCTTTTCCACCCGCGCAGCTTCAACGCGCGCGCCGATCCCACCGAACCGTCTGTCGCGGGCGTAGAAGGATTCAATGGCGAGCTGGAAGGCCTGCCGGTCGAAATCCGGCCAATAGATGGGCAGGAACACCAGTTCGCTATAAGCAGACTGCCACATCAGGAAGTTGGACAGCCGCATTTCCCCGGAGGTGCGGATGATCAGATCGGGATCGGGGGCCGTCGCCGTCTGCAATTGGGCGGCGAAAGCCGCCTCGTCTATGTCTTCGGGCCGCAGCCGTCCGGCCGCCGCCTCGCGCGCCAGGGCGCGCGCCGCCTCGACGATTTCGGCGCGGGCGCCGTAATTGAAGGCGATGATGAGATCGAGCTGGTCGTTGTTCGGCGTCCGCAATTCCGCCTCTTCCAGCAGGGAGACGATGTCCGGCTGGAGATTGTCACGTTCGCCGATCACCCGGACCCGCACGCCGGTTTCGCCCAGCGTGGCGAGATCGTTGCGGATGAAGAATTTCAGCAGGCCCATCAGCTCGGAAATTTCCTGGGGCGGCCGTGTCCAATTCTCGCTGGAAAAACTATAGACGGTCAGATAGCGCACGCCGAGGTCCTTGGCGGAGCGCACAGTGCGGCGCAGGGCCTCGACGCCGCGGCGATGGCCCTCGAAGCGGGGCAATCCACGCGCGGCCGCCCAGCGTCCGTTGCCGTCCATGATGATTCCGACATGCAGGGGCGCGCCTGTGGCGGCGCGACGGGCGCCGGCGGGGACGGTGGTTTCCTGCGATTCGCTCATCAAGTCCCATCCGCCCGCCACTGGGGCCTTAAACCGGCCCTCGCCGGCAGGTTTGCCTCAAGCCAACGCTTGCCGGCAATTTCTTCCAAAGCCGACCTTGTCGCCAAGTTTCCAGAAAATCGGGTCGTCCGCAATGCCGCGTCGCAAAAGACGGCTCATCCCGTATGGATACCCCCAGAAGTCTTGCCGAAAGTCCTTTAAAAAACTGGAAAACCAAATGCGCGCCTGAACCGCTTTAACACAATCGCAGGCGCGAGACGACGGCCCGTTGAGCGGAGGCGCGTCATTTTCGCTCTTGCCGCTTCAAACCTGCATGATTTCCTTTTCCTTGCCCGCCAGCGCCTGGTCGATTTCGATAATGGAGGCGTCGGTGGCTTTTTGGACTTCGGCTTCGTGCCGCTTTTCGTCGTCTTCGCTGATCGCCTTGTCCTTGACCAGCTTTTTCAGGATATCCATGCCGTCGCGGCGCACGTGGCGCACGGCGACGCGCGATTCCTCGGCATATTTATGGGCGATTTTCGCCAACTCCTTGCGGCGCTGTTCGTTGAGCTCCGGGATGCGGATACGCAGGATCTGCCCCTCGACGGTGGGTGACAGGCCGAGATTGGCGTCGCGAATGGCTTTGTCCACCGCGTTCACCATGCCCTTGTCCCAGACCTGCACCGCCAGGGCGCGCGATTCAGGCACCGAAACGGTGGCGACCTGATTGATCGGCATGGCCTGGCCATAGGCCAGCACCATCACCGGCTCCAGCAGCGCCGCCGAGGCGCGGCCGGTGCGAAGCCCGTTCAATTCATGCTTCAGGGACGCGATCGCTCCCTGCATGCGCCGCTTGATTTCCGCCAGATCGAATTGAGCGCTCATATCTCACCTGTTCCTAACGGCGCGGGACGACGAAACGCCGCCCGGGCCAAATGTTCTTACGGGACGACATAGGTCGCTTTGCCCCGTCCCTCCAGAGCCGCGCGAATGGCGCCCGGTTCGGCAATGGAAAATACGATTATCGGAATCCGGTTCTCTCTCGCAAGAGCAAAGGCTGCCGTATCCATGACGGCTAGGTTTTTTGCAATGGCCTCGTCATGGGTCAATTTCTCGTAACGGGTCGCCGTCGGGTCTTTCTTCGGGTCGGCGGTGTAAATTCCGTCCACCTGCGTCGCCTTCATGATCGCGTCGCAGGACAGTTCGGCCCCGCGCAGCGCCGCGCCGGTGTCGGTGGTGAAGAAGGGATTGCCGGTGCCCCCGGCCAGAATGACGATGCGGCCCTTGCCGAGATGATGCAACGCCGCCTGACGCGAATAGGGCTGGCACAGCGACGGCATCGGCACGGCGGACAGGGCGCGGGCCGCGCGGCCACGCTTTTCGATATAAAACTCGACGGCCAGCGCATTCATAACCGTGGCGAGCATGCCGATGGAATTCGGCCCTCGCCCGCTCGATGCCCTTCTCGGCGCCCTGAATCCGCGAAAGAAATTACCGCCGCCCACCACCACCGCGATTTCCACACCCAGTTCGGCGGCGGAAACGAGATCGTCGGCGATGCGGTCGAGGGTGACGGAATCCAGTCCATGCGTCTCGCCGCCTTGCAGCGACTCGCCGGAGAGTTTCACCACCACACGTTTCCATTGCGGACTAATGGGCGAAATCGACATGGAGCGCCTCCCGCGCGCCTCCCAATTTGGCGCACACGCCCGCTTCTAGCAAAGGCGGGGGTTTCTAAAAGCCCGACCGCGTGGATCGAACGGAGTCCAGCGCAGATAACCTATTGCTGGCATTAATAAAAAAGCGGCCCATCCGGACCGCTTTTTCGCCAATCCGCTCTGAAGGCGGATGAGAAAGTAGATTAGTGCGCGGCGACTTTGGATCCCCGCCTGCCCGAGGTGTGATGCTCGTCGTCGGGGTTGACCGGCGCCGGGGGAAAACTTCCTTCCGGCGCGGGATTCTCGACAAAGTCGAAATCAGGCTCTTCGTTCCAAGGCCCGCGCTCGTCTTGCCCCTTCGAAAGGTTGAAAACCAGCTTTACGGTTTCGTCGGGTTCGATAGTGCCGAAGAAGGGATCGTCGAGTTTGCCCAAGGATCTCGAGCGCCTTCATGAACATGTTGGCGTGGGTTATTTCTCGCGTCAGGAGATGGACCAGCACCTTTTTGGTGTTTTCGTCGTCGCAGGCATGTATCAGCGCCTCATAGGTCTGACGAGCGCCAGCCTCGGAGGAGATGTTGGCCCGCAAATCGCGCACGACATTACCGCCCTCCTGGATATAGGCCGCCGTCCAGCAACTGCCCTGACTGTCCAGAAAATGCGGCCCTCCACCCTTCAGCTTGAAGAGCGGCGCATCGTAAACCTTGGTCTGGTCGATCTTGCTGGTGTGCTGGGCGATCAGCTTGCCGACCATTTCAAGATGGCTGAATTCTTCTATCGCGATGTCTTGCAGCATGTCGCGGATAGCCGCGTTCTCGATGTGGAAGGATTGGACCCAGTATTGCAGGGCCGCGGTCAATTCGCCCGTTGCTCCACCAAATTGCTCCAGCAGAAAGGTTCCAAAACGGGCGTCTGGCTTGCCTACGCTCACAGGCTGTATGAGTTCCTTGCGGTGCAAGAACATTTGATCATCCATCTCTCTAGGGATGCGGGATCGCCTGCCTCTAACAGTGCTCAAGAGCGTGGAGTTCCGGGAGTAAATCTCTTAATTCTGGCTTAGATCAATGAGATGCGAAAAATTCACAAAAAAGGCGGCCCCAAAGGACCGCCTTGAAAAATTCAAACCGTTGCAAAGCTTCAGGCGTCGCCCGAAACCGCCGCCGCGACTTCCGCCGCGAAATCCAATTCCTGCTTTTCGATGCCTTCGCCGAGGCCATAGCGGACAAAACCCTTGAGGACGATCGGCGCCCCGGCGGTCTTGGCGGCTTCGGCCACGGCCTGTTCCACGGTCTTGGCGTTGTCGTGGATATAGGCCTGCTGCAGCAGGGTCACTTCCTTGAAATAGGTCTTCATGCCGGATTCGACGATTTTTTCCAGCACATTGGCGGGCTTGCCCGCGTTCTTTTCGCGCAGCACGTTCTTTTCGCGCTCCAGCACGGCCGGGTCGATGCCGGAAGCGTCGAGCGCCAGCGGACCGGCGGCGGCGACATGCATGGCGATCTTGCGGCCGAGTTCCGCCAGCGCTTCGGTGTCGCCGGTGGATTCGAGCGCCACGATGACGCCGATCTTGCCGAGGCCGGCGGTGACCGGGGTGTGGACATACTGGCCGATCACGCCGGAGGTGACGCTCAACGCCTGGGCGCGGCGAAGGGTCATGTTCTCGCCGATGGTGGCGATGGCGTTGGAAATGGCGTCGGCCACCGTGCCGGCGTCGCCGGGATAATGCTGGTTCTTGAGCGCTTCGACTTCGGTCACGCCCTTTTCATTGGCGACCAGCGCGATGGTCTTGACCAGAGCCTGGAATTCCTCGTTGCGAGCGACGAAATCGGTTTCGGAATTGACCTCGACCACCACGCCATTCGCGCCATGCACCGCAACGCCGACCAGACCCTCAGCCGCGATGCGGCCGGACTTCTTGGCGGCCTTGGACAGGCCCTTCTTGCGCAACCAGTCGATGGCCGCCTCGATGTCGCCGCCGGTCTCGTTGAGCGCGCCCTTGCAATCCATCATGCCCGCGCCGGTCTTTTCGCGCAGGTCCTTCACCATTGCGGCGGTGATATTGGCCATGAAACGTTTCCTTCGAGTTTTGGCGGGCGCCACGGCGCCGCGTCCTATAGAAATCCGGGATTGTGAAAAAGTGACGACGGCTTTTTCATGAAGACGGCGCGCCAAGCAGAACCCGGCGCGCCGCGAAAATGAGCCGCGAGACCTAACCCGATCACATCGGATCGGGCGTCGCGTTTTGGCGTATGAAGCGCGATCAGGCGGCGACGAGCGCGCGGGCCTGGTCGATCCAGGTCTGGATCTTGCCGTTGAGCTTCAGGTCGCCGTCGAGCTTGGTCGCCTCGTCGGCGTTGAGGGCGGCGAGCTGCCAGTAGTGGAACACGCCGGCGTCGTTGAGCTTCTTCACGACCTGCGGCCCGGCGCCGCTCAGCTTGTTCAGATCGTCGGGCGCGCCGCGCGGAGCGGAGAGCAGTTCGAAGGCCACGGCCGGAGCCTCGCCCGTGACAGCGGCGTCGGCCGGCAATTCGACGGCGACCGGGGTCTCCAGCGCGCCGATATCCATGCCCTGCGAGCCCTGGCTGCGGGAAATGCCGTCGAGGGCGGCGCGGGCGACCAGATCGCAATAGAGCGCGATGGCGCGGCCAGCGTCGTCATTGCCGGGGATCGGGAAGGTGATGCCGTCCGGATCGCAATTGGTGTCGAGGATGGCGGCGACCGGAATGTGAAGGCGTTCGGCCTCCTTGATCGCCAGCTGCTCCTTGTTGGTGTCGATGACGAAGATCAGGTCGGGAATGCCGCCCATGTCCTTGATGCCGCCGAGCGCCTTTTCGAGCTTGTCGCGTTCGCGCGACAGCATCAGGCGCTCTTTCTTGGTCAGGCCGGAAGCGCCGGCGCCAAGCTGGTCGTCGAGCTTGCGCAGGCGCGAGATCGAGCCGGAAATGGTCTTCCAGTTGGTCAGCATGCCGCCGAGCCAACGCGAATTGATGTAATACTGGGCCGAACGCTTGGCCGCGTCGGCGATCTGCTCCTGCGCCTGACGCTTGGTGCCGACGAACAGCACGCGGCCGCCCTTGGCCACCGTGTCGGACACGGCCTTGAGGGCCTGATGCAGCAGCGGCACGCTCTGGGCGAGATCGATGACGTGGATGTTGTTGCGGACGCCGAAAATATAGGGGGCCATTTTCGGGTTCCAGCGATGCGACTGGTGGCCGAAATGGGCGCCGGCCTCAAGAAGGCCGCGCATGGATACGTCAGGAAGCGCCATGGTTTTACTCTCCGGTTATGCCTCCGCGGAACAATGGGCTGGGGAGCCAGCCACCGGAGCGCTGCCTTGAATCAGGTAGCGCGCAAGTCCGCGTGTGGGATGGAGGGTCCGCATATACCAGCCTTGGGAGTTTGGCAAGCGGTTTGAGGAGGAACCGCCAGCCACCGCGATGGTTATTGCTCCTTCGAACCGAGCACCGGAGGCAATATCTTGGACAAGGACATTCTGGATCATCTGAAGTCGCTGCACACCAGCGAAATCGACGCGCGCAATGGCTACGAGAAGGCGCTGGAGGACGCCGAAGGCAAGGGCATGTCGCCGCTGTTTCACGACATGATCGCGCTGCACGACGATAACGCCGCCGAACTCGAGGACGAACTGTGAAGGCCGGCGAAAAGCCGGATGAGGACGGCTCCTTCATGACGCTGGTCCATCAGACCATCATGAATGTGCGGTCGCTCTTCGGCGGTCTGGACGGACAGTGTGCTGCCAGGCCTGATCGACGGCGAGACGCGTAACGTCGGCGAAATATGACGACGCGATCAAGGCGGCGTCGGGCTCGCCGGCGATCGTGAGCCTGCTTGCCGCGCAGCGCAGCAAGATTTGGGAGAAGATCGCGCTGATGGAAACGCAAAAGGCCGCGTAAAGCTACGACCAGCTCCACTTCCGCCACGCCGGGGATCGTCTTGATGGCGTTGGAAGTTTGCGGGTTGATCGGGTAGCGGCCGGGCAATTTGATTTCGACTTCCTGACCCGGCGCGTCGAGGTGCAAGATCAGCGTCACCTCGCCTTCGGCGCGGCCCTTCAGCTTTTCCGACAGGGCCGGCAGCGGCGCCTTGTCGTGCAAGGTGATCCGCAAGCCTTTCTGGATGCGCGCCGCCGCCTCGTCGAGCTTTTCGACCAGAGTGATGCGGGCGCGCACGTCCTCGCCCTCGACATTGGCTTGCAGCGTCACCAGCACCGAGGCGCCCTTTTCCAGCAGGTCGCGATATTGGTTCAGCCCTTCCTGAAACAGGATCGCCTCATATTGCCCGGACGGATCGGACAAGGTGACGATGCCCATCTTATTGCCGGATTTGGTGCGCCGCTCGGCCCGTTCCAGCACCGTGGCCGCGAGGCGCCCGGCAGACGCTCCCTGCTTTACCGGCGCGGGCGAAAATGCGCCCAGCTTGTCCACGCGCAGCTTTGGTGCAGCACGGCCTGATAGGCGTCGAGCGGATGGCCGGAGATGAAAAAGCCGATGGCGTCGAATTCGCGCCGCAGCCTCTCTTCCGCCGACCAATTTCTCGTAGCGCGTCACGCGGATCGTCTCGGTCCCGCCGCCGCCGAACAGCGCGCTCTGCCCGGCAAGCGCCTCGTCCTGGGCGCGATTGGCCGTGCCGAGGATCGTCTCGACCGCCGCGAAGGCGCGGGCGCGGTCGCGCTCGATCTCGTCGAAGGCGCCCGCCGCCGCCAGGGCCTCCAGCACCTTCTTGTTGACCTCGCGCGGATTTAGCCGCGACGCCAGATGGCCGAGGTCGCGAAAAATCTCGCTCGCCCCGCGAAAAAACCAGCGCCCCCGCCTGCCCTTCGCCCACGCCCTTGACCGCCGACAAGGCGTAGCGGATCGACACCACGCCTTCGGCATTCGCCATGAACATCGAAATCGACGCCGGAGCGGTTGATCGACGGCGGCTCGACGACAATGCCGAGGCGCTGGGCCTCGTTGCGGAATTCCGCCAGCTTGTCGGTATTGCTCTTGTCGAGCGTCATCGAGGCGGCCAAAAACTCCACCGGGTAATTGGCCTTGCACTAGGCGGTCTGATAGGCGACCAGCGCATAGGCCGCCGCATGGCTCTTGTTGAAGCCGTAATCGGCGAATTTGGCGAGATAGATCGAAGATTTCATCGGCCTTTGCCTTGGCAACGCCGCGCTCGACCGCGCCATCGACGAAACGCGCGCGCTGGGCGTCCATTTCCGCCTTGATCTTCTTGCCCATGGCGCGCCGCAGCATGTCGGCCTCGCCGAGCGAATAGCCGGACAGCACCCGGGCGATCTCCATCACCTGTTCCTGATAGATGATGACGCCAAATGTCTCCTTGAGCACCGGCTCGATTTTCGGATCGAGATATTCGGCGTCCTCCTCGCCGAGTTTTACCGCGCAATAGGTCGGGATATTGGCCATCGGGCCGGGACGATAGAGCGCCACCAGCGCGATGATGTCCTCAAAACGGTCGGCGCGCATTTCGACCAGCGCCTTGCGCATGCCGGCGCTTTCCAGCTGGAACACCCCCACCGTCTCGCCGCGCCCGAGCATTTCGAAGGTTTTTTGATCGTCGAGCGGAATATGCGCCAGATCGATTTTGATGCCGCGCGGCTTGAGCAGAGTCGACGCAGGTCGAAGCGTGGTCAGGGTTTTCAGGCCGAGAAAGTCGAATTTGACGAGGCCGGCCGGCTCGACCCATTTCATGTTGAACTGGGTCGCCGGCATGTCGGATTTGGGATCGCGATAGAGCGGCACCAACTGGTCGAGCGGACGGTCGCCGATGACAATGCCCGCCGCATGGGTCGAGGCGTTGGAGTAAAGCCCCTCCAGCTTCTGCGCGATCTCCAGCAGTTGTTTTACGCGCGAATCCTTTTCGGCCTCCTCCTGAGGCGCGGCTCGGAGTCATGGCCTGCTTGAGCGAAACCGGCGCGGCGGGATTTTGCGGCACCATCTTGGCCAGCTTGTCCACCAGGCCGAGCGGCATTTCCAGCACGCGGCCGACGTTGCGCAGCACGCCGCGCGCCAGAAAGGAGCCGAAGGTGATGATCTGCGCCACCCTTTCGGCGCCATAGCGGGCGCGCACATAGGCGATGACTTCGTCGCGCCGGGTCTGGCAGAAGTCGATGTCGAAATCCGGCATGGATATGCGTTCGGGATTGAGGAATCGCTCGAACAGCAGGGAAAAGCGCAAGGGATCGAGATCGGTGATGGTCAGGGCGTAGGCGACCAGCGAACCGGCGCCGGAACCGCGCCCCGGCCCCACCGGAATTTCTTCGGATTTGGCGAATTTGATGAAATCCGCCACGATCAGGAAATAGCCGGGAAATTTCATTTTCTCGATGACCGACAATTCGAAATCGAGCCGGTCGCGATAGTCTCGCTCGGTCAGGCCCGGCGCCGGCCCATGCGCGGCAAGGCGCGCGGAAAGACCCACTTCGGCCTGGGCGCGCAATTCGGCGGCCTCGTCGGTTCCTTGGGCGAAATTGGGCAGGATCGGCTTTCGCGTGCGCGGCCGGTAGGAACAGCGCAGCGCGATGATCACGCTGTTGCGCGTCGCCTCCGGCAGATCGGCGAAAAGCGCCAGCATTTCCGCCCGCGTCTTGAAGCGGTGCTCAGGGGTCAGGCGGCGGCGGTCGTCCTGTCCGATCAAGGTTCCGTCGGAAATGCACAGCAGGCGTCATGGGCGTCATAGTCCGACGCCGCCGCGAAATAAGGCTCGTTGGCGGCGACGAGGGGCAGGTCGCGGCGATAGGCCATGTCGAGCAGGAAGGGCTCGACATCGTGCTCTCGCTTTGCTGCCCGTGCCGCTGGATTTCGATATAGAGGCGGCCCGCGAACAAGGGCGCCAGAGCGTCGAGCCGCGCCTCCGCCGCCTCGCTTTTTGCCAGCCGCAAACATGCGGTCCAGCGGGCCTCCGGGCCGCCGCTCAGGGCGATCAGTCCCTCGCTCGCCAGCCGCAAGTTGCGCCAGCGTGACATGCGGCGTGTCGCCGGCTTCGATCTCCAGCCAGGCTTGCGAGACCAGATGCATCAGATTGAGGTAGCCGCGCTCGTCTTGCGCCAGCAGCACGATGTTTCCGCGCGACTCGTCGATTTCCTGCGTCTCGCCTCGGGTGCGAAAAAGCTCGGCGTCCTCGAAATCGACGGTGAGTTGGCAGCCGGGGATGGGCTGGACGCCGTCCTTGGCGAATTTTTCGGAAATTTCGAGCGCGCCGAACAGGTTGTTGATGTCGGTGACGGCGAGGGCCGGCTGCCGGTCGGCCAGCGCCAGTTTCAACAGCTTGCCGACCGAAATCGCGCCTTCCCGCAGGGAAAAGCTGGTGTGAACATGCAAATGGACAAAGCCGACGGCGGCAATCGTCTCTTCAAGCATCCGCGCCCTCAATTTTACCGGTCCCAATTCACGAACCAACGGTTGCAGCATAACCAATGCCGCGGCTGACCAAACCGCCGGTCACGATTTCGACGTTTTTTTTGTTCTCTTGACGTACGTCATATGTTCCGCGCACCAGCTTGGCCGACTTCACTTTTATGTGAAGTAAAAAATAATTTATATTTCAATTATTTAACTAAATTGCCGCCTGTGGATAAGTCTGAATCTGACCTGTGGACAACGCTTTAGCGCCGTCATCCCCGGAACATCTTGAAAATGGCTGGAATATGGCGCCGTCAATGCTTGAGCTCAGCAACTGGCGCTATGAGCGGCCACGAGCGCCGCTTCACGGCATTTCAACCAGCAGTCCATTGTGCAGGTCAAACGCCTATCCATGCGTGCGGCGAGATCGGGATTGTGGGTTGCGATCAGGGCCGCGAGGCCGGTCGCGCGAACCAGCGACATCAGGGCGTTGAAAACGCGGTCAGCGGTCGCCGGATCGAGATTTCCGGTCGGTTCGTCGGCCAGCAGCAGCGAGGGCGCATTGGCGACGGCGCGGGCGATGGCCACACGCTGCTGCTCGCCTCCCGAAAGCGCGGACGGCCGATGGTTTTCGCGCGCTCCCAGGCCAAGATAATTGAGCAATTCCGACGCCGCGCCTGCTCGCCTCCGTTCGGGTCAGTCCGGCGATCATCTGCGGCGTCATCACATTTTCCAGCGCCGTGAATTCCGGCAGCAGATGGTGGAACTGATAGACGAAGCCGATCTTGAGCGGCGCAGGCTGGTGCGCTCGCGGTCCGCCATGCCGGAGGTGGCTGCGCCCTCGATCTCCACTTCGCCGCTGTCGGGCTTTTCCAACAGCCCGGCGATATGCAGCAAGGTCGATTTGCCGGCCCCGGAAGGGGCGACCAGCGCAACCGCCTGCCCCGGCCACAAAACCGTCTCGGCGCCGCATAGAATTTCGAGGAAGCCGTCGCCTTCCGGGTAGCGGCGGACAACATGATCGAGCCGCAAGGCGGGCCGTAGATGACTCATTCATGGCGCAAGGCCTCCACCGGATCGAGCCGCGCCGCGCGCCAGGCGGGATAAATGGTCGCGAGAAATGACAGGACCAGGGTCATGAAGGCCACGCCGATCACCTGCCCCGGCAAGACCACCGAAGGGAGGTGCGACAGGAAATAGAATTGCGCCGGAAACAGGTTGAGGCTGAACACGCGATTGACGAATTCGCGGATGTTTTCGAGATTAAGCGCGATCGGCGTTCCCAGAGCGACGCCGAGCGCCGTGCCGGCCGCGCCGATCGCCACCCCGGTCAGGATGAACACGCGCAATACGGCGCCGCGCGTCGCGCCCATGGTGCGCAAAATCGCGATGTCGCGGCTCTTGTCCTTCACCAGCAGGATGAGGCCCTGCACGATCAGCAGCGACGCCACGCCGACGATGATCGCCAGAATGAGGAAGATCGCGTCGCTTTCCACCTTCAGCACGTCGAAAAAGCTCTTGTTGCGCTGGCGCCAGTCGGTCAGCATGAACTGGTTCTGCACGGTTGCGTCTATCTTGGCGCGCATAAAATCCATGTCGTTGGGGTCGGAAACAAAACCCTCGATGACGCTGACTTCGCCCGGCTTGTTGAAAAAGGCCTGCGCCTCTTCGAGCGGCAGGAAGACGAAAAGCTGGTCGAAATCCGACAGGCCGAACTGAAAGATCGCCGTCACCGGATAGGATTTCATGCGCGGCGTCACGCCGAAGGGCGTTTGCGCGCCTTTCGCCGTCAGCAGCGACACGCGATCTCCGACCCGCACGCCGAGATTATCCGCCAGCCTCTGGCCGATGGCTATGCCGCCCGACTGGTCGAAACCCTCCAGCGTCCCCTGTTTCACATTGCCGACAATGCCCGGCAGGCGCTTCAAATCGGCTTCATTGATCGCCGCGCACCAGGGCGCCGGTCTGCTGGGTCTGCGAGGAAATGCCCGCCGCGCTCTCCACCATGGGAATCGCCATGACCACGCCGGGAATTTTCTCCAGCGTCGCGGTGGTGTTCTTGAAATCGCCCATCGGCGTGTCGATCGCTTGCAGGAAGAAATGGCCGTTGACGCCGATGATTTTCGACATCAGCTCCGAGCCCATGCCGTTCATCACCGACATGACGACGATCAGCGCCATCACCCCGACGGCGATGCCGGTCACCGAAAGCCCGGCGATGGCGGAAGGCAGGAAGCGATGGCGCCGCGAGCGCATGTAGCGCAAGGCGAGCATGCGCTCGAAACTCCCGAAAGGCGGGGCGCCGGAAGTCTCACCCCCGAGGCGCAACAGGGTTTTGCTCATAATGTTCATGGTTTTCCTTGCGAGCCCGCGAAGCAAGGCGACGGATTAGACCGAAATTGAGCGCAAAAGAAGACTGTTTGGCGCAACCGCGTTTTTTCGCGCGACCCCGCCGGCAAGTCTGCTTCTCATGTTTTTAACCTAAAACCTTAAGTTTTCATCAAACGCCGCCGTCGCCGGCACAGTCCCGTTGCTCAACCCTTCGCGGACCGCGTGGAGAAGGAGTGCATGCCGCGCCGCAACACCGCGATATAAAATCCGTCCACATCATGGCGCGCCGGGGTGAGCCGCAGGCCCGGGCCGTTGGGCGAGGCCGCGCCGGCCAAGGCCGAAAGTCCCGCCTTTTCGGCGCTCTCGGCGGCCGACTCGGCGGAAAATTCCGGATGGAGGCTGAGAAAGGCGTTCACCCGGTCCTCGTTTTCCTCGGCCAGCAGCGAGCAGGTGACATAGACCAGCCGGCCCCCCGGCTTCACATAGGTTTGCGCGCGCAAAAGGATTTCGCTCTGGGCCTTGATCCGCTGCTCCAGCGCGCCGGGCCGGGTGCGCCATTTGGCGTCGGGATTGCGCCGCCATGCCCCCACTCCGGTGCAGGGCGCGTCGATCAGCACCAGATCGCAAGCCCCGGCGAGATCGGCGACCGGATCATGCTGCGCCCCTCGCGGCGCGCGCACCTGGACATTGCGCACGCCTGCCCTCTCGAGTCGCGCGAAAATCGGCGTCAGGCGGCGCCCGTCGGAATCGGTGGCGTAGATCTGGCCGCGATTATCCATGTCACCGGCCATGGCCAGGGTCTTGCCGCCGCCGCCGGCGCAAATGTCGAGCACCTGTTCACCCGGGGCCGCGCGGGCGAGGCGCGCCGCGATCTGCGAGCCTTCGTCCTGGATTTCCACCAGCCCGCGCACATAGGCGGGCTCCCCCGACAACGCCGCGCCGCGCCCGGCCACGCCCTGCGCGATGCGAATCCCCAGCGGCGCGAAAACACAGGCGGACGGCGCAAGGTGGTCGAGTTCGGCCAGCGCCTCCGCCCGCGTCGCCTTCAGCGCATTTACGCGCAAATCGAGCGGCGCCCGGGCGGCCAGCGCCCTGCCCTCCTCGACGGCCTCGTCGCCAAAAGCGCTCGCAAAATTCGGGGCCAGCCATTCGGGAAAATCGCCAATCACCCACTCGGGCGCCTCGGAAAGATCGGCGCGTTTGAGGTTTGCCAGTTCGTCCGCGTCGAGCGGGGGCGGCGCATGACCGACGCCGCTGAAATGCGCCTCGATTTCCTCCACCGGCAAGCCGCGCGCAAGGGCGAGGGCGCCGATCATTTCCGCGCGAGGCGTCTCCGACCGCATCAGCCAGCGGGCGGAGGCGCGGCGGCGCAACACATCGAACACCAGCGAGGCGATGCCGGCGCGGTCCTTCGATCCGGCGAAACGATGGGCGAGGCCCCAATCCTTGAGCGAATCGGAGGCGGGCCGGCGGCGGGTTTCGAGATCCTGGAGAACTTCGATCGCTGCGGCGATGCGTGCTGAGGGATGCATGTCGGCCTTTGCGTAAAAGGAACGGGCGCGCCGTCGTTTCATACACGGCGCGGGGAGGCAATCGCAAAGTTTTGAAGATGGATTTCGCAACCCTCGCATCCGAGCGTTGCCATCAGCGCGTTACCACATGTTTAATCATAGGGAGTTTCGTCATGTTCCGTATCTTTTTATGCGCCGCGAGTTCTCTTCGCCCTTGCGCCCGCTGCGACCGAGGCGGCGGAAGCCCCGACGCGCAATGCTCCGCTAGGCATACTCTATTGCGTCAATCGATACACAAGAGAGTTTCTGTACTGGGGAATGTGCGCCGACTACCAGTTCCCCTGCCGCCCGCACCGTATCACCTGGCGTCACCCAAACTATTTCATGCCCCATGATTGCTCTCCCGAGGACGAGCGGCACGCCTTCCGCTAGCGCTTTCGCCTGTATTGACCTGGCCGCGTCATTGCGAGCGAAGCGAAGCAATCCATGGCTTGCGGTTGTAGCCAGGGTGGATTGCTTCGCTTCGCTCGCAATGACGACCCTGGTTCAGGTCAGGCGAAGAATGTAGCGTCGGATGCGCCGCCTTATTTTGCCCGTGGCGGAACGGGAGCGGAGCCGTGGTCGTTTTACAGGCGCCGCTCGCTTTCATGCCGCGACGAGAGGGGGCTTTTCATGCGCGCGATTCGATTTCTGGCTTTGTTGGCTTTTACATGCGCCGCCGCCTACCGCCTTTCCGGGACCGGCCCGCGCCGAACCGATAGCGGCCTCGGCCCTCGCCTCGCAACTATCGGTTTCCAACGAGGCTGGCCTTGTTCAAGACGTCTACTGGCGGCGCCACTATTGGCATCGCCATTACTGGCACAGGCATTACTGGCACATGGCACATTACTATCATCGGGCTTACTGGCACCGCCCTTATTACCACCACTACGGCTGGCGGCGGCCCTACTATCACCGTGCTTACTGGCATCGCCCTTATTACCGTCACTACGGTTGGCGGCGCCATTACTGGCATCACCGCCATTGGCGCCGCTGGTGACAAGCGCCTCTGGGCTCACGCGCACTTACGCCTGACCTGAACCAGGGTCGTCATTGCGAGCGAAGCGAAGCAATCCACCCTGGTCACAACCGCAAGTCATGGATTGCTTCGCTTCGCTCGCAATGACGGGGCCAGGTCAATACAGCGTGAAAGCCACTCGAACATTTAAGGCGCGTTCACGCGCCCATGGGGTAATTCGGGCTTTCGCGGGTGATCGACACGTCATGCACGTGGCTTTCGCGCAGGCCCGCGCCGGTGATGCGCACGAAACGCGCCCGCTGCTGGAACTCCTCGATGGTGGCGGCGCCGACATAGCCCATGGCGGCGCGCAGGCCGCCGGCGAGTTGGTGCAGGATCGGGGCGACCGGGCCGCGATAGGGAACCTGGCCCTCGATGCCTTCCGGCACCAGTTTCAGCGCGTCCTTGATGTCCTGCTGGAAATAGCGGTCCGCCGAGCCGCGCGCCATGGCGCCGACCGACCCCATGCCGCGATAGGACTTGAACGAGCGGCCCTGATAGAGGAAGACCTCGCCCGGCGCTTCTTCCGTGCCGGCCAGCAGCGAGCCGATCATCACGCATTCGGCGCCGGCGGCGATGGCCTTGGCGAAATCGCCGGAATATTTGATGCCGCCGTCGCCGATCACCGGAACGCCGGCCTTGCGCGCCTCGCTGCACGGCATCGAGAATTGCGGTCAGCTGCGGCACGCCGACGCCCGCGACGATGCGGGTGGTGCAGATCGAACCGGGACCGATGCCGACCTTGAGCGCGTCGGCGCCCGCGTCGATCAGCGCCTTGGCGCCTTCCGCCGTGGCGATATTGCCGGCGATCACCGCCACATTATTGGACATGCGCTTGATCCGGACGACCTGATCCAGCACCTGTTGCGAATGGCCATGCGCCGTATCGACCACGACGCAGTCCACGCCCGCATCAATCAGCATCTCCGCGCGAAAAAATCCCTTGTCGCCGACGGTGGAGGCGGCGGCGACGCGCAGGCGTCCCGCCTCGTCCTTGCAGGCGGACGGATGCAGTGTCGCCTTTTCGATGTCCTTGACCGTCACCAGTCCGACGCAGCGGAACTCGGCGTCGACCACCAACAGCTTCTCGATGCGATTCTGGTGCAACAGGCGGCGCGCCTCGTCCTTCTCCACCCCCTCGCCCACCGTGATGAGCTTCTTGGTCATCAGCTCATAGACCGGCTGGGCGGGATTATCGGCAAATCGCACATCGCGATTGGTGAGAATGCCGGCGAGCTTGCCGGGACGATTGTCATGCCCGCGCTCGACCACCGGGATGCCCGAAATGGAATGGCGGCTCATCAGCGCCAGGGCGTCGGCCAGGGTCTCGTCGGGGAAAATGGTGATCGGATTGACCACCATGCCGCTTTCATAGCGTTTTACACGGCGGACTTCCTCGGCCTGCTGTTCAGGCTCCAGATTGCGGTGGATGACGCCGATGCCGCCAGCCTGCGCCATGGCGATGGCCAGCCGCGCCTCGGTGACAGTATCCATGGCCGAGGACATGATCGGCAGGTTCAGCTCGATGCTGCGGGTGAGACGCGTCTTGATCGACACGCCGGACGGCATGACCTCGGAATGACCCGGTCGCAGCAGGACGTCGTCGAACGTCAGTGCTTCGGTCAGATAGGGGATTCCGTTCATAGCCAGCTCCGTCGGCGCGTAAGCGAGGAAAGGTAGGGCGCATCGGGGCGCAACCTACGAGTTGGCGTGTGCTGATAGCATTTATATGACGAGATACAAACAAATCCGGCGCGATATCGAAAATTTATGTCCAGCGGCGATCAAATACGCGTCGCGAGCGCCACGGGTTTCCTGTTGAGTGGAAAAGACTTTAGATAGTCCCTCCCGTTCCGCTGCCGGAAAAACTCTTGCGTCCTTTCATCCTCACGCCGCTGATCGTCGCCTGCGCCCTGTTCATGGAGAATCTCGATTCGACCATCGTGGCGACCTCCCTGCCCGCTATCGCCGCCGACCTGCACCAGGACCCGATTGCGCTAAAACTGTCGATGACCTCCTACATGCTGGCGCAGGCGGTGTTCATTCCGGCTTCCGGCTGGGTGGCCGACCGATACGGCACGCAAAAGGTTTTTCGCGCCGCGATCATCGTCTTCACGATTGGCTCGATCCTGTGCGGCCTGTCGAGCACCCTGCCGCAATTCATCGCCGCGCGCATTCTTCAGGGCTGCGGCGGCGCGATGATGACGCCAGTCGGACGGCTGGCCCTGTTCCGCTCGATCGAGCGTTCGGAAATCGTCCGCGCCATGGCTTATCTGACCATTCCGGCGCTGATCGGCCCCATGCTGGGACCGCCGCTCGGCGGCTTCATTTCGACCTACCTGCACTGGCGCTGGAATTTCTGGATCAATGTCCCCATTGGCGTGCTGGGCGTGATCCTGACAACCCTCTATATCCCCAATATCCGCGAAGAAAATATCGTCGCCTTCGATCTGCGCGGCTTCCTGCTGAGCGGCTTCGGCCTGTCGAGCCTGATTTTCGGCCTGACGGTCCTTGGGTCGCGGTTTTATGCCGCGCGACGCCAATCTCGCGCTGATCCTGTTCGGCTTCGTCTGCATGGCGATCTACATTCGTCACGCGCTGAAAACCGAAAATCCCATCCTCGATCTCAGGCTTTTGCGCATAAAAACCTATTGGGCGAGCCTGGTTGGCGGCTTTTTCTTCCGCATCGGCGTCGGCGCCACGCCCTTCCTGCTGCCGCTGATGTTGCAGCTTGGCTTCGGCATGACCGCCTTCCAGTCCGGCCTCACCACCTTTGTCGCCACAGCAGGCGCGCTGGTGATGAAGGCGACCGCCGAGACCGTCCTCAACCGTTTCGGCTTCCGGAAAACCCTGGTGTTCAATGCCCTGATCAGCGCCGCTTTTCTCGCCGTCAACGGAGCCTTTCGCGCCGACACGCCGCAGATTCTGCTGCTCTGCGCGCTGTTTGTCGGCGGCTTTTTCCGCTCGCTGCAATTCACCGCGCTCAATGCTCTGGCCTATGCCGATCTCGACAACGCGGCGTTGAGCAAGGCGACGAGTTTTTCCGCTGTCGTCCAGCAATTGTCGCTGTCGTCGGGCGTGGCGCTCGCCGCCGCCGTGGTCGAGGCGACGCGCGCCGCTTCAGGGAACGGCAATATTGTCGCCGCCGATTTTCCCCCGGCGTTTTTCACCGTCGCGCTGGTGACCGCCGCCTCGGCGCTGATTTTCATGCGCCTGCCGCGCGACGCCGGCGCGGCGCTGTCGGGGCATGTGCTCGCTGAAACCCCGCAGAGCGCGCCGCCAAACGCTTGAGCTTTGCTTGGTTACTACGGGATACTACGTAGTACCTGCGGGAACTACGCGATGCATGATTGCAACGTCCGAGGTTTATGTATTGAAGACTCCCTTTCCTGCGTTGCCGGAATGGCCTTGCTCTGCCTAGACTTCCGTCATTGCATCGAACAGGAGGATTTTTGATGCGCAAAAACCTGCTCTCGGCCGCGCTTTTGGCGGCAATGGCGGGGCCGGCCTTCGCGGCCGATCTCCCCTCGACCAAGGCCCCGCCGCCGGCGCCGGTCTATATTCCCCCCGGCCTTTACCTGGACCGGCTTCTACGTCGGCGCCGACATCGGCGGCGTGTGGACCAATCTGAGCGACAACGACTACTGGAACTATGGCCTGATCAACAACTATTACGGCCACCACGGCGGAAATAACAGCGGCGTGTTCGGCGGCGGCCATATCGGCGCCAATTACCAGATCAACCAGTTCGTCATCGGCGTCGAAGGCTCGCTTCGCCGGCACGTCGCTGTCGAACAACCACTACGACGCCTACACCGACACGACCTGGCACACCAACACCAACTGGATCGGCTCGGTCGACGGCCGCCTTGGCTTGACCGGCTGGTTCGATCGCACCCTGATCTACGCGATCGGCGGCGCGGCCTGGACGAACGGCAACGCCAGCCTCACGGCGGGGCCGAGCTGGTACGTCGCCAATCTTGGCGCTGGCTATCCGAACATCGTGAACTGGAACAAGAGCCTGACCGGCTATGACGTCGGCGGCGGCGTCGAATACGCCTGGACGCCTAACTGGACCGTTCGCGTCGAATATCGCTACTATAATTTCGGCAACAACAACAACCAGGCCATCTATCTGGGCGCCCAGCCGCAACTGGACCCTCAACGAAAACGTCGTCAAGGTCGGCCTGACCTATCTGTTCGGCGCTCCCGCTGCGGCGCCGGTTGTCGCCAAATACTGACTTTCTCAGCACTGTCTTTCTGCACACCAGAACCTCAACTAAGCCCGGCGGCGACGCCGGGTTTTTTTGCGCCTTGGGATGTCGCCTCAGGCCGCAGGCGGCGCGGCGTCGACAATAATCACCGTTTCTTCTACGTATTACTACGTAAATATCTGGCGTATATTTGCCACACCAACTTGAAATTCAAATAGTCGCAGTGCAGACATATTGCCGAGACGCCATGATCCTGCATAAATTTTGCTCTGGTTACATGAAATCGCAAACAAAGGAAATTTCGATGCGCAAACTGATTGTATCCACAGCCGCCGCTCGCAGCTTTCGCTGGCTCCGCTTTCGCGGCCGACCTCCCATCAATCAAGGAAGCGCCGGTCATCGTTGCGCCGCCGCCGGCCTTCACCTGGACCGGCTTCTATGTCGGAGCCGATATTGGCGGGGGATGGGGCAACAAGACTATCCAAGTTCCGGCGACCTCTTTGAATCCCCAGACGACCATTAATCCCGAGCTGAGCGGCATCGTTGGCGGCGGTTTTATTGGCTATAATTTACAGTTCAGCCAATTCGTCATCGGCGTGCAGGGCGATTTCCAGGGCGCCGGCCTCCAGGGCTCTGCCTATAACGCGGTGACCGATTCGACGACGACCCCGAATCAGAACTGGCTCGCCGCGGTCAATGGCCGTCTTGGTTTCATTTACGATCGCGCCCTGATCTACGGGATCGGCGGCGCCGCCTGGACCGAAGAAGACCATACCGTCAGCGCAGGTCCTGGCGTCACTGCGCTCTTGAACAGTTTCGGCATCCCGGCAAATCCTCAGAAATTCAACTGGAACAGGAGTGGCTATGACGTCGGCGGCGGCGTCGAGTATGCGGTCGCCCCGAACTGGACCGTTCGCGCCGAATATCGTTATTACAACTTCGGCAACTGGAATTATAACTCCGCGAGCTGGGTCGGACATGGCCATGAAAACCTCACCGACAATACGGTCACCTTTGGATTGAGCTATCTGTTCGGTGGGTCGGCGGGTATCCCTGTCCTCGCCAAGTATTGAAGCCCGGCCATTAGCCGGGCTCAGACTGCTGTCAAAGCCGCGGACCGCCCTCGTCCTTCGAGACGCGCCTTTAGGCGCTCCTCAGGATGAGGGCTACTTCATTGTTTTACAAAGATAACGACCTCATGGTGAGGAGGCTCCGAAGGAGCCGTCTCGAACCATGGGCAGCAAAACGGGCCTTTGTCATCAAACCAGAGCCTGGCCCATTAGCCGGGCTGCCGGCCATTAGACCGCTCAAGACTCGTCCGGCGGCGTCGCAGGCGCCGCCGCAGCCCTGAAACCGGTCGCCAGCACGTAAAGCTCGGCCGAATTGGCGCGGCTCGACTGCGGCTTGATGTGGCGCACGACGGCGTAATCGCGTTTCAGCCGCGTCACCAATTCGCTGGTCTCGCCGCCCTGGAAAAGTTTGCATAAAAAATAGCCGCCTGGCTTCAAAACGTCGCCGGCGAAATTCGCCGCCAGTTCGGCCAGATGGACGATGCGCAGGTGATCGGTCTTCTTGTGGCCAGTGGTGTTGGCCGCCATGTCGGAGAGCACGCCATCGGCTTCGCCGCCGAGCATGGCTTTGAGCTTCTCATCCGCGTCCTCGGCCAGAAAATCCATCACCGTGAAATCGACGCCGGTGATCGGCTCGATGTCGAGCAGATCGATGCCGACGATCTTGCCGCGCCCGTCGCGCGAGCGCAGCTTTTTCGCCGCCACCTGCGACCAGCCGCCCGGCGCCGCGCCGAGATCGACGATTTTCTGGCCCGGCTGCAAAAGCTGATATTTTTCGTCCATTTCCAGCAGCTTGAACGCGGCGCGCGAGCGCCAGCCTTCGCGCTTGGCGCGCGCCACATAAGGATCGTTGAGTTGACGTTGCAGCCAGAGCGTCGAGGACAAGCTCCGCTTGCGCGCGGTTTTTACGCGCGTCTTCAAGCCCCGGCCGCCCTCGCCGCCAGATCCGCCGCCGGTTGGTTTTTTCACTCTGCTCCGCCTCTGTTCGACGCCTTCCCTAACCGGAAAAGGCGCGCTTGAACAGTTTTACCGTTTCAGAACGCGAAAGACCGGTCGGCGCGCATCAGTTCCAGCAGCATGCCTTCGCGCAGTCCCCGGTCGGCGATGCGGATACGCTCGGAGGGAAAACTGCGGCGAATGCCTTCGAGAATGGCGCAGCCGGCCAGCACCAGATCGGCGCGATCGGGGCCGATACAGGAGTTCTGCGAGCGTTCGGCAAAGGACATGCCGCGCAACCGGTTGATCACGTCATCGATTTCGGAATGCGACATCCACAGTCCGTCCACGCGCCGCCGGTCATAGCGCGCCAGATTGAGATGCACGCCCGCCAGCGTGGTCACCGTGCCCGAGGTGCCGAGCAGATGGAAACGCTGGCATCGCTCTTCCTGCGCGGCGCTGGCGATAAAATGCTGCAATTCGGAAACGACCAGATCGGTCATGGCGTTGAACTGGGCGAAGGTGACTTCGGCCCCGCCGAAACGTTCGGCCAAGGTAACGACGCCGAGCTTGAGAGAGGTCCAATGCCTGATGCGTTCGCTCAAGCCTTTTTCCAAACCCTTGTCTCGCGCTCTTTCGGGGCCGAGCCAAACGATTTCCGACGATCCGCCGCCGATGTCGAACAGGACGACGCTCTTGGCGGCCGAATCGACGAGAGCGGCGCAGCCGGCGGCGGCAAGACGCGCCTCGGTCTCGCGGCTGATGACTTCGAGGCGCAGGCCGACCTCCTCGCGCGCTCTTTCGATGAATTCGGCGCCGTTTTCGGCGGCGCGGCAAGCTTCGGTGGCGATGAGCCGCGCGCGTGTGACGCCGCGCGCCATCATCTTGTCGCGACACACCAGCAGGGCGTCGAGGGTACGGCGAATTGCCGCGTCGCTCAGCCTGCCGCTCTGGCTCAGACCCTCGCCCAGCCGGACGATGCGCGAAAAGGCGTCGACGATGCGAAAATTTTCAGCCCCGCGGTGCTCAGGATCGCGTTGGGGGCGCGCAACGAGCAGGCGGCAGTTATTGGTGCCGAGATCGAGCGCGGCATAGGTTGCGGGAACATGCGACGCATAGGATCGACGGTCGACGTGCGGCTGAAGCGCCGCCGCTGCGGCGCTGCCGACCGATTGTTCGGCTCCTGTCGCGTTATAGGACCGCAAATTTTTCTCCCCGCAGGCGTCAGCCCCTATCTGCAAATAGTCAGCATAAAGCGGGGGGCTTGGAGCCGACAAGCAAATTATGGCGCGGCGGCCAAACTGCTAAGGCGACGCCGCGCTGAAAAGGGGTTGCGCTCGGCGCGCGTCTTGGTTATGTCATCCGAACTTCCGGCGCAGCGCGCCCGGTGGGGGATAGTTCAACGGTAGAACTGCGGACTCTGACTCCGTCAATCTTGGTTCGAATCCAGGTCTCCCAGCCAACCTAAAGCACTGAAATATCTCATAATTATTAAAGTGTGTGCAAGGTTGCTAACGGCGTGTGCCGATTATGTGCCGAACTCGGCGCTAGCGTGTGACGGCAAGTCTGCGGCCTCGTTCATGCTAATGCGCGGCAGCCCTGCCATGCTCTTGCTTGTTTCACGAAAAGCAGAACAATCGCCGCATGGCGATTCGATATGGCGTAAGCCCCGGCACTGTGCTTCTTTGCGATTATTCACTCGGCGGATTTCATCCTCCAGAAATGATCAAGCGCCGGCCGGCAGTTGTGATATCGCCGAGGCTTCCCCATCGCGACGGACTTTGCACGGTTGTTCCCTTATCCGGAACGGAGCCAGACCACCCAGTGGCCTATTGCGTCAAGGCTGGCCCTTGAACGACCCTTGCCGCCGCCGTTCGATCAAGCGATTTGGTGGGCAAAATGCGATATGATCGCAACGGTTGGTTTTGAGCGTCTTGATTTTTTCCGATCTAGCCGGGACCAAAACGGCAAACGAAAATATTTGCATCCCGTGTTGCCGGCGGGCGACATGGCGCGAATAAAATCTGGTATTTTGGCCGCGCTTGGCATGACGCCTTGACTTTTTCGCGTTCAAAGCCATTCTAAACAAGTCAGCTCGCGGCTTGCCGTTGAGCCTCAAGACCCTTCGGGGCAACCCCGCTATGGCGATAACAAGCCCGGCGGGGTTTCTTTTTGCGCCACCGGCGTCGGCGCGGCGCGCACGTCGAGCGTTCGGCCAAAAAAGTAGACGCCTAGCTATTTTGGCTTTCATCGATATGCGTAAATTGGCTGTCAGCCCAACAAAGGCCAAAGGGACTGACAGATGACCAATCCGATTGCATATCTCGAAAACGAAACACTACTGACGCGGCAGCAACTCGCGGAAAAGCTAGGCTGCACACCTCAACACTTGGAAAACCTCGCCACGCGCGGCGACGGGCCCGAATTCATCAAAGTCGGTCGCCTAGTCCGCTATCGCCTTTCTTCCGTTGATCGCTGGCTCAATGCAAGGACCGTAACCTCAACCACGGCGGCTCGACGCCTGCGCGGTAATTCCGTGAGGGTGGTTCAATCGTGATGATCTCGACGCTATCGAGCAGGCGATCGACGCCACCGCTGGAGAATCCTTGGAGGCAGGTCTGCCCAGTGGTGAACGCCTGCGCCTATCGCTAGGCGCAGGCTGGCAATTCAAACGAGAGCTGGCTGCTCATTCACCAGGGTTGAGGGTCGCATTATGCGACTTCAATGCTGCTTCATAGTTTTCCAAAAAGTCCGCAAAAAGCTTCTTGATCCCACCCGCGAGTTCAAATCCCGCCCAGCGAATTGCGCTGAGTTCGGTCTCTCCAATCGTGTGGTAGCCGTCGACGGCCTGCTCGGAGGTAGATCCTTCGAGCAATACCGATGTCACAGATCCCAGACCCGCCAAGTTTGAAAGTTCAATTTCGAGGTTACAGCAGATTTTGCGAAAGTTGTCTTGGGAGTTTGTCATTGTCAGGCCCCCAACTTAGCTTGATCGAGACAGCCAAGAGCCAACACGCCGCGCAAGAGCTGCCAGGCAAGGCGCATATCGGTTGTCGGCTCCACATCACCGCCAAAAACCTCCCCGTCCACATCACCGCTATGCAACCAGAACAAAGCGCGCGCCTTCACGATCAAGCCAGCGAGCGAGGCCGCCGGAGCCTCCACGATCGCGCCGACAATCCCACTGACCCGGTAGTAGGCCGGTTCATCGAAGCCTTCGACCGCATCCGCGATCTTCTCGTCAGCCCAGGCGGCCTCGAACTCACGCGACAGGCGCATCAGCTCGGCGTCTTCGGCTATGCCAACACCGGCCGCGCCGCAAAGCGCACGACATGAAGCATTTGTGGACTGTTCAATCATTTGCATTCCAATCTCCAAAACCGCATCATTAACCGTCTAAAAAAGACGGTAAGCGTCAACGTTATCCGTGAAAATATGGACTGTCAATGCAGATTGACACGCCTGAACACGAAAATGTGTATTGGTGTGAAATTCCCATTTTTCGTCAAAGGTTGACGGAAAGCGCACGTTCGCCATAATCAACGTCATGATCATGCCTGAACAAAGTCGCGCCGCGAGAGCCCTTCTTGACTGGAGTTCAAACCGAGCTCGCCAGCCGTTCGTATTTGAGCGAATCCACGATCCGCTCTTTTGAGAAAGGCCGGAAGATGCCGACGAGAAATAACCTCGCCGCTGTCCAGCGCGCTCTTGAGGAAGCCGGCATCGAATTTATAGGCGCAACCGGCGTTAATCTCGCAGTGATCGGCGACGGAACCACTGAGGCCAGGACGCGGCGGACGGGAGCGCTGGCGCAGCTATAAAAGAGCGCGGCCAGTATCGGCGCCGAGCTGCGGATCGACGTTGCTGGCGACGAAGTTTCGGCACCCAGGCGCGCGCGGCATGGCCCCTCGGCGCAATCCAACCACTCTTGAAGCTAAAGGCGCGCGCCGATGCGCTACATCGGTATAATCGATCAATCACATACCGGAGATTTTGGAATCTCCTTCCCTGACTGCCCCGGCTGCGTCGCTATGGGCAAGGATGAAAACGAAGCTTTCGCCAACGCCGTCGAAGCTTTGGCGGAATGGCTTGGCGATCTCGTACCAGCGGAGCGGCCCGCGCGGCGTCGTCGAGCTGCGCCATGATGCGGGCGTCAATGAAGAGATCCGCGAAGGCGCAATTTTCGTCATCGTTCCATTCATCGGCGACCCGCGCCAACATTTCGATTGATGCCGGCCTTGCAACATGGCGGGAAAAGCGCTAGCGGAACGCATTCGACATGCCATCTCTTCCGAGATGACAACTGGGCCGGATCGAACTTTTTTAGACCCAACCTCGTCCCCCCGTTACTATAGGACAGAATAACGAATTTACGGACTTAGGTAACGATTTTAAATTTTGGTGTAACGAGTTTCCATAATCAGGCGCGACATGGAAAATCGTTTCTTTCAATCGGATTTTCGTTATTGGCAAAAAAACGCCCGCCACAGTGCATCCGTGTGGCGGGCGTCGTTATCGGCGCGAGACATGACGAATAAGCCGCGCCAAATTCTTTCAGTACGCGCTGGCTAGGCCAGGCCAGATCCTGCGGGCCTCTGGCTCAACGTGCGCATGGTGGCGGAGAAACCGCGAATGTTCGACGCGATTTGTGGCCCGATGGCGGTACTCTTGCCTGATGCGCGCGAGCCAGGTTATCTTCGGCTGACTGCCAAGCTTTTTTTGCCCGGTCACGCTCAGCAGCTGCCGCATCAACCGCTTTTTGAAGCTTCGGATAGAGCGCGGCGAGCTGCGCGCTGAGTTCGCTCTGATCGGCGACAAGGCGCAGACGTTCGGCCTCTTTGATCGCCGCCCTGGTCGCGTCTATGCGCGCTTTGATGGAAGGATAGTTCGTATAGGCTGGCAGTCGTGACGCCAGATTGGCGCGGCATGAAAGCGCCGGGTATGGGGCGCGGGTGAAAAGGGGCTTTCGGACGTTTGCGCCAAAGGCTAAGCTGTCGCCTCGGCTGCCATTTCAGTTCGATTGTTTAAGGATTTCGCTATGAAAACATTTTTTCGTGCATTGATTTTGTTTTCGCTCGCGCCTTTCGCGGCCAGCGCCGAAGACGTGACAAAGTTCTCCGGATTCGATTTGGCGGTGCAAACGCATAAATGGGACGGCAAAACGGTCGAGACGACCGCGATGTGCTTCTATGCCGATGTCAATGAGTATCGTTGCGGCTCGCCTAATGGGGCACGTATCGACTTCAATACGCTTGAACCGGAAGCCGCGCGCAAATCTATCGAGGCAAATTGCGACACGATCCAAAAAATGCTTCGGCCGGCCTGCAAAGTCCGAATTCATTTCATCTATGAGAGCTACGACGTATTAACGAATGGCGGCGGCCAAGAGACGCACATCGTGATCGCCAAAGACAACGCCGGGACGATAGTCGGAAAATGAGCCGAAGGGCTCAGGTTAGTCGTAAAACCTCGGATCGCTCCGAGGGCTCGTTGATCGCCAACAGGGCTTCAAGGCTATCATGTGCGCTTTGGGTAACGGCTGTGGATTGAGTGCGGCAATAGGTTGCGTTTATGCAAGAGGTAGGTGCAGTTTCCTAGATTAGTGATTGAGGACGCCAAGGGCGATATTATGAGCGATTTGTTAACGTTTGATAACCTGAAGGTTTTTGCATCACCACTTGCAGCAATCGGTATCGCGCTTTGCTCAGCAATTTTTGCAATCGTCGCCTACTTACTCAGAACTCGACAGCACGTCGCCTTGCGCGTCGAAAGCCTTCCATTTATCATGCCACATAACTTTAAGGAGGCAATGGACGGACCGTCGGACGGCTCTCTCCGCACATTGTTGCGCAAAACCAACTATTACGAGATGCTACTAACATTAACTAATGTCGATTATTTTTATACAATACAAATAACAAACAACACTAAACATTCTGTCGAAGATTGTACGATTAACATTCCACAAGGTCGCGGTATTGTTGAATTTTATAGAGGTAACGAAAAAATCGTTTTTGGAGAAAGCGAGCGCGCCGTTCCTATCGGGACGCTGCGACCTAAAGAGATTGTCAATATTAAGCTTTTTTTATTGGAGCCGTATCGGCTACTCTGACAATCGTGTCAGATCATCTCTTGCATTTTACTCTAAAACACACGAAAAATTGCGATGGAAAATTTTAGATATGACGAATTTAAATAGTTGTTACATATTTGATAAAACTTATGTTGGCGGAATGATCGGAGTTTTGAATGTATCATTTATTATTTTCGCTATTTATGTAATACCCGCCGTTATAGGCTCTTATTTTGCAAAATAATTACCTTTCCGATTTTTCTGTACCTATATAAGCCGTGACAAGCTAATCCACCTCGCGCACTTCAATAAGCTGTTCAGGCGCTTCGCTCAACCACTCGCGCGCCTGACGCCATGTATGATCGGCCAAGCCAAGCGACTGGCATTTGGTTTTCCTAACCGACTTTGGTTGAAGTTGAAGCTTCGGACTCAGGGTCGCTCCTGATTGGCGGACGAAGTTTCCGTTGTTTGCAGCGACGGTCTATTCCGCCCTTGATCCCGATCGCTACGACATCGTGGGATCGGCGTCAGCCGAACCCGAACCTCTACGTGCGCGGCTGTATAGGCACGCGGTGGCGGCGTCCTCGATCTGGCGACGGTTGCTCGGTGTTCCCTCCCCTGCTCCCTCCGCGGGCTTGCAAAACACAACGCCCCGACGGCGCTTAAGCTCCAAACTGAAAATTAGTAGCGGCCGTTCGAAACGACGGCTGTTAGCCGGCTTGGCGCCACAACCGGGAATTCAGCAGTGGTCTCGCCGAGCCGCCTTTTCGGCGGTTAGCCGACCTTCGTTGTTCCCAGCCGAAATCTTCGCGGCGATACAGGCATTTTGGACTTGCTCATGATCCACCGTCGCTGACCGGCTGTCGTAGCGGGGATGAGCGGCGAGTTGAGGCGGCGCCAATTCCCCTACGGCTAAAACTATTTCTGTGGCTTAAGCGCACTTCGCGGGCGAGATAGATCAACGCCGTGGTGAAGAGACCCATGGCAAGGATGAACAGCACCGCTGCACCGACCTCATGTTGAAATTTCAGCAAAGCGCTCGTGAACATGATGATGACCAGCAAACAGGTGCCGATGCCGCTGCCGACCGCCCAGAAAATGGCTCGATACATGAAATGGGCGCGCAATGTCAGGTCTGGCAACTCAGCTTTTCGCTGAGCAGCCCCCAAATCGTCCTCCGACATACCGCTGATCGAATGGTATTGGTCGGCAACACGGTTCAACCGGGTGATTAAAACCGATACGGTCGACGCCACCGCGCTCAGAAGGAAGGCGGGTGCGGTCACTTGCGATATCACGGTCGAAAGTTGGACGACATTGAAGGTTTCAGACATTTTTGAACCTAACTCGATCGCACGGCCGGATGTTTGAGGCTGAGGATGCCGACGCCGCGCCGGATTTCAGCACGCCTATCCATCTAAGCAAAAATCTCGGCGCCTGATACGCAAGATCAATGCATTGGAGCGCTTTTGCGGAAAGGACGTATCTGCCCGCTCATTCACCGCCGTGGTCAATACCTGTTCGACGAAAGCCCGCGCGGACAGATTGGCAGCAGCCGCCAGTTCATCCTGCATGATTGGAACGTCACCGGCTTTGAGTCTTCCGGGGCTGGCGAAACGGCGCCCGGCGAACCAGCAGCGCCAATCCCGGTTCATTCGAGATTTCCGACGTCCGCAGTCTGCTTGATAACAAAGTCACGCCTCATAGGGCCGGTCGATTGCTTCGAATAGGAGCGCTTTAAGGTCAGTCGACGGTTGCTTGTCATAGGCCAACCTAGCAAAACCCGCAGCTTTTGACGACATGACTAGGCAGAGGAAACCGGATATCGTCATGCGCCATCTAACGGCGGCAGCCTGTCGGCGGCCTCGCGCGCGCTCAGCACGCCCTTGCCGACGGTCAGCCGTCGCTGTCTGACCTTGTGGCGCATCTCGGCGCGCAATTGCTGGTGCGCACCAGCCGCAAGCTTATCCTGACCGAGGCGGGCGAAGCTTTCGTCGCCGTCGCGCGGCGGCTGCTCGACGATCTCGGCGACGCGGAGCGCGCGGCGAATATCGCGCCCCGCGCTGCGAACTGCTCGTCACCGCGCCGATCATGTTCGGCAAGCTCCATGTCGCGCCGGTCGTCCATGCCTTTCTGGACGCCTATCCCGAGGTGACGGTCAGGCTGGTGCTGTCGGATCAGGTGATCGACCTGGTCGAGAGCCATGTCGATGTCGCGGTGCGGATCGGCCGGCTGCCCGACAGCGATCTTGTCGCGCGGCAGGCGGGCCATGTCCGCTGGGTGATTTGCGCCAGTGCGGACTATCTGGCGCGGCGGGGCGAACCGGCGTCGCCCGAGGCGCTCACGATCATGACTGCATTGCATTCGAGGGGCTGCAGACCTATCGCAACAGGCCGGTCGGCGGCGGTGGGGCGCGCGCGGTCCCGATCCGGACGCGATTTTCCGTCAACACGGCCGACGCCGTGGTCGAGGCGGCGGCGGCCGGGCTGGGGATCGCGCGCGTGATGTCGTATCAGGCGGCGAATGCGATCTCCGACAGGCGCGTCACCACGATCCTGCGCGGCTTCTCGCCCGATCCGATCCCGGTCAGCCTCGTGCACCAGCCCCAGCGAATTCAGCCGCTCAAGCTCCGCGCCTTCCTGAATTTTGTTTTGCCGCGCTTGACGCTGACGCTTGCTTGCGTGGATGAGGCGTCGAGCCCGGCTGCCGCATCTGACAATTCTTCAACTCGACGGCCGTAGAACCGTCCTGGTTTCCCGATAACAAACTGACCTTGACTACCTTTCCAAGCCATCGAGTGTCGGCGCGAGCGGGAGGTGCGATTTCAGGTGATCGATAAAGGCGCGAAGCTTCGGAAGTACCTGGCGCCGATCGGGATAATAAAGGAATACGCCTGGTGTCAG
>CAWFBN010000125.1:0-8101 GCA_963813955.1 uncultured Alphaproteobacteria bacterium | reverse complement strand
CTTCTTGCAGCCTTGGTTAAGATTTCCTGTGCTTGCGCAAAACTCCACGCGGCGATGGCGTGCCCGCCACCGGCTATTGGACGCTCAACTTCGACCGCAGCCTGATTCGCGTCTACGATTCCGACGGCAACGAGATACTCCCCCCAGCCCACCCTCGGTGGTTACGGCTACACCGGCAGCACGTTTCTCGAAACCATCCCCGGCTACAGCGAAAAAGACATCACCTTAACCATCGTCGGCGTTTCCGGGAGCCATTGCCGCCTGGCCGCCTCTAAAAACTGGCCCTGCGCCGGCAGCCAACCGCAATGGCTCTGGGGCACTTACCAAGCTGTCAATCGACGCTCACCACCACGGTTTTCGGATCGGCGTCGGCAGGCAGTTTGAAAGTGATCGTGTTCGCCGAGCGCCGGGTGATCTCGGCGGTGCGACCGCCGAGCCACACGCGGTCCGAATCCGTGCTCGAACCGAAGTTCACTCCCCAAACCGTAAGCGTCCGGCCGCGTGCGAACAGCAGCGGCCCGATTGGTGAGGTCGTCGACGATTCCTCCCGGGTTTATGATCGGCGCCTGCGGCCGGATGAATGTCTCCTCCGCCACTTTGACAGTGGGAGGCAAAGTGGAGGATAGGAAACCAAATGCGGCCACGGCGGGAATAGCGGCCATCGCGGCGATCCAGGGTTTGGGCACGCGAAGGATAAGAAGAATGGCCGACAAAAGGGTGATCGCCCGGCCCAGCCAGACGTCCCACGACGCGGTGAATTGCAATTCCAAGTGTTGCCGGCCCGGGCGCGCGCATACCAAAAGAAAAGTGACGGGTGACTGCGTGGTTGCGCCCGAAACTCGCCAGCCGCGGTCATGATTGATCTTGACCAGGATGGCCTCGTCCGGACCGAGTTGAGTGTCGAGCACGGCGCTATATTGCCGCGTTCCAGTGGATCGAGACAGGCCGCTTGCCGGCGGCCCAGCCGACATAGGCCGCCAGAAAACCGGCGTCGCTGGTCGAGGTCAGGCGCGGCAGGCGGTTCATCGCGGGAAGGTCCACTACCACGGCGTCCTCGTGGCCGGAGCCGGGAGTGTCGTAGATGGTGTCGCCGGCGCCCTCTGAGCCACGCAACCGGGAGAACCGCGAACTTTTCCGGCTGCGCGAACCAGTGAAAGTAATCCCGTGAATCGGCGCCATTGACGACCAGGTAGCGAACGTTCAGGGCGCGCAGCCACAGTTCGGCGATCCGCTCCAGATAGCTGTTGACGCAAAAGTTTCAGCTCAGCGTCAGGCAATAGCCAAGATAACGTTTGGAATCGATTGGATCATAGCCGAGGCGATGGCGCAATTTCTTGCGCAGCTTGCTGATATGGCTTTCGACCACATCCTCCTCGACCTCCTCATCGAACAACCCGTAGATGGCGTTGAAAATCTGCGCCTTGGTGACGCGTTTGGACTGGTTGACCACCAGATATTCGAGAATACGACGCTCGCGGCGCGGCAGCGGCAGGGCCAGCCCCTTCACTTCCGGGTCGCGGCCATCGAAATAGACCCGCATCTCGCCGACCAGCTTGAATTCCTGCTGCGCCTCCTTACGGCGGCGGATCGCGCCGACCCGCGCCATGATCTCGCGCACATGCACGGGCTTGCGCACCACGTCATCCACGCCGGCGGCAAAAAGTCCAGCGTCTGCTCCAGCGACGGCGAGTCGTTGAGCGCGATCACCGGAACATGGCAGCGCTCGCGAATCATGCGCGGAAAAACGTCCCGGCGGCGGCAATCGCCGATCAAAAAAGCCTCGACCGCCAGAAGATCCGGCTTGCCGACGCCCGCGACCCATTCCTCGAATTCGTCGGGGCGCAGGCCGGTCGAGGCGACGCCCTCTCGACCGAAGCTCGAAGCATAGCCGGTTTTGACGATTTCGCGGTCGTCGACGATGACAAACATTCGAGTCCCCAATTCAAAAAATGATTTCGTAACTTCGCTTTGCCTCGGGCCAACCCGATCTCCGGACCGGGTTGCGCCACGACGCCGAACACACTTATAGGTTGTGCCCATATGGTTAATAAAAGATTAACATTTGCCATTCTGTGCCAGAATGGCGCGGCCGACGCCGGTTTTTCAAAAGCTTCTTTCGCGTTTATTGAGGTTTCCGGCCCTACGCTTGTCCGCGCGGCCGAAAGGCGTCGCCCGACCGACAACGACCTTGAGTTGTGTAAATGGCCTTCGAGGATTTTGGAGGACGGCGAAGTCCGTTCGAACGCCTGCTGGAGGCCCTCGACGAAGAGGACCCGCCCTTGTCCGAAAAAGGCGGCTTTTCAGGCGCCGAGCGACTGTGGCCGCGCGTTTTCGCGGCGCCCCTGAGGGAGGCCTTCCATTCCGGCGAGGCGGTCGAAGCCCTCTATGTCGAAACCCTTGGCCCGGAACATTTTTCCGCGCCCGCAGAACCTGTAACAGCCGACCTGGCGGCCAAATTCGCCGCCATACGCCAACAACTCGCACGGACCCAGTCTCTGGCCGAATTGCGCCAGTTGCGCCGCCACTGCGCCCTTCTCCTCCATCCCGACCGCGTCGCTCCGCCGCACCGATTTTTGGCGGAAAATTTCATGGCGGAGGTCAACGCCGCCATCGACCGTGCTATCAAGGGCAAATAAGCTGTCGCGCAAACGCCGCAGGCGCTTGTGGTGATTGCCAGGCGGTCCGATTTCATGCGCCAGCTCTTATTGCTCACCGGTAGCGGCATTTCCGCCAACTCAGGCCTCGACACCTTTCGCACCTCCGGCGAAAAAAGCCTCTGGGCGCAATATGATGCCGACGTGGTCTGCAATTTCGATTGCTGGGAAGAGAATTTCGACCTCGTCCATCAGTTTTATTCGGCCCGCCGCGCGCAACTCGGGACGGTTTCGCCCAACGCGGCGCATAAGTTGGCCGTCTCCTGGCAGGAGCGTTTCGGCGCGGACCTGATCACCCAGAATGTGGACGATCTTTTCGAACGCGCCGGAGCGCGCGACGTGTTGCATGTGCATGGCTCGCTCACCTCGATGCGCTGCCTCGACTGTGAAACGACCTGGGACGTGGGCTACCAGGCCTTCGACACGGCGACCGGTTGCTGTCCGCATTGCGGCGCGCTGTGGGAGGTGAAGCCGAATGTGGTGTTCTTCAATGAAAGAGCCCCGCTCTACACGGAAATGTGGCGACGCCTCTCCGAATTGACCGAGGACGATGTGCTGGTGGTGATCGGAACCTCCGGGACCGTGCTGCCGGTCGGCGAGATCGCGCGCCGATGCCCGGCGACCAGCGTGCTGTCCAATCTCCGATCGGAAAGCTCGGTCGCCGACCGCAACTTTACCCATGTGCTGCATGGGCGCGCCGCCGAAATCGCGCTGGATCTCGACGCCCTGGTGACGCGCCTGATGGAGGTTTGACGTTCTACGGCTTTGACACCCCGCGCCGCCGGCCCTAAAAACGGGGCAACTCAGGAGCCAGTTTGATGACTTTACGCTATGTCGATCTTGGCGGGGTTCAAGGCCACGCCGCTGACCCGCGAGCCATTCCAGTTCCTCAGCTTCCCCGGCTTCCTCAACGCCGGGGCCTGCGCCGAAATCAACCGCGATTATCCCGAAAATCGCCGAGAGCGGCAGTTTTCCAGTGGCGCAGGTGTCCTTCGGACCGGCCTTCCAGCAATTGCTCGACGAGTTGGGCAGCGACGAATTCCGCAAGGCCTTCGAGGAAAAATTTGACGTCGATCTGACGGGGCGCCCGCACACCATCACCGTGCGCGGCCGGTGCAGCCCGAAGGATGGGCGCATCCACACCGACACCAAGAGCAAGATCATCACGATCCTGATCTACATGAATCCCGAATGGGAGCATTCCGGCGGACGCCTGCGCCTGTTGAAGTCCAACGCCGGCCTCGACGATCCGATCATGGAAGTCCCACCCGCGGCAGGAACCCTGCTGGCTTTCAAGCGCTCGGAAAATTCCTGGCACGGCCACATGCCCTTCGAGGGCGAACGCCGCGTCATCCAGTTCAACTGGGTCACCTCGGAAGGCGACCGCCGCATCGCCATGCTGCGCCATCATCTGTCGGCGGCCTTCAAGCGCCTGCTCGGCAAGACGCCCGACCAGCCTTACGCTTGAAAAAGCGAAACGGGCGAAAGGCCGAAGCCTTTCGCCCGTTGTTGTTTTTCAACGATCAGCCGAAAAATCAGGCCGCCGTGGGAACTTCGGCGATCGTCTTCAGGATTTGCGAAGCGATCTGGTAAGGGCAGCCCTGCGAGTTGGGGCGGCGATCTTCCATATAACCACGATAGCCATTGTTGACGAAGCTGTGCGGCAGGCGGATCGAAGCGCCACGATCAGCCACGCCATAGCTGAAGCTGTCGATCGAGGCGGTCTCGTGCAGGCCGGTCAGACGCATGTGATTGTCCGGACCGTAAACGGCGATGTGGTCGGCGCGGTTCTTTTCGAAGGCCTTCATCAGCTTTTCGAAATACTCCTTGCCGCCCTTCTCGCGGAGGTGTTCCGTCGAGAAATTGGCGTGCATGCCCGAGCCGTTCCAGTCGGTGTCGCCGAGCGGCTTGCAATGGAACTCGATGTCCACGCCATATTTCTCCGCGAGGCGGAGCAGAATGTAGCGGGCGATCCACATTTCGTCGGCGGCTCTTTTGGAGCCCTTGCCGAACACCTGGAACTCCCACTGGCCCTTGGCCACTTCGGCGTTGATGCCTTCATGGTTGATGCCGGCGTCGAGGCAGATGTCGAGATGTTCTTCGACGATCTGGCGGGCGATGTCGCCGACGTTCTTGTAGCCGACGCCGGTGTAATAGGGGCCCTGCGGCGCGGGGAAGCCATGTTCCGGGAAGCCGAGCGGACGGCCGTCCTGATAGAAGAAATATTCCTGCTCGAAGCCAAACCAGGCGCCGGCGTCGTCGAGAATCGTCGCGCGGGCGTTGGTCGGGTGCGGGGTCACGCCATCGGGCATCATGACTTCGCACATGACCAACACGCCATTGGTGCGGGTGCTGTCCGGGTAAGCCGCGACGGGCTTCAGCACGCAATCGGAGCTTTTGCCCTCGGCCTGCTTGGTCGAACTGCCGTCAAAGCCCCAGTTGGGCAGATCCGCCAAGGTCGGGAACTTGTCGAATTCTTTGATCAGCGTCTTGCCGCGAAGATTCGGAACAGGCGTATAACCATCAAGCCAAATATATTCGAGTTTGTACTTGCTCATTTTACTCACGAGTCCTTTGGCAGAGCGAAACGCGACGAATTTCGCCTATGTCAGACACGAAAGAACGCTACGATCCGCTCCCGGCAGATGCCGACGGGGTTAAGTCGTTCAGACGAACAGGCGCGACGATGCACAAATTGCGCCAGAAGCGGATTGCGCGAAAACGGCTGGTCAGCAAAGGATTTCGGCCATTGCCGCGTGAATCAGCGGACCAAAAATAAGGCAATCTTAGCCGAAAAAGTGCAGATTGCGCCTAAATCAAGAGCAGATTGCCACGCCTTGGCCGAAACCTCACAGTCGGGCGGCTCGCGGCTTTCGGCTCGGTCTCCGCCCACAGGCGCCGGTAGACCTCGACGATCTGACCGACCTCGCGATTGCGGTTGAAGTTTTCGACGATCTCGGCCCGCGCCCTTGCCCCGATCGCCCCGATGCGTTCGGGCTGTTGCATCAGCGGCTCGATGGAAGCGGCGAGCGCGGAAACATCTCCGGTCGGGGCCAGCACGCCATTTTCGCCGTCGGTGATGACGATTTCGGCGGCCCCGGCCCGCGTGGCGACCACGGCGTTGCCGGCGGCCATGGCCTCCAACATGGTCAGCCCAAAACCTTCCACTCGCGACGCGAAGACATAGATGGAGATGCGCTGATACCACAGCGGCACCTCCTCGATTGGCAATTCGCCGAGGAAGCGGATGCGATCCTGCAGCCCGGCCGCGGCGATCTGCGCTTTGAGCTTTTCGACGAAAGGCAGATTGTCCGCCGTCGTCAGGCCGATGATCACGGCGGTGAAATCGGGGTAGCGCGGCAGCAGGAGGCACATCGCGTCGACGAAGAGATCGATGCCCTTTTGCTTGCGCACCCGGCCGAAGACGCCAATGCCATATTTCCCGGGCAATCCGGTCTCGGCAAAGCTTTTCAGGCGGTCGGCGGGCGGACGATAGGAGTCGACGTCGATGCCATGCAGGATGACCGTCGAGGGACGATCCAGGAACGAGGCCGCGATGTCGCTGGTCGCGATGATCGCGTCCATGCGCGCGAGCAGGAAGCGGGTGTAGCCGGAATGACGGCGCTGGGCGGCGGAATTGAAAATCAGCGCGAAACGGAATCCCAGCGCCTTCAGGACCAGGCCGGCCAGCATTTCGACATTGCGCCGGGCGTGCCAGATGCGCAGGCGATGGCGCCGGGGCTGCTGAAAGCGCAACTTCATTAGATCGATCCAGCCGAGCCTGGTTATGCCCTCGGGAACGTCGGGTCCAAACCACGCCGCGCGGCAATTCCGGGCGATCAGGGGGGCGATGGTCCGGTTGACCGCCGTTCCGCCGGAATAGCGCCAGCTCAGATTGGGAATGATGACTTCGATTTCATTATCTTATCTTGCTGCAACGTGCTTCGCCCTTGGCTTTGTTCGGGGCTTATCGACCGTCAAAGCGCCGCCAAGTCAAGGGCGCGCGGCGAAGCGCCGCAGCGGTGGCAAGAATCCGGGTTCTGCAGTTTGTGTTCTGGGATTTGCCTTTTTCGCGCGTCGCTCTAGAACCTGGGGCAACCCTTTCCTTCCCCTCGCGGAGACTTCATGCCCAACGCCGATCTTTCCTCGCCCATCCACGCCAAGGTCATCGTCATCGGCTCCGGTCCGGCCGGCTATACGGCGGCGATCTACGCCGCGCGCGCCATGCTCAAGCCCATGCTGATCGCCGGGTTCGACGCCGGCGGCCAGTTGATGATCACCACCGATGTCGAGAATTATCCGGGCTTCGCCGAGCCGATCCAGGGCCCCTGGCTGATGGAGCAGATGCGGCTTCAGGCTGAACATGTCGGCGCCGATCTGGTCAGCGATCATGTGGTCAAGGTCGAACTGGGCCAGCGCCCCTTCAGGATCGAGGGCGATTCCGGCCGGGTCTACACCTGCGACGCGCTGATCGTCGCCACCGGCGCCAAGGCGCAATGGCTCGGCGACGCGTCCGAGGAAAAATTCAAGGGCTTTGGCGTCTCCGCCTGCGCCACCTGCGACGGCTTTTTCTTTCGCAACAAGCAGGTCGTGGTGGTCGGCGGCGGCAATTCGGCGGTCGAGGAGGCGCTCTATCTCTCCCATATCGCGTCAAAAGTCACGCTGGTCCATCGCCGCGACACCCTTCGCGCCGAGCGCATCCTACAGGAACGGCTTGCGGCGCGGCCCAATGTCGAATTCCGCTGGAACAGCGCCATCGACGAGATTCTGGGTTCGGAAAACCCGCTTTCGGTCGAGGCCGTGCGCCTGAAGAACATCCAGACCGGCGCGACCGAGACCATCGCCGTCGATGGCGTCTTCGTCGCCATCGGCCACAAGCCCGCGACCGAGCTTTTCGCCGGCCAGATCGACCTCAAGCCCAATGGCTATATCAAGACCGCGCCGGATTCGACCGCGACCAATATCGAAGGCGTCTTCGCCGCCGGCGACGTGGCCGACGACAAATATCGCCAGGCCGTGACGGCGGCCGGCCTCGGCTGCATGGCGGCGCTGGAGGCCGAACGCTGGCTGGCGATCCAGGAGGCCGCCGCGCCCGCAGCCAAGGCCTGAGACCATCCCTAAGACCCATTTCGCGGCGCGCCTCCCTCGCCCAAGATAAAACAGGCGATGAAGGAGCGAGTGAAATGTCCAGGGCGATCATTGTGCAGCCGGGCGGCGGCTTCGAACGGGTCATGATGGGAGAGTCCGAGGCCGCCGATCCCGGCCCCGGCGAAATCAAGGTGCGGCTGCACGCCAATTCGCTCAATTACCACGATTACGCCGTCGTCAGCGGCATGTGGGGGCCGCAGGCGCCGCGCATTCCCATGGCTGACGGCGCGGGCGAGGTCACGGCGGTCGGCCCCGGCGTGAGCGAATTTTCGGTCGGCGATTAGGTCGTCAGCACCTTT
>CAWFBN010000124.1:0-3771 GCA_963813955.1 uncultured Alphaproteobacteria bacterium | reverse complement strand
ACGATCTGGCCTACGTCACAAAGGACCAAGCCGAAACCAGCGTGCTGTTCGAATTGATCAGCGCCCGTTACGAACGGCGATCCATGTTGATCACCGCCAACCAGCCGTTCGGCGAATGGAACAAGGTCTTTCCAGATCCCGCCATGACGCTCGCCGCCGTCGATCGTCTCGTCCACCACGCCACGATCTTCGAACTGAATGTCGAAAGCTATCGGCGCCGCCAGGCCATCGAGCGAAAACGAGGGCCGGGACGTCCGCCAAACCAGGCGACGCCAGCCAATCTCGCCGAGGCCGACCTCGCCGAGTGACGCGCCGCGACAATCAACATCGAAAAGCCTTGCGCGCGTCAATCAACGCCGCGAATATCGGCGCGCCGCGACACCAGATTCTCATCCAGATTGTCGCGCGCCTCTCACCCAGATTGTCGCGCTACACGCCGGCGCCAAACAAACTCTGGGTGTCTGATTTTATATACGTTTCCACCTGGAGCGGCTTTGTCTATGTCGCCCTTCGTGATCGACACTTTCGCACGGCGGATCGTTGGCTGGCGGGCGAGCCGCACCGCGCATGCGGGCTTTGTGCTCGACGCTTTGGAGCAGGGACCTTCATCCGCAATTAAAGGGCCGGTTCACAGACACGAGCTATTGGGACCTCATCAAGCGTGAGAATCCGAGGAAAAACCCGGGCCCGATCCAGCCCGACGCCGACCACATATAGACGAGGCTTGAGTCAGCGGGATAAGCCTCGGATCGATGAAAAAGGCGCAGAAAATCGAATATAGGACGCTATAAATAAAATACCCATCATTGTATGCGATTGTGGCCTTGACCGGATAGAAGTATCCAGTTTCTGACCAATGCGCTATCCCAAAGGAATGTGTTGCGCCAAGGTTCCAATATTGCCAATTCGATTGGCTGTGACCTTGCCCCGTGAGGCTTATCCAGCTTGAAGTTAGCTCTGGCCCAAATCGAGGACCAGAGAATGAAGCGCACCCGTTTCAGTGATGAGCAGATCATCGCGATCCTGAAGGAACATGAGGCCGGGATCGCCGTGGCCGAACTGTGCCGCAAACATGGCGTCAGCGACGCCAGCATTTACAAGTGGAAGGCCAAATACGGCGGCATGGACGTCTCGGAGGCCAAGCGGCTGAAGTCGCTTGAAGACGAAAACACCCGGCTGAAGCGCCTGCTTGCCGACGCCATGCTCGACAACGCCGCGTTGAAAGATCTTCTCGGAAAAAAATGGTGACGCCCGCCGAGAAGCGAGAGGCGGTCGCGCATCTTCGAACGGCCTTCGAGATGAGCGAGCGGCGGGCGTGCAAGACCATCGGCTGCTGCCGAATGACGGTTCGCTACGAAGCGACCCGGCTGGATAATATGGCGTTGCGCGAGCGGATGAAGGCGATCGCGCATGAGCGACGGCGCTTTGGCTATCGGCGGCTGCATGTCCTGCTGCGCCGCGAGGGCTATGTGGTCAACCACAAGCGGCTGTTCCGGCTCTACCGAGAGGAGAAGCTCAGCGTTCGTCGGCGCGGCGGCCGCAAGCGGGCGATCGGGACGCGGGCGCCGATGTTGATCCCGCTCGCGCCCAATCAGCGCTGGTCGCTGGATTTTGTGTCGGACCAGCTGACCGACGGCCGGCGCTTCCGCGTCCTGACCGTGGTCGACGATTGCACCCGCGAATGCCTGGGCCTGGTGGCGGACACCTCGCTGTCCGGGCAGCGGGTCGCCCGCGAACTGGATCGCATCATCGCTGAGCGCGGCAGGCCGAAGATGGTCGTCAGCGACAACGGCAGCGAGTTCACCAGCAACGCCATTTTGCGCTGGGCCGACGAGACGCGCGTCGACTGGCATTACATCGCGCCGGGCAAGCCGATCCAGAACGCCTTCATCGAAAGCTTCAATGGCCGGCTGCGCGACGAGTTCTTGAACGAGACGCTGTTCTCATCATTGGCTCACGCCCGCGCCATGCTGGCGAAATGGCGGGCCGACTACAACGTCAACCGGCCCCATTCCGGTCTTGGCTGGCAGACGCCCGCCGAGTTCGCCCACACCTTCCCGCGGCGTGAGCCGGCGCTGCGCAATCCCGCCAGCTCCGCGCCAGCTCACGCCGCTCCCGCTCAACCCGCCCAACAGGGCAAATCAAACCGCCAGAGCAAACTCAAAACTGGATAAAACTTGGGGGCAAGGTCCGAGCTGGTCGTAACGATCGCCCATCAACACGGTAAAGTTATTCATGATCTGATATCTGAAGAAAACGGCGAAAGTTAAGATGCCCACAAATAGTCGAATGGCAAAAGCAAAATGCATCGCCGTTTTGTCCATAATGTACCTCAGCTATATGCTGGTTATATCTAATAAAGCCCAAATTCGCAGCGGATCTGATTTTTAAATTTTCTCCGCAAGCAGATCCCTTAGGCGAGCAATGATCGACGTGGCATCAAATTCTGTAACCATCGTCTTCGGGCGCGCCGGCCCGATTTCCGCGCCCAGGCCTCGTTTTCGACAACCTGGCGCATGTACCTCACGGCGACGCTGCGCCTGGGTTCCGCCCAACCTGTTCGGTCGCGGACGGATACTCCCCATCTTTGACAGCGACCAAGTCAAAATCGACAAGCAGAGCGTTGTCCGGCCTCGTGAAATCCATGTTGCCGGAGTAGCCCGTGCATATTACCGGACGTCCTGCAATCATGGCGTTGCAATATTGAGACCGAAGCCTTCGGAACGATGCAGCGAGACATACAATCACAGGCGTCATGCAACAGCTCCATCTCAAGCTTGGCGAAAACCTTATCGATACGCAATATTCTGTCATTTGTTTCGCAGGCGGCGCGAATACGCGCTTCCTCTTCCGGAAAGCTTCCAGAGGAATGAGACTTCAAGATCAGTCGCGGCCCGCTTCCGCCGGTCCCAAAAGCTTCGTTGAACGCCTCGATGACGCCAAGCGGGTTCTTGCGCGCGCAACTCGACGAAAAATCGAAAACCGACAGGAAGATGAACTCGGCATTCCAGTGAATCCCGAGCCTGCTTCGGGCGTCTTCACGATCGATGTGGCTCCAGTCTTCGATAATATGATGAAGGACTTGAACAGGCTTCGTGGTTGCTTGCCGAGCGAATCGGCCGTAGTATCTTGAACAGGTCCACACTTCGTCCACGAGATCGAAAGCTGCCATCCATGATTTCGGAGGCTTCGAAATTCCCACCATAACCGATCCGATAGGTTTCCCCCATGATATCATTCGGGAAATATTGGTTTCCGGCAAGAAGTTCGGGCGGATTGATGGCTATGATGTTCGTGCTAGCCCGAATTCGAAGGGATCGGTAGCGAATTCTATATTATTGCGGCCGGGTAAGGGGATTGAATGCCGCCGGAAATTTGGCGCGATGGTCGCTAACGCTTCGGCGTAACGGCGCGCCATCGTCCCCAAACCGATCTCAGAATTGAGAAACCCCCACAAAGCGGTTGCATCAGCTTCTATCGGCGTCTGACGGATCAACTCACTGGGCGCCTCCCGCCATATCACCTCAAGGATCGAACTCCGGTAGTTTGACGTTCTCGCGCCGCACTCCGTCCAAGAAATGCATACAAAAATGCGGATCGGACAACCACCGCTTCTCAGCGAAGAACAACTCGAGGTAACGGTCTGGGTGCTTTTGCAGCAACCGCGCATCATTAATGAAGAAGCGCGACCGCGTATCGAGGCTCTCCCATTTTAGAGAGCGAGGATGCGGAGGATGAACCACCCAGGCGTCCTCGGAAAACTTGATCCGC
>CAWFBN010000123.1:0-48318 GCA_963813955.1 uncultured Alphaproteobacteria bacterium | reverse complement strand
AAAGCGGCGTCGACGGGCCGCCGTTTGCTCCCGGTTCACGCGCCGAAAACATCGAGATGACGCCTCGCGCCCCGTCGACGAGTTGCAGATCCCTGACCAGGGTGCGCAGTTTCTCGATGGTGTCCCGCGCCAGCAGGGTCTTGCCCTGAACCACCACCAAAACGTCATATTCGCTGGAGGGAAAGACCTCGAAATATGCTCGAATTGCCGGAACTCAGCCTTATCCGTACGAAAGAGCTGGCTCAGCGAATCGTCGATTTGAATCCGGCGGATGCCAAAAACGGCGGTCAAGATCAGAAGCGCGACAACCGCCAAAATCAGCAGCGGCGCGCGAAGGCCGATCAGACCGATACGCTCGACGCCGAGAGCTATCTGCGAGGCTTGGGTGTCGGATTCCGCTGCCCCGTCTCCGCGGTCGCGAGCGAAACCTTGATCGGGTTCGTTCATGCCAACACCATCCCGCCGCGGACGCTGAATTTATCCCTTGAAACAGCGACGTTTGGCGCTAACCGGCGCCCGAAGCTGAACAGGATGGACAATTCAACAGGCGCTTTATGGTTCCGAGCGAAACCACGGATCATCGGCGCGGCTTGGAGTTGATTTCAAATATTCGGAAAAAAGCGCGCGCGTCGATCAAGCGGGAAGACCTTGATAACCCAGCCGCATGGCGCGCTGGCGTCGCCGCTTTTTTTTGGGCGGCCCTTGGCTTTCCGCGCATGGACACGCATCTCTAGCCTGAGTGATCCATGCGAACCGGGCGAGGCTCCCTCCTTGGTTTAAGTGTAAAGCGGGAAAACGCGGCTAGGTTTGAAGCCGCGTCTTCAGTAATGCGCCGGGCAGGGCGCCCGACCCCCCAAAAAAGGCGGCCTTATGGACGATTTCTCGCTTTCTCCGCTCAGTCTGTTTTTGCAGGCGGGTTTCGTCGGCAAGTCGGTGATGGCGGTGCTGCTGGTCGCCTCGATCTGGTGCTGGCTTCTGATCGTGGAGGGGCTTTTCGGCGTCGTCCGCCTTGCCCGCGCTCTCATCCACGCGCAAGCCGGCGTCGCGTCGCCCTTGCTGGCGCCGATCGACGCCGCTGGCGCTCAGGAGGCGCGTCTTCGCGTCGCCGGCGAGACCGTCTCGGAGCGCCGCCAGCGCGTGGCGGAAAAAATGACCCGCGCCAGCCTCGAATTGCTGATGAAAGCCGAAGGCGGCCTTGCCAATCTGGCGGTGATCTCCTCGGTTTCGCCCTTTGTCGGCCTTTTCGGCACGGTCTGGGGCATCATGGCGAGTTTCCGCGGCATCGCGGCGGCCAAGGACACCAGCCTTGCGGTGGTGGCGCCGGGCATAGCCGAGGCGCTTGCCGCCACGGCTTATTGGCCTCGCCGCCGCCATTCCCGCCGCCATCGGCTATAATTGTCTCGGCGCCGCTTTTTCGCGCATCGGCCAGGGCCTGGTCAATCGCGCCGCCGATCGCGCCGTCGACTTTTACGCGCGAGCCCGTGGCGGCTCAGGCGGAGGCGGCGTAATGGCGTTTTCACCCCAGGATTATTCCAATCGGCCGGGATTTTACCGGCCTCAGGCCGATATCAACGTGACGCCGCTGGTCGACGTCATGCTGGTGCTGCTGATCATCTTCATGGTCACGGCGCCGCTGCTCGCCGCCGGCATGAAGGTCGATCTGCCGCAGGCCAAGGCGGCGCGTCCGTTGAATCCCAAGGAGCCGATCGTCGTGGTTGTCGGCAAGGACGGCAAGCTGGCGCTCGGCGCCGAACAGATCGACCCCGCCGATCTGGTGCAACTGGTGAAACTCAAGATGGGCGATGACCCCGCCCGCGTGGTGCATCTGCGCGGCGACAAGGAGGCCCCCTATGGCCGGATGGTCGCGGTGCTGGACGAGTTGGCGACCAACGGGATCACCCATATCGCCATCGTCACCGAATCGGGCAAGGCGAACAGGCAAGCCGGCGGAGCGCGAGCCCGCAGCCCCCGCGCCGGAGCCCGGAAAATGAGTTTCTTCGGGGCGATCCTGCCTGGCGCCGACTTCTTCGCCGCGCCCGACGGCGATACGGCCCGTCTGGTTCCGCCCCTTGGCGCTCGGCCTCATTTTTGCCCTGCACGCAGTCTTGTTTCTGGAGTTTAAGGCGCAGCCGCCCGTCCTTGCTCCACTCGACGCGGTCGATGTGACCCTCGTGCCGCTCGGCGACAGCGCCGCCGACCAACAGAAGATCGAGGAAAGCCAGCCCGAACCGCCGCCTGCGCCGCCGCCGGTGGTCGAAACGCCGCCTGAGCTTTCCGCGCCGCCGCCAGCGGTTGTCGCCCCCGAAGCGATCCCGCTTCCTGCCGAACCGCCGAAGCCTGCTTGAACGCGCCCAAGCCGGTCGTGAAGCCCAAGCCCGCCGAGAAGCCCGCGCGACCGGTGGAATTGCGCCAGCAAAAACAAGAAGAAAAGAAGACTCAAGAAGCCGCCGAGCGCCGCCGCATGGACAAGGCGCAAAAGGCCCAACAGCAGGCCCGGCGCGGCGCTGCCGAGGGCGGGGCCAAGGCAGGCGGCATGTCGAGCGCCTCCTATGCCGTGTTGCTTTCGGCCGAACTGCGGCGGCATAGTTTTTATCCCGCCGCCGCCCGCGCGGTCGGAGCGACGGGATCGGTCGGCGTCGCTTTTACCGTCGGGCCCTCGGGGCGGGTCATCAGCCAGTCTGTCACCCGTTCATCCGGCAACGCCGCGCTCGACGGCGCCGCGCACGCCATCATGAGCGCCATCCATACGCCGCCGCCGCCGGGCGGCCGTTTCAGCACCAGCACCAATCTGCGCTTCAATTTTCATTGATCGGCGGTCAAGCTGACTCCGGAGCTTCTCCCTGCGGGCGGCAGTCCGCGCAGAAAAATAAACGAAACCAATGACATATAGCCAAGAATCGATTTGATCGGACCGGAAAGGGTTTCGGGAACCCGCCATTCATCCGCGCATCTCTGGAAAAGCCTCGCCGATCATGGATTTTTGTTCACTTGCCAGAAGGCGGCGCCAAGACTTAACATTGACTCATGACCCAGGCGCTGATCAGCATAAGACGCGCGATTCCGGGGGATGCGGAGCAGATCGCCGCCGTCCACGACGAAGCTTGGCGTGAAGCCTACCGGGGGATCATTCCGGGCGGGGAGCTTGAACGGCTGATCGCCCGTCGCGGTCCCGATTGGTGGCGGCGCGCCGTGGCGCATGGCAGCCGCTTGCTGGTCTTTTCCTTGCGCGGCCAGATCGGCGGCTATGTCTCCTATGGCCGCAACCGCGCCTCATCAATGGATTTCGACGGCGAAATTTTCGAACTCTACCTGACGCCCGAATATCAGGGCATGGGGTTTGGCGCGCGGCTGTTCCGCGCCGGACGCCACGATCTTTCGGCCAACGGCCTGAGCACCATGGTCGTCTGGACGCTCAGCGAAAACGCGCGCGCCATTGAATTTTACCGCCGGCGTGGCGGCGTGGAAGTGCGGCGCGCCAGCGAGCATTTCGGGGCTGAAAAGCTTGGCCGCACGGCTTTCGGCTTCGGCCCCCCCGGCGAAAGTCGCTAATCCAAGTCCAATATGGTCGGAAAGTTCGGGTTGCGTTTTCGCGCCCCGCGCCTATTGAAAGCGGGAACGTCAACCAATCGGAGAGTACTATGCGTCTTGACGCCATTAAAATCGGCAGAAATCCCCCTGAGGACGTGAACGTCGTCATCGAGGTTCCGATTGGCGGGGAGCCGATCAAGTATGAGATGGACAAGGAGGCGGGCTGCTTGTTCGTCGACCGCTTTCTCTATACCCCGATGCGCTATCCGGGCAATTACGGCTTCATTCCGCATACGCTTTCGGAAGACGGCGATCCCTGCGACGTGTTGGTCGCCAATACCCGTCCGCTGATCCCCGGCTCGTATATCAATGCCCGCCCGATCGGCGTGCTGAAGATGAGCGACGAAGGCGGCGGCGACGAAAAGATCATCTGTGTGCCCTCGTCCAAGCTGACCGCGCGTTACAACAAGGTTCAGTGCTACACCGACCTGCCCGAGATCACCTGGAAGCAGATCGAGCATTTCTTCGTCCATTACAAGGATCTCGAACCCGGCAAATGGGTGAAATTCGCCGGCTGGGGCGACGCGGAGGAAGCCAGGAAGCTGATCGTCGAAGCCTACGAGCGCGCCAAGATCGAAAAGAAGTAAGGCTTCACAATTCTTGAAGAAAAGCGTGGCAAGAGCCCCGGTCCGATCGCATCGGTCCGGGGCTTTTTGCTATTTGAATTGGGTCGCGAAGGCCGCCGCCGCGCCAAACAGGCCCGGCTGCGGATGGCCGATCAGCCAGACCGGCAATTCGGCAATCATTTGCGAATAACGGCCCTTGGCGGTCAGTCTGGACGCGAAGCCGGATTGCGGCAGGAGATGAGCGATACGCGGCGACAATCCGCCTGCCAGCACAATGGCGCTGGCGCCGTGGATCAAAGCCGCATCGCCGGCGAAGCCGCCGAAGCACAGGCAAAAACGCTCCAGAGCGGCGCTGGAGAAAGCGTCGGCGCCGGAAATCGCCGCCGACCACAAGGCTGCGTCGTCGGCCGGAGCCGGGGCCGCGTCAACTCCGGGCAGGGCGGCGCGAATATGCGCCAGTCCGGGTCCCGAAACGATGCGCTCGATCGAAACCCGCAGGAATTGCTGTCGCATCCGCTGCAGAAGCGCGTCCTCGAAGGCGTCGTGCGGCGCGAAATCGACATGGCCGCCTTCGGTCTCGATCACCCGGTAGGAGTCGAGGTCGAGCACCAATTGCGCGACGCCGAGGCCGGTGCCCGGCCCAATGATGCTGACGACGCCGGGTCGCGGAAAAGGCTGGCGCGGCCCGGCGATATGGATCAAGTCGCCGGGGGGGATTTGCGCGACGGCATGGCCGACGGCCCCGAAATCATTAATGAGCAGCAGTTTTTCGACGCCGATCTCCTCAGCGAGGCTGGCGCGACGGAAAACCCACGGACTATTGGTGAATTTCAGGACGTCGCCGCGCACCGGACCGGCGACGGCCAGGGCGGCGGCGCGCGGCGGTTCGCGTCCCAGCGTCGCGGCAAAGGCGCGCCAGGCCAGCGGCAGGCTGGCGTGGTCGGCGACTTTCAGGGTGACGGCCTCGCCCAAGGACCGAACCCGGCCGTTGGCGACGGTCGCCAGCGCGAAACGCGCATGGGTCCCGCCAATGTCGGCGGCGACGATCTCTTGCACCAAAGCTTCCTCACCGCCCGTTTCCTGTGCCTGGCTCATGGCTCCCCCGACCTGTCATCCTCGCAATATGGGCGCGCGCGCCCCTAATATCGACGCAAATTCGGGCTTTCACCGCCAATCGTGGAACAGGGGCGTCGATTTAATGATGGCGAACCCTATACTGCTGCGGGAATCAGACTTGGAGCAAGGGCTATGCAGCAGGGGCAGCCGTCAATCTGGCCGATCTTTCGTTCGTTGCAAGGCGCGGCGGCCCATTGGCGTGTCGATCTGCTCGCCGGTCTCACGCTGGCGGCGATCGCCGCGCCCGAACAAATGGCGACCGCCCGGCTTGGCGGCTTTTCGCCCCATCTCGGCTTTTTCGTTTTTGTCGCCGGCTCGCTCGGCTTCGCCGTGTTCGGGGCCAATCGCTTTCTGTCCGCCGGGGCGGATTTGACCATCACCCCGATTTTCGCCGCCTCGCTGGCGCTGGTCGCGGCGAGCGGAACGCCCTATTACCTCGCCTTGTCCGCCATGCTGGCGCTGATGGTCGGCGCGATGATGATGGGCGCGGGGTTTTTTCGCGCCGGATGGGTGGCCAATCTGCTGTCGATCCCGGTGCTGACCGGCTTTCTCGCCGGCATAGCCGTGCATATCGTCATTTCGCAGGCCCCCTCTTTCCTGGGATTGCCGGGTGGCTCCGGCAGCTTTTTTCAACGTGTCGGGCAGATTTTCCAGCATATCGACCAGTTCAGGCCGGCGGCCTTGTTGCTCGGGCTGGCCTGCCTCGCCGCGATTGTTGTGGCCGAACGCCTCAGCCCGCGCATTCCCGGCGCGCTGCTGGCGCTGGTCGGCGCGACCGCCGCCGCGCTGTTGCTGGGGCTGGAAAGTCAGGGTCTGCCGGTGGTCGGCGCCTTCGATGTCACGCCGCCCCATCCCGCGATACCCTTGATCGGCCCCGAGGATTTCGTCAGGGTTTTCGGACTGGCGGTGATCATTACCCTGGTCGTCATGGTGCAAAGCGCCGCCACCTCGCGGTCGTTTCCCGGCCTGCCGGGAGAAGCGCCCGACATCAACCGCGATTTTATCGGCGTCGGCCTCGGCGGGCTGCTGTCCGGCCTGTTCGGCGGTTTCCCGGTCAACGCCAGTCCGCCCCGCTCCGCGCTCGTCGCCGAAAGCGGCGGCCGTTCGCAACTCGCCGGACTGTCCGCCGCCGCCGCCATCGTCATGGTTGCGGCTTTCGGCGAGGGGTTTCTTAGGCACACGCCCGAAGCGGCGCTGGCGGCCATCCTGCTTTTCGTCGCCGGGCGCATTTTCCGGATCGGCGACATGCGCGACATAGCGGCGCGGTCCCGGCCGGAATTCATTTTAGTGGTGGTCACTCTGCTGGCGGTGGTTTTCCTTCCGGTGCAGACCGGGGTCGCCCTGGCGATCATGCTGTCGCTGATCCATGGCGTCTGGACCACCACCCAGACCGATGTGCAAGTTTTCGAACGCCTGCCGGGAGAAACCGTGTGGTGGCCGCGCAATCCCGCGCGGAAGGGCGAAGTGCTCAAGGATGTGAAGGTGATCGGCTTTCAGGCGCCGCTGTCCTTTGTCAACGCCGATCGTTTCCAGCGCGAATTGCTTCGCGTCGCGGACACGCCGGATTTGAAGCTGATCGTGCTGGAAGCAAGCAGCATTGCCGCCATTGATTATACGGCGGCCAAGGCTCTCGCCGCCGCCATCGTCGCCTGCCATGAGAAAGGCGTGGATTTTGCTCTCGCCCGGCTCGAATCCGTGCGCGCCCGGGCCGCGCTAACCACTTATGGCCTGATGGACGCGCTGAGCCGTCCAGGCGTCGCTGGCTCGGAACGGCTATTTCATAGCGTCGATGACGCGACGCGGCGGCTGGCGCCGGAGGCGCAGGTGGTTGGTCGCGGTGCAATATAAGCGATAATCAACAACTCAGCCGCCGATGCTCCTTGCCGGCTTGGTCTCGGGCCCTTGGATCTCGCGGTCGCGATGGGCTTCAATTCGGATTGCCGCCTACGCAGCCCATGTCGCAATCGTCCTCATCGCGGCTCAAGCCGTCCGTTTCGCCATGGGGCGTGACGCCGGGGGTGAGAGGCGCAACGGCTTCCGGCGCCACCACGGCGGGAGCGGGCGCGCCGGCCCCGTGTTGGGTGTGGTGGTGATGTCGATAGTGATGATGGACGGTCTCGGCCGGTTCGGCGGAGGCGGCGAACACGGGCGATAAAGCGAAGGCGCCGAGCGTGATCGCCAAGGCGGCGGCTAGTCTCATGGAACTCTCCTGTGGATGGTCACCAACGGAAAACGTCGAAATCTGTTCCGGTTTTTGGCCGCCCTGTCAGAACCGGAAGCGGACGCCGATGGTCGGATCGATGTTCTGGCTATATTGGAAGCCGTTGGCGACGCCGCCATAGACATTCGACACCATCACGCCGGCGTAGACGTCGACGCGCGGCACAGGCTTCCAGTCGGCCATGAAGGAATAGGAATAGCGGCCGCCGGAGCATTTTCCGCTGCTGGTGTTGATGCCGGAACCCGTGCAGACCGCCGGTCCCTGCAGATAGTCGTTCTGGCTTTCCCAATAGACGCCAGCGGAGAGCTCGAGATTTTTCATCGCGGCATATTTGAGGCCGGTCCAGACCGTGTTCTGGTCGCGCGGCACATTATAGGCGTTGGCGGTTACGGCGCCCGGCGGAACGAAAAGACCCGCGGAAATGATCGTCGGCAGGCCGCCGGGATAGTTGGTGTTGCTCGGATTGCTGGTTTGGGCGAAAATATAGCCGGCATAGAACTTGAACTTGTCCCACTTATACTCGGCCATCAAAGCGACGCCGGCGTTGTTGTGCACGGTCGCCTTCAGGATTGAAGTGGGATCGTAGCCGGCCGGTAGCGCACCGCCGGCATAGGAGGCCAGGGACACGGAATTATTGGCCCAACCGCCGATCGCGTCGAGGGAGAGATTGCCGAAATCCGTGCCGATCAGGAACTGGTACTGGCCGGTGGACGCGTTGCCCAGTTCATAGCCGCCGACCTGCGCCTGCGCGCCCAAGCGGACGCCTTGATAGTCGATGCGATAGGTGAAGGCGGTGTTGGAGCGAACGGTCGTTCCCGCGCCGAAGCCGGCATAGGCCGCCGAAAAGCCGATCTGCGAGAAGGCCACCGAGGCCACCGGATCAAATTTGCCGATCGCGCTCTGGGCGAGGGTATTGGTGCGGCCGAAGGTCAACGTTCCGTAATCCGGATTGCTGATGCCAAAAAAGCCCTGGCCATTGTCCCATTGGCCGGCGCGGCTCGAATCGAACTGCGTCCTCTGGTTGGCGGTCTTGTTGAAATTATTATAGGCCAGCGACTGCGGCCCATTGATCAGATTGAGCGAATAGGGGTTGAAGCCGGTTTCGGCCACGCCGATGAACTTCCATTTGTCGACGATCTTCTCTTCGACCTTGACGCCGAGCGTCGAAGTCGAGGACGCATTGGGCGACCACTGCCAGGCGCCTCTGCCGCTGTTTCTCTGGATTGCATAATTGAGCTTGTCGGCGCTGTAGCCCATTGGCGCGGCGTGCGATTTATAGCCATAGCCGCCGTCGATATTGCCGAACAGGGTGACGCCGGCATAGCTCAGCGGACAATCCTTGATCGTCGAAGTCATGTAAGTATAGAAATCGCTGAAGCAGCTTTTGGGCTGATCGGCTTCGCCCTTGACGCTCGGAAGGCTCTGGGCGTTGGCGACGCTCGCCATTCCGACTGTCGTCAATACGATCAAGCCAAGTCTTTTCATATTCGCCCCCATGGCCTGCAGCGCGGTCCGCCGATTTGCCTCGGAAAAATGGACGCGGCGCGCCCCGTCATGTCGCTGGCCAAAAGGCTAAATTACCTAACGATTGAGACAATGACCTGATTTGCTCAAAAGAGAGGCTTGCTGTTCGTCGATTAAAATTATGGAGCCTGCGTCAATCGAGAAGCTTTTCAACCGACGCGTGATGAAAATGATTATGTAAATCATTTACATAGCTAACGATAACAACCGTATGTAAGTCGCTGTTTGGAAAGAAATCTGAGCCAATTTTTGTCGTTTCTGAAAATTCGTTTTCGGTGCGTCGCGTTCTATTTATGCAACACGAACCCGACGGTTTGGCTCTGGCCTTCGCGCTCGGGCAACGTTCAGGTTTATGGTCAAAGGACCAGCGGCCGTCCGCCGTCGTTGTGGCTCGCGGGCCTTGCCGTCGAACCTCCGTCAACGAGATTGCGAAAGGTTTGGGAAACGACGGCAGGATGTGTATTTTCGGTTTCTACACCGGGTTTCTTCCACCTTCTCAGGGCGCACGCAACATGCAACGAGATAACGTCCTCGATTTCGGCGCCGGGATTATATTTCGGATTTTCATTGCCGGGACGGTGGTCTGGAGCGCTCTTGCGCCCTCGCGCGCCTTTGGTCAGAGCACTCCGGAGAAGGGCGATCAACAACAGGCCAGCAATACGGACGCGTTGAATAACGGCGCGGATTTCGTCCGGCCTATGACCCTTTTTCAGTCGTTTATCGAGGCCAGGACCGCGCCCGGCGGTGGAAGCACGTCACAGACGACGAGCGTGGTCACCACCGGAACCGAAAACCTGCGCGGCATCGCACGGATCGATATTGCGCCGCTTTGGGCGCTTTCGTTTCGCGCTGATCTGCCATTCGAGATGAAAATGCCGATCTACTCAGGCCAAGTCGAAGGCCAAATACTCCAGGGATTGAGCGACGCGGACCTGCAGGTTGCGGTCGCCCATGAGTTTAACCAGCGATGGAGCGTAGGCGTTGGCGCTCGGCTTTACGCGCCAACCGGCGAGGGCGCGCTCAGTACGGGAAAATGGCAAATCATGCCAGGCGGAGCCGTGCGTTACGATCTGACGGAACTGAGCCCCGGCAGCTATCTTGAGCCTCTCGCGAATATGCCGTGACTTTCGACGGCGATCCGTCGGCGAGAAGAATCGGACGCTGGAGTTTCAGCCATCGTTGAACATCGGTCTGCCAGACCGCTGGTTTTTCACCTTCTATCCAAGCGCAGACATTCAGATGAACTATGGCGACAAGGTCAAAGACCAGACCGGAAAGCTGTTTCTGCCTTTCGACGCCTGGATCGGCCGCAAGGTGACCGAAAATCTCATTATTACGCTCGAAGTCGGCGTGCCGATCATCAAGGATTATCCAGTCTACAACTACAAGGTGCAAACTTACGTCAGTCTTGTATTTTAAGCCGCATGGCCGGGCGGCGCGTTTTCGGCCGAGTTCACATCACGGACGGCACACCTGCACGAAGGGATGATGGAATTCCCAATTGGAATTCACCACGCGCTTGCGCCAGACGCAACGCGCGCTGCCCGCATGATCGGCATAGATCACGTCGGTGTAGTCGACAGGGTCCGTGCCCCAATAGCCGAGATAGTGGTTTGGATCGTATCGGGATTCGCCTCCGGTCCAGAAGGCTCCGGGATTGATCGGGCCGGGATCGCCGCGCCAGTAAGCCTGGCCATTGACGACCCTCATGCTTTGCGCCAGTGCGGGTTGCGTCGCCGCCAGCGCGGCGCCTGTCAGGGCGATGGCCGACACAACGGCCAATTTGATTTGGCCAAACCGTTTCATGGATTGTCCTCCTGTTCGCCGTCCGTCCGGCCCTCTCCAATTCCGGGAAACCCATCATGGAGTCGGCGGAAACGGATCGGTCTTGTCACACTCAAATTGTGCAGCGTCTGACGCGCCTGCAACGTTTATGGCGCCCATGCGAAGCTAAAAATTTTTTAATATCAATCGGCATATCCGATAACGACGGGGAGCGCCGCCAGAAAACGTCAGACAACCTTTCCGATCGCAAAATGCGTTGAAGCTGGAACAATGTATTCGAATATGCTTATGATGCGGTGTGAGCAGGGGCAAGCCCGGGCTCGGAAATGAATCATATTTTAGTATCGACAGTAGACGGCGGGCGCTAGAAGTCGCGACAATGGGGGTCGCGTCGCCGTCCTATAGCTTGACCTTCGTTTCGGGGTGGAATGCTCGCACTTGTCCGCATAGCCCTCAAACGGCCCTATACCTTCGTCGTCATGGCGATGCTTATCGTCATATTCGGCGTCATTTCATGGATTTGCACGCCGACCGATATTTTTCCGGCGATCAGGATTCCGGTCGTCGCGGTGGTCTGGACCTATAATGGCCTGCCGCCGGACGACATGTCGGGCCGCGTCGTCTATTTCTACGAACGCTCGATCAGCGCCACGGTCAACGATATCGAGCATATCGAGTCGCAGTCGATGGCCGGCTATGGCGTGGTCAAGATCTTCTTCCAGCCGACCGTGGACATCAACGCGGCCCTGGCGCAGATCACCGCCGCGTCGCAGACGGTGCTGAAGTTGCTGCCGCCGGGCATTACCCCGCCTTATGTGCTGACCTTCAACGCCTCCAGTGTGCCGGTGATCCAGCTTGCGCTTTCCAGCGACACGCTTTCGGAAGCCAAAGATCTTCGACTTCGCGCAGAACATGATCCGTCCGCAGCTTGCCACGGTCGCCGGCGCCGCCGTGCCCTCGCCCTATGGCGGCAAGGTGCGGCAGGTGCAGATCGACGTCGATCAGGCGAAACTGCGGCTCCTACAATCTTTCGGCGCAGGATGTCGTCACGGCGCGTCGGCAGCAGGATCTGATCATTCCGGTCGGCACGCAGAAAATCGCCGACAAGGAATATGTCGTCCAGCTCAATGATTCGCCGGCCACATCGAGGCGCTCAACGACCTGCCGATCAAATCGTCGATTGGCGCGACGGTGCGCATCCGCGACGTGGCCTTTGTCCACGACAGCTTTCCGCCCCAGATCAATATGGTGCGCGTCGATGGCGCCAATGCCGTGCTGATGACCATCGTCAAGGCGGGCACGGCCTCGACGCTGGACGTCATCAACGGCGTCAAGGCGCTGCTGCCGCGTCTCGAGGAAATCCTGCCGCCGGAGATCAAGCTGGCGGTCGTCGGCGACCAGTCGCCCTTCGTGCAATCGGCGGTCCACTCGGTGATTTTCGAGGGAACGCTCGCGGCGACGCTCACCGGCCTGATGATCCTGATCTTCCTCGGCAGCTGGCGCTCGACGGTCATCATCATCATCTCGATCCCGTTGGCCATCCTGACCTCGATCACCCTGCTGGCGGCGACGGGCGAGAACATCAATGTCATGACCCTGGGCGGATTGGCGCTGGCGGTCGGCATCCTGGTCGACGACGCCACGGTGACGATCGAAAACATCAATTACCAGCTTGAACAGAAGAAAGAGATCGAGGCGGCGATCATGGACGGGGCGCGCCAGATCGTCGTCCCGGCGACGGTGTCGCTGTTGTGCATCTGCATCGTGTTCGTGCCGATGTTCACGCTGAACGGCATTTCCGGCTTTCTGTTCCGGCCCATGGCCAAGGCGGTGGTCTTCGCCCTGATGGGCTCCTATCTGCTGTCGCGCACCCTGGTCCCGACCATGGCCAATTACCTGCTCGGCGGCCATGCCCATGACCCGGATGCGCCGCCGAAGGGCTTTTTCGGCCGCTTCCAGCATGGATTCGAGCACAGGTTCGAGACGGCGCGGCGAGGCTACGCAAGGGCGCTCACCGCCGCCATCGCCTGGCGCTGGAAATTCGTTATCGGCTTTCTGGGATTTATCGCGGCGTCGCTCTTCCTCTTCCCCTTCCTTGGGCAGAATTTCTTCCCGACAGTCGAAAGCGTTCAGCTCAAGCTGCATGTGCGCGGGCCGACCGGGCTGCGCATCGAGGAATCCGCACGTCTGGTCACGCGGGTTGAAAAGGCGATCGGCGACATTGCCGGACCGGTGTGCGTCGCGTCGATGGTCGATAATATCGGCCTGCCGATCAGCGGCATCAATGCCGCCTATGGCAATTCGGGCACGATCGGCTCGGCTGACGCCGACATCCTGATCACGCTGGAGGAGGGGCAGGAAAAGAAAGCGAAGAACTGGTGCGGCGCTTGCGGGAAAAGCTGCCGGAACTGTTTCCGGACGCGACTTTCGCCTTTCTGCCCGCCGACATCGTCACGCAGATCCTCAACTTCGGCCTGCCCGCGCCAATCGACGTGCAGGTGGTCGGCAACGATTTCGACGGCAACCGCGTCCTGGCGGCGAAGCTCCTGAAGCGGATTTCGCAGGTGACCGGCGTGGCGGACGCGCGCATCCAGCAGCCGGCCGACGCGCCGACCATCAAGGTGGATGTCAACCGCATCCAGGCGAGCCAGCTCGGCGTCAGCGAAAAGGACATCGCGACCTCGCTGCAGATCACTCTGGCCGGCTCGATCCAGACCAATCCGACCTTCTGGCTCAATCCGAAGAACGGCGTTTCCTATCCGGTGGTGACGCAGACGCCGCAATACTGGATGGAATTCGCTCGACGATCTGGCGCGCATTCCCGCCTCCAGGGCAAATCGCCGCAAATTCTCGGGGCGGTGGCGCAAATCAGCCGGACATCGAGCGACGCCGTGGTCTCGCATTATTCGGTGCAGCCGGTCATCGACATCTACGCCACCAACGCCGGGCGCGATCTCGGCGCCGTCTCCGCGCGACGTGCAGCGGGTCATCGATGAGTTGAAATCCGAGCGGCCGCGCGGCTCGCAGATCATCCTGCGCGGCCAGACCACGACCATGACTTCGGCCTATGCCCAGCTCTACGAAGGGCTGGCTTTGGCGGTGGTGCTGATTTATCTGTTGATCGTCGTCAACTTCCAATCCTGGCTCGATCCTTTCGTCATCGTAACCGCTTTGCCCGCCGCGCTGGCCGGAGTCGTCTGGATGCTGTTTGGAACCCATACCACCTTGTCGGTTCCAGCCCTGACCGGCGCCATCATGTGCATGGGCGTGGCGACCGCCAATTCGATCCTGGTGGTGAGTTTCGCGCGCGAAAAAATGGCCGAGGGTCTGCCCCGATCGAAGCGGCGCTGGATGCCGGCATCGGCCGCTTCCGTCCCGTGCTGATGACGGCGCTGGCCATGATCATCGGCATGGCCCCGATGGCGCTGAGCGCCGAACAGAACGCGCCACTCGGCCGCGCCGTGATCGGCGGCCTGATCTTCGCCACCGTCGCCACCCTGATCTTCGTGCCCGGTGGTGTTCGCCATGGCCCACGGCCGAAAGTCGGTCGCCCCCGGCCACGCCATTTCATTCGACAGCGGGACCGCCTGATGAACGAGCAATTCGTCTCGGCGCCGCCGCGGAAAAGGTCAAGCGCCGCCGGCTCGGCCTTTGGCTGATCCCGCTGGTCGTCCTCCTTCTGCTCGGCTATGTCGGTTTCTCGCTGACACAGCGTCGGGAAAGCCAGGCCAATCTTGCCGTCTGGACCAAGGAACGGGCCATCCCCTTTGTTTCGATTGTCCGGCCCCATCAGGACTCCCAGCCTGAAATCCTGGCGCTGCCGGGCAGTATCGCGGCCTGGTATGAGGCCCCGATCCATGCGCAGGTCGCCGGCTATGTGAAAAGCTGGAGCAAGGACATAGGGGCCCTCGTCAAGAAAGGCGACGAACTGGCGGAGATCGACACGCCGGAGCTGGACGAACGCGTCGCCCAGGCGCAACAGGAGCTTGGCCGGGCGCAAGCGTCGCTGTCCATGGCCAAGGTCACGGCGGAGCGCTGGGCCGCCTTGCGCAATTCTTCCGCCGTCTCCAAGCAATCGGCCGACGAGAAATCGAGTGACGAAAAGGTCAAACAGGCCGATGTCGGAGCCGCCAGCGCCAATCTCGACCGGCTCAAGGCGCAAAAGATATTCGCCAGGATCGTCGCGCCCTTTGATGGGGTGGTCACGGCCCGAAATATTGACATCGGCTCCTATGTGGCGCCTGATCGCTCTTCGGAGGTCTTGTTCAAGGTCGCCGATATTCATGCGGTGCGACTTTACGTCCATGTGCCGCAAATCTATTCCTCCCGCCTCAAGAGCGGCATGAAAGCGAGTTTCACGACACCGCAGCGGCCCGAGCAGAGTTTCTCCGCGACCGTCTCCACGACTTCGAACGCCATAGGCGTCCTGACCGGCAGTTTGCTGGTGGAACTCGACACGCCCAATCCCGACGGCGCGCTCTTCCCCGGCTCCTATGCCGATGTGCATTTCGAATTGCCGGTCGATCCGAACTCAATTACGCATCGCCTCCAGCGCTTTGTCGATCGGCGCACACGGCACGCGCGTGGCCACGGTCGACGCCGAGAATCGCGTGCGGTTCAAGACGGTGGTCATCGCCCGCGATCTGGGCGCGGAAGTCGCCCTCGCCTCTGGGCTTTCCGCGCAGGATCGGATCATCAACAATCCGGCCGAAACCTTGAGCGAAGGCGACGTCGTGCGGATTGGCGCCGCGACGGCGGGCGGTCAAGTCCCGGAAAAAGCGTCGGGCGCCACGGAATGAGGCGTTTGTCTTTGCTCCGTATGAGCCTTTGCGCCGCCCTTGCCGGGCTTGCCGGTTGCGATCTGACGCCCAACTATGCGCCGCCGGCGATCGCCGTGCCCGAACATTACAAGACCGCGCCGCCGGCGGGTCCCATAGGAGAGCCGCAGAAACCTGGTGGCGCGCCTTTCGCAGCCCTGAACTCGACCGGCTGGAGACGCGGATCGAAACGGATAATCCGGATTACGCGGCGGCGCTGGCGCGTTACCAGCGCGCCAGGGCGGTGCTTGATCTCGCCCAATCCGCCTTTTACCCTACGGTCGTGGGCGCGCCGTCGCTCAGCTACAATAAGCAGTCGCAAAACCGGCCGCTGCGCTCCTCTCAACCAGCCCACCTATTATGGCGCCAATCAGTTGGTCGGGTCCTTTTCCTGGGAACTGGATGTCTGGGGGCGGATAAACGACCTCGTCGCGGCCGCCAAGGCCGGCGCGCAGTCCAACGACGACCTGCTCGCGGCGGTTCAGTTGTCACTTCACGCGGGACTCGCGCGCACCTATATCGCCTTGCGCGGCGCCGACGCCCAGGCCGCCCTGCTGGCGCGCACCATTGGCGTCTATCAGTCGGCCCTGAAATTGACGCAGGAGCGCCTGAAACAGAATATCGCGCCGCCGATCGATGTCGAGCGCGCCAAGGTGCAGCTGGCCTCGGCCCAGGCCGCAGCCGCCGACATTGCGCAAGGACGCGCCGTGCTGGAAAACGCCTTGGCGGTCCTGTCCGGCCAGACGGCGTCTTTCTTCAGGATCGCCGCGGAGGCGAAGCAGCCCGCCACGCCGCGCCCGCCGCACGCCGCGCCGGCCGTCCTGCTGCTGCGCCGGCCCGATGTCGCGGCGAACGAGCGCCTTCTGTTTGCCTCCAATGAACGGATCGGCGCGGCCAAGGCGGATTTCCTGCCGCGCTTCACATCCTCCTGTCGGGAGGAACCCAGTCCACCAATCTGGATCTATTGAATTTCCACAACAGCCTGTGGAGCTATGGGCCTGGCGTCAGCGCGCCGGTTTTCGACGGCGGCCAGCGGCAGGCGCAGCTCGACATCGCGCGGGCGGATTTCAAGCTCGCCGCCGCAAATTACAAATCGTCGATTTTCACGGCCTATCAGGAGGTCGAAGACGCACTGGCGTCGATCAGGCTGCTCGGGCAGGAACATGCGGCGCTGGCGGTTGCGGCGCAAGCGGCGCAGCGCGCGCTCGACATGTCGATGAGTCTTTACAAGGACGGCGCGGCGTCTTCGCTTGACGTCGTGACCTCCCAAAGCGCGGCGCTCGACGCCGAAAGGGCGGAACTCGCCGTCCAGACGCGATTGCTGGAGCAATATGTCGATCTTATGCTGGCGCTGGGCGGCGGATGGAGCGGACAAGCGCCGGCGCCGGCCCCGCCGGCTTTTCCCAATGTCGCGGTTCTCGGCTGGCAGGGCCAGGATCCGGGCCAAAGTCAGGGCGCAGAGTGAGGGCGACATGAGCCAGCCGGCGGCGGATAAATGATTTTGGAAAAATGATTGCTTCAGAAGGGGCGGGCGAAATGGAGCGATGTGACCACTGCGTGTTCTGGAAAATGGCGCGGCCGGGCGAAGGCATCTGCCTGCGGCGGGCGCCGGAAGCCGTTGGCGATTCTGAACGGATCGCCCATTGGCCGACCACGCATGGCGCGCAGGGATGCGGCGAATTCGTCGTGACCGGCTCCGCTTATGATTTTGTGTCCTGCGGCGGCTGCCGCTACTGGCGCAAGCCCGCCAGCGGCATTCAGCCGGTGGATCGTGGCGACAAGCCGTCAATCTGGTGGACTCAGGCTGGTTTTTGCGCCCGTCACGCGCCTGCGCCGCAATCCGAGCCCGGCCCGCGCGCCTTCTGGCGCGCGAGTCATGCGACCGATTCCTGCGCCGAGGGGCTGGCGCTGCCGCAAGGAACCAATTGAAAGCAGGACAATAAGTCGCGCTGGCCATCAAAGCGCCGCATCCGCTCGCCTTTGCAGGCGGACTATGGCGCGAAAGCGGCAACATATAGTGTTTTCATGTGGAGTGCGGATTGTTGCTGTTTTACGACAATCCGATGAATGTCAATTTTACGGCGATGCAGCATAACTCATGCATTGTCCATTTTTAGACTCTGTCGAAGTTCGGTTCTTCGCCCTCCGTATTATTGCAATAAGGCAACACTCGGCCACATTCCGTCACAAATTGCCACTTTTCGAGCCTGGCGCAATTGCCAAGCACAGGGCCGCCCGCTAATCAAATGTCCATCCGGTTTGCACTCGTGATCAGAGATTTCGGGAGCTGCGGCGAGGCCGTGGTTTCGGGGGGCTGGGACGGTAGGCGAAATATCGCCAGCGAGCCCGAACATTTGGAGATGGGCATGAAGAACAAGTTTATGGCGGCCGCCGCTGTTGTGGCGATCCTGACCGCCACGGGCGCACAAGCGCAGACCGCCGACATCGCCACCCTCAAGGCGCAGTCGGCCGCTCTCAAGAAGCAGAACGCCGCTCTTGAAGCGCGTCTCAACAAGCTCGAAAAGGAGCAGGTTGCTCAGGCGAAGGCTCAGCCGGCCGCGACCGCCTTCATGGCGGCCGACCTCTCCGAGCGTCAAGGGTCGTGCCAATTCCGCAGTGCGCCCTCCCGGCCCTGGACGGCCCGCTGACCTTCTGCGGCATCACCATTTTCGGAACCGTCGATGCTGGCCTCGCCTACGCGTCCAACGGTCTGCCGATGAACTCCAAGCTCTATCTCGGCGATGCGCTGAACAACAAGTTCGCCCATGGCTCCTATTTCGGCATCAACCCCAACGGCCTTTCGGTTTCGACCCTCGGCATCAAGGGTTCGCAAGAAATCCTGCCCGGCCTGTCGGGCGTGTTCATGGCTTCGACCAACATCAACCCGCAGTCGGGCCAACTGGCCAATGCGGCCGGTTCGATCATCGACAACAACGGTCTCAACCGCAACAATTACTCCAACCTCGGCGACGGTTCGCGCGGCGGCCAGGCCTTCAACGACCAGCTCTATGTCGGTTTGGCCTCGAAGGAATTCGGTCAGCTGACCTTCGGTCGCCATCGCTCGCTCACCACCGATCTGGTCGGCGCTTACGATCCGACCGGCGGCGCGTCCAACTATGGCCTCATCGGTTATTCCGGCACCTATGTCGCCGGCCTCGGCAACACCGAGAACGGCCGTTGGGACAACTCGTTCAAATATCGTGTTGAATTCCCGGTCTTCGCTAACGGCCTCACCACGCGCTTCGGCGCCATGTACAAGTTCGCTGACGGCAATGGCGGCAGCAACATCGGCAATGCCGGCACCGCCTGCACGGGCACGAACCTTCCCGTCGAAGGCTGCGCGAAGCCGACCCTCCCCGGCACGCATAACTATGCGACGCACAATGACGCGGCCCAATTCGCGCTCGGCGGCAGCTACGGCGGCCTCGATGTCGACGGCGTCCTCGGCTACTTCCATCAGGCGGTTGTCGCCAGAACGCCTTTGAGCGCTGCGCAGCTCGGCGGCATCTCCACCTTCACCAGCAACACTTCATCAACAACGTCGCCCAGGGCACCACCTCCTACGGCAACGCCAACGCCAACACCCTGTCGGCCACGGCGAGCGACAACACCGGCGGCGCGATCGGCGCGAAATACACCTGGAACCAGTTCAAGTTCTACGCCGGCTGGTCGCATTTTATCCAGCATAATCCGGCCGACAATGTCGGCATCGGCGCACAGAACGATCAGGGCGGTTATACCGTCAGCACGATCACCAACGGCTCGCTTCCGCACGCCAGGCTTCTGGATACGGAATGGGTTGGCGTGAAATACGCTTACGATCCCCAGACCGACTTCACCGTGGCCTACAACCATGCCGGCCAGAACGGCTATGGCTGGGCGCGGGCACGCTCGTCAACGACCGCACCGTCGCTGTCACCAACACCGCCAGCCTCGCGACTTGCGGCTTGCCGGCCTATGTCAACAACGTGAACGGCGTGACGATCAACGGCGTCAAGTATGCCTATCAGTCCGCGCCCCGCAGCGGCGCCTGCTCGGGCACGATCGACACCATTTCCGGCTTTGTCGATTACCACTTCAACAAGCGGTTCGACGTTTACGGCGGCATGATGTACTCGGTCATGGGTGGCGGTCTCGCCTCCGGCTTCTACAACGTCAACAACTTCGCCCCGTCGGTCGGCGCCCGCTTCACCTTCTGATCGTTTTCTTCGGAAAACCATCAGCGCCAATCAGGCCTGACTTCAAGTCCCGCGAGCTTCGGCTCGCGGGATTTTTTTGCGTCCTGCCCGCGATGCGCTTAGAGCATTCCCCGCATGGCGTAAATCGTGATGATTTTGGGGATTCCCTTAAGCTTGGAAATGGGCGAGTCTGGGTTTCCCCTCTGAATCGGGAGGCGCAGGATGTCGCGAGGCTATTCCTTTGATCTGCGTGAGCGTGTGATTGCGTTGGTTGAAGGTGGCATGTCGCGGCGGGCTGCTGCTCGGCAATTGATGGTTTCAGCGTCGTCGTCGATCAAATGGCGCCAGCGTTTCGAAACCACGGGCAGTTTCGCGGAAAAGCCGGGCAAGAAGTTGAGACCGTCGCCGCTGGACGATCATGCGGAATGGTTGCTGGCTTTGGTCGCTGGCGCGCCCGATCTGACGCTGGCTGAGATCGAAGTGCGGCTTCTCGCTGATCGTCAGTTCAAAACGACGGACAGCTCGATTTCGCGATTTTTCCAGCGCCACGGCGTCAGTTATAAAAAAAACGCTGCACGCCAGCGAGCAGACACCGCGAAGACGTGGCCAAGGCGCGCGAAGAATGGAAAAAAGCCCAACCGACGCTTGATCCAGCCAAGCTGGTTTTTGTTGATGAAACCGGCACGAACACCCAGATGACGCGGCTGCGCGGACGCTGTGCGAAGGGCAAGCGCCTGGTCGATTATGCGCCACACGGTCATTGGAAAACGACGACATTCCTGGCTGGCCTGCGCCACGCCGCCATCACCGCGCCGCTGGTCGTGGATCGCCCGATGAACGGCGTGATCTTCCGTGCATGGCTTGAGCAGCATCTCGCGCCCACCCTGGCCGAAGGCGACACCGTCATTATGGATAATTTGCCGGCCCACAAGGTTGCGGGCGTGCGAACGATCATCGAGAAAACAGGCGCGAAATTGCTGTACCTGCCGCCCTATTCGCCCGATCTCAACCCCATCGAAATGATGTTCTCCAAGCTCAAGGCCCTGTTGCGCAAGGCTAAGGAGCGAACGGTCGATCAATTATGGGACCGGATCGGCGTCATTCTCGACGAGTTCACGCCGCAAGAATGCGCAAACTATCTCTCCCATGACGGATATGCGTCAGCTTAGCCGGGGAATGCCGGCCCGCGGCGCGACCGCCTCGATCGCGAAGCCGGCCTGCCGAAATCGCATGTGGTAAAAAAGTTACATAAAGCGGGATTTTTTTGGACGGGGGGCGGTCTCCGACGTCAAACGCCCATTTCATAAGCAAAAAGGCCGTTTTTGAGCCACGAATGCCCATTGCGTCCATAGTGTGGCAAAAAAATGAACTTTCGCTGGCGCGCCATCAATTGCTACCAAGGCAAAAGACGATGTAAATCCGCACCGTAGCTATTTATTCGGCTTTCCTAATCTCGCAGATTGCGATGGTCAGGGCTTGGAGACAAAATGAAGAACAGGTTTTTGGCGGCCGCCGCCGTAATGGCGATCATGACGGCGACGGGCGCGGCCCAGGCCAACTCGTCCGACATCGCCGCGCTCAAGGCGCAATCGGCGGCCCTGAAGAAGCAGAATGCGGCTCTTGAGGCGCGTCTTAACCAGCTCGAAAAGGCGCAGATTGCCAAGGCCAAGGCTCAGGCGAGCCAGCCGGCGGCGACCAGCTTCATGGCGGCCGACCTCTCCGGCATCAAGGGTCCGTTGCCGTTGCCGCAGTGCGTCCTCCCGACCTTGGACGGCCCGCTGACCTTCTGCGGCATCACCGTCTTCGGCACCGTCGATGCTGGCCTCGGCTGGGTCAGCCATGGCCTGCCGGAAAACGGCCAGAACTACGAAGGCCAATCGCTGATCAACAAATTCACCAATCACGCCCATCTCGGCATCGCCCAAAACAGCTTGTCGCAGACGACTCTGGGCGTGAAGGGCGAGACGGAGCTTCTCCCCGGCGTTTCCGGCGTGTTCATGGCCTCGACCGGCATCAACCCGCAATCGGGCCAACTCGCAAACATGCCGGGCACGCTCGTCTCGAACCAGGGCCTCAACCGCGCCAATTATTCCTTCAGCGGCGACGGCGGTCGTGGCGGCCAGGCCTTCAACGACCAGCTCTATGTCGGTCTTTCCTCCAAGGAATTCGGCCAGCTGACCTTTGGTCGCCACCGGAGCTCTCTCCACCGACATGATCGGCGCCTATGATCCGGCCGGCGGCGCCTACGCCTTCTCGCCGATCGGCTTCAACGGCCAATTGCTGGCGGGGCTCGGCGCGACCGAGGACGCTCGCTGGGATGATTCTGTTCAAATATCGAGTGACCTATGGTCCGGTTCACGCTGGCGCCATGTATAAGTTCGCGGATGGCTCGGGCGGCTGCAATTACACCGGAACCCTGACAGCGCCGAAAGGTACGGCGCAGCAGTGCTTTGCGCCGAACAATGACGCCGCGCAATTCAACCTGGGCGGCGTCTATGGCGAACTCAGCGTCGACGCCGTCGGCGGCTATTACCACCAGGCGACGATCATGGCCGGCGGCAATGCCCCATTGAGCTCAGCGCAGTTGACCAACAGCACTTTCACCCCCACTTCGGGTCCCGTCGTCACCTCGACCGGCAACAACCTCAACACGCTGAACGGCATCATTACCGACACCGCAGGCGCGGCGATCGCGGCGAAATACACCTGGACGCAGTTCAAGTTTTTCGTCGGCTACGACTACGAAAACCTGAACAATCCGCATGACAATCTCGGCATTGGCGCCACCAATGACCAGGGTGGTTACGCCTTGAGCCAGGCCAACAACCACTTCTATGCGCACGCCAGGACGCTGCAAACGGTTTGGACCGGCGTCAAATACGCATACGACCCCAAGACCGACATCACTCTGGCCTATTATCACACCAGCCAGAACCAGTATGGCGACGCCGGCGCAGACCGCGACTTGCAACGCCGTTACCCAGAATGCGAAAGCCGCTCAATGCGCGGGAACGCTCGACGCGGTCTCGCTCTATGGCGACTACCATTTCACCAAGCGCTTCGATGTCTACGCTGGCATGGAAGTTTCGAACGTCAACGGCGGCCTTGCGGGCGGCACCTTGCCGTTGGGCTCGAAGGTCGGGACGGCAGTCTCGTCAGCCAATCTTGGCAACAATTACTACACCAACTGGGCTCCGACCATCGGCGCTCGCTTCACCTTCTGATCGCATTCTCCGGACTTCAGCGACGGTTCAGCCTGAATCAAAATCCCGCGAGCCTCGGCTCGCGGGATTTTTTGCGACTGACGGCTTTTTCGGCTCGAAGCTCGGGCATTGAGACAGAATTGCAACAGAACGGGAGTGAAAGAGGAAAAGGCGAAATTAACGCGTCGCATTGGTTGACAAATATTATAGACTTAATACCATAGCTTAACAGTAGTGGCAGCGCCGAGGGTGCTGGCGTGCCGTGTCGGTGTTTTTTGGAAGGCAAAGAAGAATGAAGAACCGCCTGTTGGCCTTTACGGCTTTGTTCCTGGTTCTGGGAGCCGTTGAGGCTCGCGCCGACGACCTGTCGGCGCTCAGGCAGCAGCAGGCCGCGCTGAAAAAGCAAAATATAGCCCTGATCCGCCGCCTTGAGAAAATCGAGCAGCGCCAAGCCGTGCAACGGGCGTCTGCCCCAGTCCGGGCGCCCGCGGCCAGCGCCGCCGCTCCCGAAAGCTACCTCGCCCAGGCCGCCAACGTTCCGGCGAGCATCCTGACCGGCAATGGCCCGTTGACCTGGAATGGCATCACCGTGTTCGGCACGATCGACGCGGGCCTCGGCTGGGCCTCGAGCGGCCTGCCGATCAACGGCAAATATTATCAGGGCGATGAGGTGGTCAACAAATACGCCAGAAATTCCTATTTCGGCGTCGTGCCCAACGGCCTTTCGAATTCGACGCTCGGCATAAAGGGGACGGAAGAAATCCTTCCGGGGTTGGCCGGCGTGTTCCAGGCCTCGACGTTTTTCAATCCGCAATCGGGCCAGCTGCAAAACGCCCCGGGCTCGATTGTCGACCAGCAGGGGCTCAATCGTAACAATTATTCCAACTTCGGCGATGGTTCGCGAGGGGGTCAGGCCTTCAACGACGAGCTCTATCTCGGTCTGGCCAGCAGGGATTTCGGTCAGCTGACTTATGGCCGTCAACGTCCCTTGGCCGACGATCTGAAGCAAGTTTATGATCCGGCCCTCTCCAACGCCTTCTCGCCCATCACCAATTCGGGCACCTACGTCAGTGGCCTCGGCAACAGCGCAAATGCTCGTTGGGACAATTCGTTGAAATATCGCCTCGCATACGGCCCGGTTCGCTTCGCCGCCATGTATAAGTTCGCCGATGGCAACGGCGGCAGCAATGTCGGCCTTAACGGCGCGACCACGACCAACACTTTCCCCGGCGGCTCGCCACAATATTTTGCGACCAGGAACGACGCTGCGCAGGTCAGTCTCGGCGGCAGCTACGGCGCCCTGGATGTTGACGGCGTGCTCGGCTATTTCCACCAGGCGATCAGCTCCTCGCCTTTGAGCGCGGCCCAGCTCGGCGGAACCTCCACCTTCACCAGCAACGCCTTCACCTCGACCAACGCCAGCCAGGTCACCACCAGCACGGGCAACGCCAATACCAATACCCTGTCCTCCACCGCTTCGGACATTACGGGTGGCGCGATCGGCGCCAAATACACCTGGGATGCGTTCAAGTTCTTTGCCGGATGGGCGCACGAAATCTACCATAACCCGGCGGATAACGTCGGCATCGGCGCCCAGGCCGATCAGGGCGGATATGTCATCAGCTCGATCAATAACGGCGCTTATCCGCACGCCAAGCTTCTGGACACGGTATGGCTCGGCGCGAAATACGCCTATGACGCCAAAACGGACATCACCGTGGCCTATTACCACACAGCCCAGAACGGCTATGGCTTCGCTGCCAACACCCACGGCGTCTTGAACACCGCCAGCGCCAGCCTGGCGACCTGCAGCTTGCCCGCCTATCTCACCGCCGCGACCACGATCAACGGAACCAAATACGCCGCTCAGTCGGCGCCGCGCAGCGCGACCTGTTCCGGCGATCTCAACGCCGTCTCGACTTATGTCGACTACCACTTCACCCCGCGCTTCGACGTTTACGGCGGCATCATCTATTCGGTCGTTACCGGAGGCATGGCTTCCAACTTCTACAATCCCAACAACTGGGCCCCGACCGTTGGCGCTCGCTACAGCTTCTGATCGCGGAAAGCCATCGGCTGATATCAGATCCCGCAAGCTTCGGCTTGCGGGATTTTTCATGTCCGGCGGCTTGAATTCTTGCCAAGCGAGGTCCTCGCGTTTAGCAAGACGCCAGTTCGATCCGCGACCCCGTTCGCGCGCGAAAAAGAAAAAGAGGCGCAATATGGCCAGCTATAAAATCTTGCTTCTGCCGGGCGACGGCATCGGTCCCGAAGTGACGGCGGAAGTCGAAAAAGTCGCAAACGTCATTTCCAAGGCGGGCCTCGCCTCTTTCGAATTCGAAAAAGGTCTGGTCGGCGGCTCGGCCTATGACGCGCATGGCCAGGCGATCAGCGAAGACGACATGGCGCTGGCGCAAGCCGCCGACGCGGTGATGCTGGCGGCGGTCGGCGGCCCGAAATGGTCGAATGTGCCTTACGACGTGCGGCCCGAGGCGGGCCTGCTGCGCCTGCGCAAGGATCTCGGCCTGTTCGCCAACCTGCGCCCCGCCGTCTGCTATCCGGCGCTGGCCGACGCTTCGGCGCTCAAGCGCGAGATCGTCGAAGGCCTCGACATCATGATCGTGCGCGAACTGACCGGCGGCGTCTATTTCGGCGAGCCGAAGGAGATCATCGACCTCGGCAACGGCCAGAAGCGCGCCATCGACACCCAGGTCTACGACACCTACGAGATCGAGCGCATCGCCGCCGTGGCCTTCGAGCTGGCGCGCAAGCGCGGCAACAAGGTCACCTCGTCCGAAAAGCACAATGTGATGAAATCCGGCGTGTTGTGGAAGGAAGTCGTCTCCGCACTTCACGTCAAGTCCTATCCCGACGTGAAGCTGGAACACATGCTGGCCGACGCGCTCGGCATGCAACTGGTGCGCTGGCCGAAGCAGTTCGACGTGATCGTCACCGACAACCTGTTCGGCGACATGCTGTCGGACGTGGCCTCGATGCTGACCGGTTCGCTCGGCATGCTGCCCTCGGCCTCGCTGGGCGAAGCCGACGCGGAAGGCAAGCGCAAGGCGATGTATGAGCCGGTGCATGGTTCGGCGCCCGACATCGCCGGCAAGGGCATCGCCAATCCGATCGCGATGATCGGCTCGTTCGGCATGGCCCTGCGCTATTCCTTCGGCCTTGGCGAGGCGGCCGACCGCATCGAAACGGCGATCGCCGACGTCTTGGCCTCGGGCCTGCGCACCGCCGACATCAAGGGCGACGCGACGGCGACGATCTCGACCGCCGCCATGGGCGACGCGATTGTCGCGGCGCTGCAAAAGGCGCTCTAAGCCAAAAGGCCGGCCGCTTTTGCGCCGCCGCAACTGAAATCCGGCCCCCTTTTTAGAGCGGCTCTTAAGCTCCTCAGGAGGAGGGGGATAAAATGAGAAAGGGGGGGGGGCCCGGGGCTTTAACAGGGCGGCAAAACGGGACTTTGCCTCCAGTTTGCGTCACTTCAAAAAGACATAGATATCGACCTGGAGCGCCATGTCGGTCGAATCCTTGGCGTCGTTCAAATATTCCTCGACGAACAGGTTGCGCGCTTCGAGCCCCTTCTCGTCGAGATAGGCGGTGATGGCCTCATAGGTCGAGTTGATGTCGTCATAGGCGCCGCGATGCTGGAATTTGATCGCCTTGCCGCTGGGCGACTGGGCGAGGGCAATGTCGGCGCCGAGAGTGAGCTTGGCGTCCGCAGCTGAATCGACCGGCAGCATGGCGTCATATTTGAAGCCGGCGTCGTCGGTTTCCGTGAAGGCGACCTGCGGGCGGGCGTTTTCCTTCAAACCGGCCTTTTGCGCGGCGGCGTGCAATTTGGCCAGCAACTCATTGATCTTGCCATATCCCTCTTCCCAGCTCGCCGCGCCATGCGTCTGGATAACGGTGCGGGCGGCGACCTCGGTGGTCTTGATCGACGAATCCTCAGCCGCAGGGGAGTGATCTGACGGAGCAACACCGCCAGCGGGCGGCGCCGCTTGCGGCGCCTCGATCTTGGGCGGGGCGACGGGCGCCTGTTGCGCCAAAGCCGGCAGCGAAACGATCACGCCGGCCACAAGCAGGGCGAGGGAAAATTTGCCGATCAGCATCCATAAGCTCCGAAATGGCGCGTTCTCCAGCGAGAGACGCGCAAAAAATCCAATTGAGGGATATTAGCGCTCCACGCCCGGCCGCTCTATGGCCCCCGGAGGGCTTTTCTCCTATATTCCGCCTAAACCTGTGATGAACGCGCATTATTTTAACAATAGAGGCTCTTGAGTGACATGACGACGCACTCGCGTCATCCGCTGGCCGGCAAGGACGTTTACAAGATGAACGGCGCCGGCAACGCCATTCTCGTGCTCGACCTGCGTGGAACAGGTTACGCCGCGACGCCTTTTGACGCGCGAGCCCTTCATCATGCGCCCGGTCTTGCGTTTGATCAGCTTATGGTCCTCAACGATCCGCAGGGACCGGACGAAGACGCCTTCATGACCATTTACAATCTGGATGGTTCGCTGTCGGCCTCCTGCGGCAATGGCACCCGCTGCGTCGCGCATGTTCTGGCCGAAAAAACCGGCGCGAGCGAAATTCGCCTTTCCACCTCCGCCGGCAAGCTGACGGTGTTTCGCGAGGGGCCTCTCTCCTACAAGGTGGACATGGGTCCGCCGCGTCTTGACTGGCGCGACATTCCGCTGGCCCATGCGGTTCCCGACACCGGCGCGGTTGATCTGGAGCGTTTCGGGTTGCCGCCGGCCTCCTGCGTCAGCATGGGCAATCCGCATGCGATTTTCTTCGTGCGCGAGGCGGATAAATTCGACCTTGCTGTCATTGGCCCAGCGCTGGAGAAGGATCCGCTGTTTCCTGAGCGCGCCAATATTTCGCTGGCGCGTGTTCTCGCCCCGGACATGGTGCGTCTAAAGGTATGGGAGCGCGGGACCGGGCCTGACGCTGGCCTGCGGCACGGCGGCCTGCGCCACGCTGGTCGCGGGCGTCCGCGCCGGATTGTTGAACCGTCGCGCCAAAATTTCCCTGCCGGGCGGCGATCTCGTCATCGCATGGCGCGAGTCCGACGGTCACGTCGAAATGACCGGGCCGGTCGAGCTTGAATTCATCCGGTCCCTCGACGCCGCCATTTTCGAAGCCGAGGCCGCGCGGTCATGAGCGCCTCGGGCGAGGACAAGGTCGAGGTCGTGACCTTCGGCTGTCGGCTCAACATGGTCGAATCGCAGACGATCCGTCATTTGGCGGGGCAGGGCGGGCAGGAATAATCTTGTGGTCGTCAATACCTGCGCCGTGACCGCCGAATCGACGCGCCAGGCGCGCCAGACCATCCGCCGGCTCAAGCGCGAGCGACCCGATGCGCGCATTGTCGTCACCGGCTGCGCGGCGCAGATCGAGCCCAACTCCTTCGCCGCCATGCCGGAAGTTGCCCATGTGATGGGCAATGCCGAAAAAACCCGCGCGATCAGTTGGGATTTCTTCGCCGCGCGCAAAAACGTCGGCGCGATTTCCGAGGCGGGACGCCGCGACAACGCCGCCTCGCCTCTGCTGGCGGCGATCGATGGCCACACCCGCGCTTTTCTCAGCCTTCAGAATGGCTGCGACCATAGCTGCACCTTCTGCGTCATTCCGGCCGGACGCGGTCCGTCGCGCTCGGCGGCAATCGACGTTGTGCTCGCGCAAGCGCGAAAGTTCGTCGAGACCGGGCACAAGGAACTGGTGCTGACCGGGGTCGATCTGACCTCCTGGGGCGCCGACCTGCCCGGCGCGCCGAAACTCGGCCAACTCGTGCGGCGGTTGTTGCGCGAATTGCCCGAATTGCCGCGCCTGCGCCTGTCGTCGGTGGATTGCATCGAGGCCGACGCCGATCTGATCGCGGCTTTCGCCGAAGAACAAAGGCTCGCGCCTTATCTGCATCTGTCGCTGCAATCCGGCGACGATCTGATCCTGAAGCGCATGAAACGCCGCCATAGCCGCCGCGACAGCGTCGAATTCTGCGCGACATTGCGGCGGCTGCGCCCGGACATGGCCTTTGGCGCCGATCTGATCGCCGGCTTTCCCACCGAAGACGAGGCCATGGCGGCGCGCTCCCGCGACCTCATCGAGGATTGCGGCTTGAGCTTCCTGCATGTTTTTCCCTTCTCGCCGCGACCGGAGACGCCCGCCGCGCGCATGCCGCAAGTCGCCCACGCGGTGATCAAGCAACGCGCCGCAAGTCTGCGCGCAACCGGGGAGTTGGCGCTCGAACGGCATTTGCAAAAGCAGGTGGGGCGTCGGTTGCGCATATTGACCGAGCGCGGCGGCATGGGCCGCGCCGACGATTTCACGGCCGTCCGGACGCCGGGCCTGCCGCCGGGCCTGATGTTCGAAGCCGAGGCGGTCGGCTTTACCAAAGGCGCGCTCGACGTAACCTTCGATTTCATCGTTAATCGAGAAGTCTTCCGCGCGCTAACCAAAGCCTTGCAGATTTCAGGTCAAATTCGCCTTTCGCGCCGCTTCTGGCGCCAAGGCGGGCCATGACCTCAATCCCAGTCTCACGCAGTTGGAACGAACCGGGCGCGTTTCGTCAGACCGCCATCGCCCGCGCTGTCCACGCCACGCGCGACGCCGCCTTCAAGCTGGCCGGGGTCGGCGCCGCCTTGCTCGCCGCGGCGGGCTTTTTGGCGCAAGGACCGGAAGCTGTCCCGCAGTCACCGGCCCCGGCTTCCGCTGCGGCGCCCGTCGCCTGGTTCGAAATCGCCAAGCCCGCGCCGGTTTATGCTTTGGCGGCGCCGCAACTGGCGCATGAGACATTCACCTATCAGGCCCGCCGCCACGCCCCCGGCGGCGGACGCGAGGATACGCTGACTTTCGGCGATTTCGCGAACGCCAGGATTTTCATGCGGCTGGCGGTCTACCGGCATGGCGCCGAAAAGCCGCTCGAAGACGCGCCGCTTTTCGTCGAAATGGCGCGCCGCGCCGCGCCGCTCGGCCTCAGCATCGTCCACGCCAGCTTCGAACCGGATCAGCCGACGCGCTTCGGCGCGCTGGAAATGGCGGCTTTGACCTTGTCCGCAGGCCCGTTGGATCGCCAGTCGAAACGTGAAAACTGCCGTGGCTTCCGGCTGGTCCAAACGGCGCCGGGCGTGACGATAGCGGGGCTGGCCTGCGCCGGCGCGGATCAAACCCTGAGCGCGACCGACATGGCCTGTCTGGTCAACCGTCTCGATCTTGTGAGCCCCGGCGACGACCTCGCCCTCCGCGCCTTTTTCGCCGGTTCGCCGCGCAATCCGACCGCCTGCGGGTCCGACCCTGCAAGCCAGTCGGCGCCCAAAATAACCAAGCGGGGTCATCGCGGCTGATTTTTGGTGAAAAACCTATCGCGCGGTATCGCAAAGCGATAAACTACCTCCAAACGCATCAGGAGCCACACATGCGCCACCTTTCTGTTTTTGCTCTCACCTTCGCTTGTGGCGCACTGGCTTGCGCCAGCGTCCAGGCTGAAACGCCGCGCCATCACGCTCATCCGGCCCATCACGTCGCCTATGTGGCGCCGGCGCCGGAAGTTCTCGTCAAGAAGCGTAACTTCCTCGATTCCGGCACGGTCGTGCCGGTCGGCAGCGAAAGCCGCTACATGAGCGACAGCACGATCTTCAATCACTCCCCGCCCTATAGCAACACCACGTGGCGGCGGTCCGATTTCGGCGACGAAGTCCTGCCGGGCCCCTTCGATCTGCCGGGCTTCCGGGGCGGACCGTCCTTTTGAGCCTTGAAGCATTTGCCGAGGGCATAAAAAAACGGCCGGGAAACCGGCCGTCGGTTTGATGACAAAGTCCCGTTTTGCTGCCCATGGTTCGAGACGGCTCCTTCGGAGCCTCCTCACCATGAGGTGTTATCTATGCAAACCAATGCAGTAGCCTCATCCTGAGGAGCGCCCAAAGGGCGCGTCTCGAAGGACGAGGGCGGACCATGCGGCATGGACTCGGAAAAAATCAGTCCTTGGCGCGCTCGACATAAGTGTTGCCGTCGGTCAGCACCACGATGCGGGCGCCCACGCCGATATGGGGCGGCACCATGACGCGCAGGCCATTGTTCATCTTGGCGGGCTTGTAGGAGGACGAGGCGGTCTGGCCCTTGGTGACCGGTTCGGTGTCCACCACTTCCAGCGTCACGCGCGCCGGAAGCTGGATCGCCACGGCGACGCCGTTGAAAACCGACAGGATGACCTGCATGCCTTCCTGCAGATAGGCCGCCTGGTCGCCGAGCACATCCTTGGAAACGATCACCTGCTCGTAATTTTCGCCGTTCATGAAGGTGAAGCCGTCGCTGTCCTCATAGAGATAGCTGAAGTTCATGTCCTCGACATGGGCGCGCTCGACCTGTTCGGTGGTTTTATACCGCACGGAGGTCTTGTTGCCGTCGGAAATGCGGCGCATGTCGATCTGGGTCGTCGGCGTGCCCTTGCCGGGGAAGAAGCTTTCCGCGCTGAGAACGGCGTAAAGCTGGCCGTCTTCGTGCTCGATGATATTGCCCTTGCGGACTGAGCTGGCGATGACTCTCACGGTTGTTTTCCTTGGCAAGCGACGCCCCCCGTCGCGGTTGAAGGGACGGGCCGTCGGGTCTATGGACCTTATTTCGAAATTGTGCGGCGACACTAATACGCATCCTACGCGCGCAAAGCCAGTTTTTTGTTGACTCCATTCGGGCCGTCCCTATCGCGGCGCGACAAGACGCGGCCAAATCGCAATAAAGGTCTTCATGCGGCGAAAAAACCCTTTCTGGGGGCCAGAACACCATGCCGAACGCCGTCCCCGCCTGTTGCAGCGGGCGCGGATCGTCAAAGCCTTGCGCGCTTTTTTCGACGGCGAAGGCTTTGTCGAGATCGAACCCTCGGCCTTGCAAGTATCGCCGGGCAACGAGACCCATATCGCCGGCTTCGCCACCCAATTTTGTCCACCGGGCGGCGCGCCGACCGCTTATTACTTGCATAGCTCGCCGGAATTCGACTGCAAGAAATTGCTGGCGGCAGGCGAGAAGCGGATTTTCGCCCTCGCCCATGTCTTTCGCAATGGCGAGCGGTCAAAATGGCATCATCCCGAATTCACCATGCTCGAATGGTATCGCGCGGAAATACCCTATCGCGCCTTGATCGAGGATTGCGCCGCCGTGCTGCGGATTGCGGCGCGAGGCCGCCGGGACGACGCGTTTTCATTCGGCGAAGCGAGCCTCGATCCTTTTGCGGCGCCGGAAATTCTCACGCGTCACGGAGGCCTTCGAGCGTTATGCCGGAGTCGATCTGCTGGCCGTGCTTGAACGACCGTGACGCCTTGGCGGCGCAGGCCGCGCGGCTCGGCTTGCGGGTGGCCGCCGACGATCACTGGTCCGACCTGTTCAGCAAAATCCTGTCGGATCGGATCGAGCGGCGACTCGGCCACGGCCGCGCCACGGTTCTGATCGATTATCCGGCCTGCGAGGCGGCGCTGGCGCGGCGCAAACCCGAAGACCCGCGTTTCGCCGAGCGCTTCGAGCTTTATGGCTGCGGCGTCGAACTGGCCAACGCCTTCGGCGAATTGACCGATCCGGTCGAACAACGCAGCCGTTTCGAGGCGGACATGGCCGAACGCGAAAAGATTTATGGCGACGCCTATCCCATCGACGAGGACCTGCTCGATGCGCTGGCCGTGATGCCGCCGGCCAGCGGCATTGCGCTGGGCCTCGACCGGCTGGTGATGCTGGCGACGGCTGCGGACACTATCGAGCAGGTTCTCTGGGCGCCGGTCGCGCAGTCATGAACGAAATTTTCCGCGACAAAACCCTGACCAGTCCACGACGATCTGATCGGCGCCGGCTTTGCCGAAGCGCGAGAGGCGGCGGCGCTGGCCGAGGTCGCGGCGCTCTACAGCGTCGCCATTCCGCCAACCGTCGCGGCGCTGATCGAGCGGCGCGACGACCCCATCGGCCGGCAATTCCTGCCCGACGCCGCCGAATTGCGCCTTCTGCCGCAGGAGCGCGCCGACCCCATCGGCGACGACGCCCATGAGGTCACGCAAGGGCTGATCCACCGCTATCCCGACCGCGCCCTGCTCAAGTTGACCAGCGTCTGCCCGGTCTATTGCCGCTTCTGTTTTCGTCGCGCGCGGGTCGGGGCCGGAACTTCGGGCCTGCTTGACGAGGACGCGCTCGACGCCGCCTTCGCCTATCTCGCCGCGCATGAGGACATCTGGGAATTGATCGTCACGGGCGGCGATCCGCTGGCGGTTTCGCCGCGCCGGCTCGCCGCGCTGTCGGAGCGGACGAAGCGCATAAAACACATAAAAATCCTGCGCTTTCATTCGCGCCTTCCGGCCCTGACGCCGGAACGCATCACGCCCGAACTGATCGCGGCGCTGAAGGCCAGCGGCAAGACGGTCTATGTCGCGCTTCACGCCAATCATCCCCGCGAATTGACCCTTTACGCGAGAGAAGCTTGCAGCTCGGATGATCGACGCAGGGATCGCGATGGTCAGCCAGACCGTGCTTTTGCGCGGTGTCAACGATGACGCCGAAACGCTGGCGGCCCTGATGCGCGCCTTCGTCGAGACGCGCATAAAACCCTATTATCTGCATCATGGCGATCTCGCGCCCGGAACCTCGCATTTGCGCCTGACCCTCGATGAGGGCCAGGCCCTGGTGCGCGCCTTGCTCGGACGGGTGTCGGGCCTTTGCCAGCCAACTTATGTGGTCGATATTCCCGGCGGGCATGGCAAGGCGCCGGTCGGCCCGGTTTATGCCGCGCGCGCGGGCGACGATTGGCAAATCGAGGATTGGCGCGGTAAAAGCCATCATTACGCCGATCCTGCGGCCGAAGCGAAGGACCAGCCGTGACCGTCAACAGGCTTGGCAAGACTGGGAAGACATCCTTGACGTCCGTGGGCCGCGCCGTCGCGCACGTCCTGATTGCGCTCCTATTGGCGGCACTGCTGGGCGCCGCCGCGCCAGCGCTTGGCGCCGATAATAAAACGCCGTCTCCGCCAGCGCGTCCGGCCCTTGCGCCCGCCATCCCGCCACGCCTGCCCCCCGCCCCAGTGGCGGCGCCCGACGAATTCGGCGTCCCCGACGGATTCCGCGACGCGTCTCGACGCCGCCAAGCAAAGCCTCGACCAGATCGAGAGCTTTCTGGCGGACGACTCGCTGACCGACGCCGTTCTGGACCACCAGCATGACGCCATTGAGCCGGTCAAAAAGCAGATTCAGGCGGCCATCGCCGATCTCACGCCGAAATTGGCGGCAGCCAAGACGCGGCTGGATCAGCTTGGCGCGGCGCCCGACCCCAAGGCCAATCCGCCCCCGGCGCCGGAAGATCCCGACGTAACTCGGGATCGCGCCGAGCAGGCCAAGCTCTACGCGGCGACCGACGACCTGCTCAAACGCGCCAATCTGCTGCAGGTGCGCGCCGATCAATTGGACGAACAGATCGTGGCGCGTCGTCGCGCCCTTTTCGCCAACGCCGTCTTTCAGCAGGGAACGAGCATTTTTTCACCCGGCCTGTGGATTGACGTCGCGCGTGAAGTCGCCGCACGGCTTCAGCGCAGCGGGTGCGGTGCTCGCCAGTTTCTGGAGTCGCACCACCTCCGTCCTGAGTGGCGGCGCGGCCCTTCCCTTCCTGTCCTTGCTTGCGCTGCTGGTCGTTTGCCTCACCGTTTCGGTTTTCGGCGCGCGGCGGGTGATCCCGCGCGAGGATTCGCACAGGAAACCCAGCGACCTGCAAAAGGCGGCGGCGGCCTTGTGGACCCTGTTCGCGGTGTCGGTCATTCCGCTCGCCGGCATCAGCGCCTTTTATGCGCTTGCCAACTGGTTCGGCCTGTATGACCCGCAATTGCAGCCGGTGGACAGCGCGCTGTTCTGGGGCGTGATCCGCTGCGCCATGGCGGCGGGTCTCGCAACCGCCATTTTCGCGCCTAACCGCGAACTCTGGCGCCCGATCGATCTCAGCGACCGCGCCGCGCTCAAATTGCGACGGCTGGTGGTGACCGTCGCGGTCCTCATCAGCGTCGGCAAGCTGATCGAGGCGGTGAACGAGGTCATCGGCGCGTCCGTGCAGGCGACGATGGCGACGCGCGGCGCCTATGCCCTGCTGGTCGGAATCACTCTGGCGCGCGGGCTTTACGGCATTGGCTCCGTCCCGGAGGATGAGGCGGAAGCGCGAGTGGCGCAGACCGAAAGCCAGAACCCATGGTGGGCGTCGATACGTCTGGCCCTGTGGGCGGCGATCACCGCCGTCGTCCTGGCCGATTTGAGCGGATATATCGCCCTGTCGGCCTTTATCGTCCAACAGATCGGCTGGACATCCTTTGTCGCTGGCCTGCTGTTTTTGCTGCTCAAACTGACGAGCGAGGGAACCGAACGGGCGTTTCGCCCCGGCTCCCACTTCAGCCGTGGACTGATCGCCAGTCTGGGCGTGCGGCGGGAAAGCCTTCAGCAGATCGGCGCCCTGCTTTCCGCCGCAGCCACTGTGACGCTTTGCATCTTCGCCGCTGTTCTGGTTGTCGCTCCCTGGGGCGTGCATTCGCAGGACATGATGGGGACGATCAAATCGGCCTTTCTCGGCGTTCAGGTCGGCGAAGTCACCATTTCGCTCTCCAGCGTCATCATCGCCCTGCTGTTCTTCGCGGCGGGCTACCCCTTGACCCGCACGGCGCAAAATTGGCTCGAAGACCGCTACCTGCCGCTGACCCAGCTCGATACCGGCCTGCGCGCCTCGATCCGCACCAGCATCGGCTATATCGGCGTGCTGGCGTCTCTCGACCTTCTCCCTGGCCTATCTCGGCTTCAACACCGAAAAACTGGCGCTGGTCGCCGGCGCCCTGTCGGTCGGTATCGGCCTCGGCCTGCAATCGGTGGTCAATAATTTCGTCTCCGGGCCTGATCCTGTTGTGGGAGCGGGCGATCCGGGTCGGCGACTGGGTGCTGGTCGGCACGGATCAGGGCTATGTCCGCCGCATCAACGTTCGCTCGACCGAGATCGAAACCTTCGACCGCGCCACCATGATCGTGCCCAACGCCATCATGTTCGCGGGCGTGGTCAAGAATTTCGTGCGTGGCGACCGTGTCGGGCGAGTCGTCATTCCGATTTCGGTCCTCTGGGGAGCTGACCCCGAAAAAGTGCGCGAAGTCCTGTTCGACGCGGCTAAATCGCATGACGAAGTGGTGCGGCATTCCGGCCCCTTCCGTGCTGTTCGCCAAGATAAGCTCAAGCTCGCTCGATTTCGAACTGGTGTGTTTCGTCGAGGACGTCGAACGCGCGGCGCGGGTGAAGAGCGATCTGCATTACACCATCTTCAGCCGGTTCAACGAGGCCGGCCTGCGGCTCAATCCGCCGCCTGCGGGGCCGCAGGCCGTCACCTTCGATCCCGCCCAGATCGAGCCTTTGGTGCGTCGACTTGGCGCCAAGGACATCGAAACTTAACGCTTTTGTCCCATGCCTTGCGCATGAACTTCGCTTTGCATAACTTCCGAAGCTTCTCCGTCCGGAAAATCCTGCTCGGCCTCGCGCCCGCCTGTCTTTTGCTGGCAAGCTGCGCCGAGCCGCCACCGCCCGAGACGCCGCGCGAGTCACGCCCGGCATCGAGCCTCTATCAATCCATGACGGCGCCGGGCGCCCGCCTCGACGCGCTTGCGGCGCGCGACATGATCTCGCTTTATCGCGGCAATCAGGGGCTTGCGGCGCTGACGCTCGACCCCGGGTCTGATGGCGGCGGCGCAGGCCCAGGCCGACGCGATGGCCAAGGCCGGCAAGCTGAGCCATGAGGTGCAGGGCTCGCTGACCGAGAGGCTCGACCGCGCGGGCTATCAAAAATCGGCGGCGGTGGAAAATGTTTCGGCGGGATATGACACCATGGCGGAGGTGTTTTCCGGGCTGGCGGCAATCGCCGCCGCATAACGCCAACATGCTGGCGCCGCGCATGCGCCGCATGGGAATCGCCGCCGCCGCCAATCCGCATACGCGCTACAAGGTGTTCTGGAGCCTGATGCTGGCGAATTAGCAGCGCGCGGGCTATTCCAAAGGCGCAGCCGGTCCCCAGCCCAGCTTGCCCTGGTGTTCACCGATCGCCTCCCTCACTGCGGCGAGGGCCAACTGAAGGGTCGCGAGCCTCTGGAGATTTTCGGCGGCTGGGGTCCCTTGCTTTGCAGCCAATTCTTCCACTGCGCTCAGTCGCGCCATCTCGAGCGTTTTCTGAAGATCATGAACGGAAGTCGTGTCGGTCATCAAATTGATCCTTCACGTCAAAGAAACGGCTTCGGCGCCGCTCTGGCTTCAACCCGCATGCGCGTTCAAAAGTTCCGAGGAATGCGGCCCGAGTTGGGGGTTATTCCGCCGGCGCCAGTCCATCGCAATCGATCGGGCCAAGCCAGCGGCGCAAAAAAGCCGAGGTCCAGCGGGCGACCGCCGCATCATGTTGAAACCAGCCTTCGAGATGCTTGTGCCGTTTCTGGGCGCCGGGCAGGTTCATGCGCTCATGCGCCTCGACCGTCCATTTGCACATCATGGCGTAGGTGACGTCGGGGTGAAATTGCAGGCCATAGGCGCTAGTCGCCGACGCGGATCGCCTGCGCCTCGAAATCCTCGCCCTGCGCCAGCAGAACGGCGCCATTGGGGCAGTCGAAACCTTCGCGGTGCCATTGATAGACGCGGTTGGGAAAGCGGCAGTCGCAGACCGAATGGCCCTCTTCGGTCGGGTGGATCGGATAATAGCCGACTTCGACCCGGCCCTCCGGATGCAGGCCGACCGGATGGCCGAGATGGCGGGCGAGCAATTGCGCGCCGAGGCAAATGCCGAGAAAGGGCTTTTTCTCCTTCAAGGGCGAGCCGATCCAGTCGATCTCGCGCCTGAGCCAGTCTTGCTCGTCGTTGACGCTCATCGGGCCGCCGAAAATCACCGCGCCGGAATGGTCGCACATGGTCTTGGGCAGCGGGTCGCCAAAGCACGGACGGCGGATGTCGAGCGGCGCGCCCAGTTCGCGCAACACGCGGCCGATGCGCCCGGGCGTCGAATGTTCGCCATGCAGCGACGATCAGCACCGGCTTGCGCGGCGGCGGCGAAAAGGGGTCGGCGCCGAATTCCATTTTCATCCGCCCTCCTTGGGTTTGCGGCGGAGTTGCAGGGCCGAGACCATGGCCAGGGTCAGGGCTTTCGGGGCCAGCGGCAAAGTCCAGGCGACGAGTTTCTGCGCCGCGCCGGGAATGACCACGCGCTTGCGCGCCATCATGCCTTCATAGGCGAGGCGCGCGACTTCCGGCGAAGTCATGGATGACGCCTTGACCCAGTCCATGCTTTTCGAAAAGCGCGCCCGCGCCTGAAAGCCGGTCGCGACATAGCCGGGGCAAAGGGCGGTGACGCTGACGCCGAGCGGCGCCATTTCCGCCGACAAAGCCTCGCTGAACGACAGGACATAGGCCTTGCTGGCGTAATAGATCGCCATGCCCGGCCCGGGCATGAAGGCGGCGACGGAGGCGACATTGAGCAGGCGGCCCTTGGCCTCGATGAGAGGCTTGGCGAAAACCAGGCTCATCTCGGTCAGGGCGCGGATGTTGAGGTCGATCATGCCGAGTTGTTCGTCGAGATCGCCGTCGGCCGCCGGGCCGAGCGCGCCATAGCCGGCGTTATTGACGACGATATCGGGCGCAGCGCCCGCCGCCGCCAGATCTTGCGCCAGCGCCGCAACCGCGCCGGGTTTCGACAGATCGCAATCGAACACCAGAGGGCGCGGGTTTTTCTGGCCGGGCAGGGCGGCCAGCGCATCGGCCAAGGCGTCAAGCGCCGCGCGATTGCGCGCCACAAGCGCGAGATCATGTCCCGCCGCCGCAGCGACGCGGGCGAGATCGGCGCCTATGCCGCCGGACGCGCCGGTAATCAGCATGATTTTGCGCAGGCTGCTCATGCCGGCCTCCCTTTTGCGACGGAGTCGCTTGTCCCGTTCTCTTTTTCCCAGGGTCCAGCGGCGTCGGGATCGCGGCCGCTTTCGGAGCGGATTTTCCGTCTCAGGGCGATGCGGTCATTGGTCGACACGCCGAGCAATTCGGAAACGCGCCAGATCATGTTTTCCTCGAATTCCTGCGCTTCACCATCGGCATAGGCGATGGTCCACATCATTTCGATCACCCGGCGGCGCTCGGGCAGGCTCATGGCCTGCTGCAGAATCGAGGTGAAGCCGTAAAGATCCACCGCTTCGCGGTCGCTTTTCTGCGCGGCGGCGAGCAGGCGGCCGGCGGCCCCGGCGTCGAGGTCGAATCTTTGCTGCAACAGCAGCAACAGGGCGCGGCGTTCGGCGGGATCGAAAAATCCGTCGATTTCGGCGACATGGACGAGAAGCGCCGCCGCGGCGAGGCGGAAGTCGCCTTCGCCGAACTCGCGTTCGGCGGGATCGGGACCGGTCATTTCCTCAAGAAACTGTCGCAACTTGTCGAACATGACATTCACCGGATTTTTTTCGCGCGATTCTCCAACAATGGCCGCTGCGCATCTTACCATAGCATTAACCATGCCATCATTATTGACACAACCGGCGTTATTACCGTCCCTTGCTGGCAAAAACGCAAAATTATGAATGAAAAGAGGGCTGATCTGGTGTAGGCGGCGGGGGTAGCCCTCGACTCGGGCCTCCAGAGGACGCCTCCATGCGACAGACTAACGACGAATTCGAGCGCCGCCGCCGCGCCTTCGCCTGGTCGATCCCGGAAAAATACAACATTGGCGTCGATTGTTGCGACCGCTGGGCCTTGGTCGATCCGAACCGTACGGCGATCATCGAGATCGGTCCGGACGACGCGCCGCAACCCTTCACCTTCGGCGAAATGCGGGCCGAATCCAATCGCCTGGCGAACGCCTTGCGCAAGCGTGGCGTCGGGCGCGGCGACCGCGTGGCGGTTTTGCTGCCGCAATCGCGCCATGTCGCCGCAGCGCATATGGCGATCTACAAGCTGGGCGCCGTGGCGCTGCCGCTCGCCAGCCTGTTCGGGGTCGACGCCCTGGCTTATCGCCTGAGCAATTTGGGCGCCCGCGCGGTGCTCTGCGACGCCGCCAGCCTCGCCAAGATCCGCGAGATTCCTGCGGAAAAGCGCCCCGCAGTTGACGACGATCCTGTGCCTCGACGGGGCGGCCGAGGGCGCGGAGGATTTTTTTGCGGTTCTGGCCGGCGAGAGCGAGGACTTCTAGCCGGTCGAAACGCGCGCCGACGATCCTTGCCTGATGATTTACACCTCCGGCACCACCGGACTCGCCAAGGGCGCCCTGCACGCCCATCGCGTGTTGCTCGGCCATCTGCCCGGCGTGCAAATGCCGCATGATGGCTTTCCCCAGCCGGGCGACCTGATGTGGACCCCGGCGGACTGGGCCTGGGCCGGCGGCCTGCTCAACGTGCTGTTGCCTTCGCTGCATTTCGGCGTCGCGGTGGTGGCGCGTATTTTCAGGAAATTCGATCCGGAAGCCGCCTTCGCGCTGATGGCGCGGCACAATATCCGCAACACCTATATCCCGCCGACGGCGCTTCGCATGTTGCGCGCCGTGAAATCGCCGCGCGAAAAATACGGCATCACGCTGCGCACGCTGAATACCGGCGGAGAATCGCTGGGCGCCGAGACGTTTCATTGGGGACGCGAGGAGCTTGGCCTCACCATCAATAAATCCTATGGCCAGACCGAGTGCAATCTGGTGCTGGCCTCCAGCGCCGCCTGGGGCGTGAATCGCGCTGGCGCCATCGGCAAGCCGGTTCCCGGTCATGATGTGGGTGTGATCCGCCCCGACGGCTCGATCTGCGACGACGAGGAAATCGGCGAAATCGCGGTGCGGCGGCCCAATCCGGTGATGTTCCTGTCCTATTGGAACCGGCCCGAGGCCACGACAAACAAATTCATGGGCGACTGGCTGCTGACCGGCGACCGGGCGCGGCGCGATTCGGACGGCTATGTGTTTTTCCTCGGCCGCGACGATGACGTGATTTCTTCGGCCGGTTATCGTATCGGCCCGGTCGAGATCGAGGACAGCCTGTTGCGCCATCCGGCGGTCGCCAATGCGGCGGCGGTCGGCAAGCCCGATTTTTTGCGTGGGGAACTCGTGAAAGCGTTTATCGTGCTCAAGCCGGGCTTCGCGCCGTCGCCGGATCTGGCGCAGGATATCCAGTCCCAGGTCAAGACCAGGCTATCGGCGCATGAATATCCGCGCGAGATCGAATTCGTGGCGGAATTGCCGCTGACCACCAGCGGCAAGATCATCCGCCGCATGTTGCGCGAAAAGGCGTGACTTTGGCGAAGAGTCGCATGGACGAGAGCCGCTGTTTTGACTAATCAGGCAGGAAAGATGCCGCCCTCGCGCGGGGGCTCAAGCAAAGGTTTTCGTCGATGATCGATATTCAGACGCCCAAGGATCGCATCGTCACGGTTTTCGGCGGCTCCGGCTTCGTTGGCCGCCATGTGGTGCGGGCGCTGGCGCGCGACGGCTGGCGCGTTCGCGTGGCGACCCGCCGCCCCGATCTCGCCTTCCATCTTCAGCCGCTCGGCCGCGTCGGCCAGATCCATGCGGTGCAGGCCAATGTCCGCTATCCCAAATCGCTGGCCGCCGCAATGCGCGGCGCGGCGGCGGCGGTCAATCTGGTCGGCATTCTCGCCCCCTGGGGCAAACAGACTTTTGCGTCAATTCAGTCCGAAGGCGCGGCGGCCGTGGCCAAGGCCGCCGCCGCGGCGGGCGTTTCCAATGTCGTGCATCTGTCGGCCATCGGCGCCGACGCGCGTTCGGCGTCCGATTATGCGCGGACCAAGGCCGAGGGCGAGGCGGCGATGTTTGCTGCAATCCCTCGGCCAAAATTGTGCGCCCTTCGGTGGTGTTCGGCCCCGAAGACGACTTCTTCAATCGTTTCGCCGGCATGGCGCGGGTCGCGCCCTTCCTGCCCTTGATCGGCGGCGGCATAACGAAATTGCAGCCGGTCTATGTCGGCGACGTGGCGGAAGTCGTGTCACGGCTGCTGCGCGGCGAGGGCAAGGCCGGCGCTGTTTATGAACTGGGCGGCCCGTCGGTCTATACCATGCGCGAAATCATGGAATTCGTGCTGGCGACGATCCAGCGCGAGCGCATTTTGGCGCCCATGCCCTTTAATATCGCCGAAACCCTGGGATCGGTCACCGAAAAAGTCAACAAGCTGCTGCTCGGCCTGCTGCCGGCGGATTTCGTCTTCACCCGCGATCAGGTCGAATTGCTGCGCCACGACAATGTGGTGTCCGCGAAGGCCGTCGCGGAGGGCCGCACGCTGGCCGGCCTCGGCCTGTCGCCGGAATCGGTCGAAAACATCGTGCCGACCTATCTCTACCGCTATCGCAAGAACGGCCAGTTCGCCGACCAGCGCCAGGCGTAAAGGCTTGTGAGATAGGTCAGCATCGTGTCGGCGCCGGAGACATCCACCGGCGCCGAGACGATGCTGACCTATCTCAAAAGCCTTTAAGCCTCGCGCTGGTCGGCGAACTGGCCGTTCTTGCGATAGCGGTAGAGATAGGTCGGCACGATATTTTCGATTGATTTCGGCGTCAGGCCGAGGCCGGCCAGCGTGCGTCCCTCCGAGACGGCCTTTGCCGACACCACATTGTCGTGGCGCAGCAATTCGACCTGATCGCGGGTGAAGACGAAATCCGCCGGCAGCAAGCCGAGCAGCAGTTTGTTGACTTTTTCGGTGACCGATCCCAGGGTTTCGGCGATATTGAAGGGCATGGGCGCCAAAATGCGCTTGCGCTGGATGGTCGCCAGCACGAATTCCATGATTTGGCGCATGGTATAGATCGACGGGCCGCCCAGTTCATAAACAGCCCCGGACTTGCCCTCGCCGCGCAGCAGCCGCGACACCACGTCCGCCACGTCGCCAACATAAACCGGCTGCAATTTCGTTGTGCCGCCGCCGATCAAGGGCAGGAAGGGCGCGACCCGCGCCATGCCGGCGAATTGATCGAAGAACTCGTCTTCGGGGCCGAACACCACCGAAGGCCGGACAACCTTGGCAGAGGGAATTGCGGAAAACATTGCCGCCTCGCCCTCGGCCTTGGTCCGCGCATAATCGGAAGCCGACCGGGCGTCGGCGCCAATGGCCGACAAATGCACGACATTGGAAATGCCCGCTGCGGCGGCGGCTTTGGCCACGGCCGCCGCGCCTTCGGACTGAACCGATGCAAAGGTCTGTTTGCCCCAGGGGGCGAGGATGCCGACCAGATTGACCGTCGCCTGGGCGCCGCGCAGGGCGGCGGCGAGCGATTTGGGATAGCGGACATTGGCCTGCACCGCATGGATCTGGCCGACGCGGCCGAGCGGCTGGAGATGGAAGGCGAGATCGGGACGGCGCGTCGCCACGCGAACGCGCCAGCCATCGCGCGCCAGCGCCCGCACCACATGGCGGCCGACGAAGCCGGAGCCGCCGAAAACCGTGACGATGCGATCCTTGGGCGTCTGAATATCGATCATCGACGAAAACCTTTGCTATGGCCCGCGCGAGGGCTGCGTCTTTCCTGCCTGATTAGTCAAAACAGCGGCTCTCGTCCATGCGACTCTTCGCCAAAGTCACGCCTTTTCGCGCAACAGGCGGCGGATAATCTTGCCGCTGGTGGTCAACGGCAGTTCCGCCGCGAATTCGATCTCACGCGGATATTCATGCGCCGATAGCCTGGTCTTGACCTGGGACTGGATGTCCTGCGCCAGATCCGGCGACGGCGAGAAGCCCGGCTTGAGCACGATGAAAGCCTTCACGATTTCCCCGCGCAAAAAATCGGGCTTGCCGACCGCCGCCGCATTGGCGACCGCCGGATGGCGCAACAGGCTGTCCTCGATTTCGACCGGACCGATGCGATAACCGGCCGAGGAAATCACGTCATCGTCGCGGCCGAGGAAAAACACATAGCCGTCGGAATCGCGACGCGCCCGGTCGCCGGTCAGCAGCCAGTCGCCCATAAATTTGCTTGTCGTCGCCTCGGGCCGGTTCCAATAGGACAGAAACATCACCGGATTGGGCCGCCGAACTGCGATCTCGCCGATTTCCTCGTCGTCGCAGATCGAGCCATCGGGACGTATCACCCCCGCGTCATGACCGGGAACCGGCTTGCCGATGGCGCCGGCGCGGTTCACACCCAGGCGGCGCTGGAGGCCAGCACCAGATTGCACTCGGTCTGGCCATAGGATTTATTGATGGTGAGGCCAAGCTCCTCGCGGCCCCAATGAAACGTCTCGGCGCCCAGCGATTCGCCGCCGGTGTTCAATGTGCGCAGCGTGATGCCGTATTTTTCGCGCGGCGATTTCACGGCGCGCAACATGCGAAGCGCCGTCGGCGGGATATAGGTGTTGCGGATATTGTGGCGCGCCATCAGCGCGAACGCGGCTTCCGGATCGAATTTCCTGAAAATCCGCGCCACCACCGCGACGCCGAAATGCAGCGACGGCAACAACACGTTGAGCAGACCGCCGGCCCAGGCCCAGTCCGCCGGCGTCCACATCAGGTCGCCGGGTTGGGGAAAGCCATCATGCGGCATTTGCACGCCGGGCAGATGGCCGAGCAACACGCGATGGGCGTGCAAGGCGCCCTTGGCGAGTCCGGTGGTGCCGGAGGTGTAGATCATCAGGCACGGATCGTCGGCGCGCGTTTCTACGGCTAAGAAGTCTTCGCTCTCACCAGCCAAAACCGCAAAAAAATCCTCCGCGCCCTCGGCCGCCCCGTCCAGGCACAGGATCGTGGTTAACTGCGGGCGCTTTTCCACCGGAATTTCGCGGATCTTGGCGAGGCTGGCGGCGTCGCAGAGCACCGCCCGGGCGCCCGAATTGCTCAGGCGATAAGCCAGGGCGTCGACGCCGAACAGGCTGGCGAGCGGCAGCGCGACGGCGCCCAGCTTGTAGATCGCCATATGGGCGGCGGCGACGTGGCGCGATTGCGGCAGCAAAACCGCCACGCGGTCGCCGCGCATGACGCCACGCCTGCGCAAGGCGTTCGCCAGACGATTGGATTCGGCCCGCATTTCGCCGAAGGTGAAGGGTTGCGGCGCGTCGTCCGGACCGATCTCGATGATTGCCGTGCGGTTCGGATCGACCAAGGCCCAGCGGTCGCAACAATCGACGCCGATGTTGTATTTTTCCGGGATCGACCAAGCGAAGGCGCGGCGGCGCCGCTCGAATTCGTCGTCAATCTGTCGCATGGAGGCGTCCTCTTGAGGCCCGAATCGAGGGCTACCCCCGCCGCCTACACCAGATCAGCCCTCTTTTCATTCATAATTTTGCGTTTTTGCCAGCAAGCGCCGGTAATAACGCTGGTTGTGTCAATAATGATGGCATGGTTAATGCTACGTTAAGGCGTCGCTCCTATGATTTTAAGACGCAGCGCCCATGGTTGGAGAATCGCACGAAAAAGAATTGGTGAATGGCATGTTCGACAAGTTGCGACAGTTTCTCGAGGAAATGACCGGTCCCGATCCGGGCGAACGCGAGTTCGGCGAAAGCGACTTCCGCCTCGCCGCCGCGGCGCTTCTCGTTCATGTCGCCGAAATCGACGGATTTTTTGATCCCGCCGAACGCCGCGCCCTGTTGCTGTTGTTGCAGCAACGATTCGACCTCGACGCCGGGGCCGCCGGCCGCCTGCTCGCCGCTGCGCAGAAAGCGACCGCGAAGCCGTGGACCTTTACGGCTTCACCTCGATCCTGCAGCAGTCCATGAGCCTGCCGGAGCGACGCCGGGTGATCGAAATGATGTGGACCATCGCCTATGCCGATGGCGAAGCGCAGGAATTCGAGGAAAACATGATCTGGCGCGTTTCCGAATTGCTCGGCGTGTCGACCAATGACCGCATCGCACTGAGACGGAAAGTCCGCTCCGAAAGCGGCTGCGATCCCGACGCCGCCGGACCTTGGGAGACGAAGTCGGTTAAACCGGACTCCAGCCCAAAAGGGAGGCCGGCATGAGCAGCCTGCGCAAAATCATGCTGATTACTGGCGCTTCCGGAGGCATAGGCGCCGATCTCGCCCGCGTCGCGGCGCAAGCGGGACATGATCTCGCGCTCGTGGCGCGCAATCGCGCGGCGCTCGACACCCTGGCCGATGCGCTGGCCGCCTTGCCCGGCCAGCAAAACCCGCGCCCTCTGGTGTTCGATTGCGATCTGTCGAAACCCGGCGCGGTCGCGGCGCTGGCGCAAAATCTGGCGGCGGCAGGCGCCACGCCGGATATCGTCGTCAATAACGCCGGCTATGGCGCGCTTGGCCCGGCGGCCGATGGCGATCTCGACGAACAACTCGGCATGATCGACCTCAACATCCGCGCACTGACCGAGATGAGCCTGGTTTTTGCCAAGCCTCTCATCGAGTCCAAGGGCCGCCTGCTCAATGTCGCCTCCGTCGCCGCCTTCATGCCCGGGCCGGGCATGGCGATCTATTACGCCAGCAAGGCCTATGTGCTGTCGTTCAGCGAGGCTTTGTCGGCGGAAATGGAGCAACTTGACGCTCCGCCCCACCGCCCTCCTCACCGGCTATGTCGCGACCGGCTTTCAGGCGCGGGCGCGCTTTTCCAAGAGCATGAACTGGGTCAAGTAATCGTCGATGCCTTCGCCGGAAGTCGCGCGCCTCGCTATGAAGGCATGATGGCACGTAAGCGCATGGTCACCCCGGCGCCGCGCAGAAGCTCGTCGTCTGGAGATTTCCGCTGACCCCAAAAGCTCTGACTTTGGCCATGATCTTGGCCCTGCGATCCGCCGCAAACCCAAGGAGGGCAAGTGAAAATGGAATCTGCGCCGACGCCTTTTAGCCACCACTCGTAAGCCGTGTCGTCGTGCTTCATGGCGAATATTCGACGCCCCGGGCGCATCGGTCGCGTGTTGCGCGAAATGGGCGCGCCGCTCGACATCCGCCGTCCGTGTTTTGGCGACCCGCTGCCCAAGACCATGTGCGACCATTCCGGCGCGGGGTTTTTCGGGGGTCCGATGAGCGTCAACGACCAGCAAGACTGGCTCAAGCGCGAGATCGATTGGATCGGCGCGCCCTTGAAGGAGAAAAAGCCCTTTCTTGGCATTGCCTTGGCGCGCAATTGCTCGCCGCCATCTCGGCCATCCGGTCGGCCTGCATCCGGAAGGCCGGGTCGAGGTCGGCTATTATCCGATTCACCCGACCGAAGAGGGCCATTCGGTCTGCGACTGCCGCTTTCCGAACTGTGTCTATCAATGGCACCGCGAAGGGTTCGACTGCCCCGATGGCGCCGTTCTGCTGGCGCAGGGCGAGGATTTCGAGGCGCAGGCGATCCGCGTCGGCGACAGCGCCTATGGCCTGCAATTCCACCCCGACGTGACCTACGCGATGATGTGCAAATGGACGGTCGAGGCGCATGAGCGCATGAACCTGCCCGGCGCCCAGAAACGGCACAAGCATCTCGAAGGCTGGTTCCAGCATGATGCTGCGGTCGCACGCTGGACTTCGGCTTTTTTGCGCCGTTGGCTTGGTCCAATCGATTGCGATGGGTTGGCGCCGGCGGAATAACGATCCTCGGAACTTTTGAACGAGCAGGCGGGTTTCAGCCAAGCGGCGCCGAAGCCGTTCCTTTGACGTGAAGGATCAATTTGATGACCGACACGACCTCCGTCCATGATCTTCAGAAAACGTGAGATGGCGCGGCTGAATGCGTGGAAGAACTGGCGGAGGCCGGGGCCCCTGCCGCCGAAAAACTCCACGGCTCGCGACACTTCAGTTGGCCCTCGCCGCGGTGAGGGAGGCGATCGGGGAACATCAGGGCAAGCTGGGCTGGGGACCGGCTCCGCCTCTGGAATAGACCCCCGCGCGCTGCTAATTAGCCAGCATCAGGCTCCAGAACACCTTGTAGCGCGTATGCGGATTGGCGGCTGCGGCAATTCCCATGCGGCGCATGCGCCAGGCGCCAGCATGTTGGGGTTGTGCGGCGGCGATTGCCGCCAGCCCGAAAACACTTCCGCCATGGTGTCGTAACCCGCCGAAACATTTTCCACCGCCGCCGACTTTGATAGCCCGCGCGGTCGAGCCTCTCGGTCAGCGAGCCCTGCACCTCATGGCTCAGCTTGCCGGCCTTGGCCATCGCGTCCGCCTGGGCCTGAGCCGCCGCCATCAGACCCGGGATCGAGCGTCAGCGCCGCAAGCCCCTGATTGCCCCGATCGAGCGAGATCATGTCGCGGGCGGCCAGCACATCGAGACTGCCCCCGGCGCCGTCATGGATTGAAAGAGGCTCGAACATAGGACGTAACTCGCGCTGCGCGCTTGGGCGGAGGAGGCTCGGCGCAGCTTGCCAGCATAAGGCAGGCGGGCGCGAGGCCGAGCAGCATTTTCCATA
>CAWFBN010000122.1:0-14128 GCA_963813955.1 uncultured Alphaproteobacteria bacterium | reverse complement strand
AGCCGCGGGGCGGATTTTGCAACGACAGTTGGCGACAGCTTGCCTGCGGGGAACATCGTCGCCTCGATCCGCCACCGCTCGTCGGGCGTGGCCAGCACGCCGCCTTCCGCCGCCAGAGCAGCCAGCAGAGGCGACCACGCCTCTCCGATCACCACCAGACTATTTTCCGCCGGAACAGCTGGTGGCGTGGTCGAAGGTCTTCGACGCCGCGATGCGGGCGGCGGCGACCGAAAAGTCGGCGTTGGGCGAGACAATGGCGGCCACATTCCCCACAGCCGACGCCAAGACGCGGGCGTGCCGCTGGAGTAGGCCGCGCGGACATTGGACTTGCGAACCGGTGGCCAGCACCAGATCCGCCTGACGCATCAATTCCATGGTTTGACAGCCTTGGACGCCGGCGGCGGCAACATCTGCGCCAGATCCGCCGGCAGCCCGACTTTCGTCAGCTCGTCATGGACGTAACGCAGCAAACTTGCGCAAACTCCCACCCCCTTGGGCGATGGGGCCAGAATGATGGCGTTGCGGGTCTTGAGGGAATTGATGATGTAGTTGATCGGCGTCGCCACCGGATGAGTCGACGGCGTGATCGCCGCCACCACACCCACCGGCCGCGCGATTTCGGTGACGCCGGTCTCCGCGTTCGTCGACGCAATATGCCGACCGAACGCGCGCCCTGCAGGTCTCGCAGCAGCCCCAGTGTCTTGCGATGGTTCTTGGCCACCTTGTGGTCGACGTTTCCGAGACCGGTGTCGCGCACCGCCTGCTCGGCCAGAGCCCGATTGCGTTCCGGCTCCATGATCGCCCAGCCGGCGGCCGTCACGGCCAGATCCACGGCTTCCTGGCTGGCTTGGGCAAAGGCCTCCTGCGCCGCGCGCGCCCGTGCGACGATCGGCCCGACCAGATGCACGCCATCCTCATCTCGTTTCAACGACAACACATTTTGCACATTCTTGACCCCATTTATCCCGCCGAGCGCGGCCTTCACCAGCCCGCTGGCCTTGCCGAAATCCATCTTGCCGGCGTGCTGGGCCTTGAGCACGGCGATAGACCTTGCCCATGTCCTTGATCGAGGCGGCGCCGGTCTCGGCTATGGCGGATTTGATCGCCGCCGACACGTCCTCGTCGCTCATCGGTTGCGGCAGGAAGGAGGATATGATGGCGATTTCCTCGGTCTCCTTCTCCGCCAGTTCGGGACGGGCGTTCTGGTGGCTAGATTTCCATCGATTCCTGACGGCTCTTCACCAGTTTCTGCAAGAAGGGAGAGATCTCGTCTTCGCCTAATCTCCTTGCCGGACATCGCGCGCCTCGATGTCCCGGTCCTTGAAGGCGGCGGTGATCATGCGGATGGTTTCGACGCGGCGCTTGTCGCCGCGCCTTCATCGCCAGCTTCAGCTCGGAGGTGAATTCTTCGCGCAACATTGCTGGTTCCCTTCTTGGCGGCTTAGCGCCGGGGTTGCCGGGTTTATTCCGCTCGCTTTTGCTTGCGCGCGGAAGTAACCCCCTTAAATGCTGACGGCCGCGACCGCCTTTCTCGAGGCGCAAACTCGGCGCAAATCTGTAGAGTGCCAAGCATGCAGGATCAAGCCAAAGCCGCCGGATGGGAAAAGCCGGTCGCGACCGCCCTACTCGTCATGGCCGACGGAACGGTGATCGAAGGTTTCGGGTTTGGCGCGCTCGGCAAGGCGGTCGGCGAAGTGTGCTTCAACACCGCGATGACCGGCTATCAGGAAATCCTCACCGATCCCTCCTATGCCGGCGCAGATCGTCACCTTCACCTTTCCCCATATCGGCAATGTCGGCGTCAACGACGAGGATGTCGAGACGGTGGATTTCGGCCGCGTGTTGGGCGCGCGCGGCGTCATCGTCCAGGCGCCGGTGCCGCGCTCCGTCCAATTTCCGCAGCCGCGGGAGGCTTCGATTCCCTGGCTGAAGCGCGGGGCATCATCGGACTCTCCCGGGCATCGACACCCGCGCCCTGACCCGCCCTGATCCGTGAAAAGGGCATGCCCCAATGCGGTCATCGCCTATGCTCCCGACGGCATGTTCGATCTCGCGGCGCTCAAGGCCGAGGCGGCGGGCTGGCCGGGCATTGACGGCATGGATCTGGTTCCGGGATGTCACGGCGCGCGGAGGGTTATGACTGGCGCGAGACGCACCTGGCCGCTCGGGGCCGGCTCGGCCGCGCAACAGGCGGCCGCGCTACAAGGTCGTGGCGCTGGATTCTCGGCGTGAAGCGCAACATTTTGCGCCTGCTGGCCGAGGCGGGCTGCGCCGTGACGGTCGTGCCCGCGACGGCCAGCGCCGAAGCTATTCTGGCCCAGAAGCCGCGACGGCGTCTTCCTGTTGAACGGCCCCGGCGATCCGGCGGAAACCGGCAAATACGCCGTGCCGACGATCCAGGAAGATTCGCCGGCGAAAGTCCCGACCTTCGGCATCTGCCTCGGCCATCAGATGATGGCGCTGGCGGTCGGCGCAAAGACGATGAAAATGCATCAGGGCCACCACGGCGCCAATCATCCCGTGCAGGATTTCACCACCAACAAGGTGGAGATCGTCTCGATGAACCACGGTTTTGCGGTCGATCCGGCCAGCCTGCCGGCCAATGCGGTCGAGACGCACAAGTCCCGCTGTTCGACGGCACCAATTGCGGCATCGCCCTGACCGACCGTCCGGCTTTTTCGGTGCAGCATCATCCCGAAGCCTCGCCCGGCCCGCAGGACAGCCATTATCTTTTCGCGCGCTTTGTCGCGATGATGGAAAAGGGCAAGGCGGCGTAAGGGCGGCGCGCGCCCCCTTCTCCCCTTGCGGGAGAAGGTGGCGCGACGCGCCGGATGAGGGGTCGAGCGCCCACCTGAAGCGATCCGGATTCCCCCTCATCCGGCCTTTCAGGCCACCTTCTCCCGCAAGGGGAGAAGGGTCCAGACATCCCTACTTCCCCAACACTTCCGCCTGAAACTTCGCCAAAACCTCGTGCGGCATGGTTGAGCAATTCGCCATGGTCGGGAATCCCTGCGACTTCACATCCGCGAGATAGCTGGCGCTCGCCTGGCGCATGGTTTCGCCGACTTCGGCGTAGCGGCGGTTATGCCGAAAATTCTTTTCGATATAGCCGAGCACATCCGGGAAGACGAGAACCTGGCCGTCGGTGACCCTCCCCGCGCCAATGCCGATGGTCGCGGCCGTCACCGCCTTGGTCACGGCGGCGGCGAGTTCCCAGGGCGCCAGTTCGATCACCATCATGAACACGCCGGCCTCGTCCAAAGCCCTGGCATTGGCGAAAATTTGCGTCGCTTCATCGAAAGTCTTGCCGTGCACCCGCCGTTCGCAAAGTTGCGGCTCATAGCCGAGATGGCCGCAGACCGGAATGCCGGCCTCGATGAGCGCGCGCACGAGGTCCGGATGCGCGCCCTCGAATTTCACCGCGTCGGCCCCGGCCGCCTGCAGGACTTTGGCGCTGGCGAGCCCCTGCTCCACCGTGTCGTAAGTGGCGAAGGGCAAGTCGCCGATGACAAAGGTGTCGGGCGCGCCGCGCCGCACCGCGCCGACGTGATGGGCCATGTCGGCCAGGGTCACTTCGCGCTCGCTGGCGTAGCCGAGCATGGTCACGCCGACGCTGTCGCCGACCAGGATCACGTCGATCCCGGCGGCTTCCTGCGCCCGCGCCTGCGGCGCGTCATAGGCGGTCAGCATGGCGATTTTTTCGCCCTTGCGCTTCATTTCGGCAAATCTGGCAAGCAGGCGCATGGTCGAAGTCTCCTGACGGGCGCCCTTCTATCCTGCGGCGGCCTTCGCGTCCATCAGGCGAAAGACGCCTCTTTTTGGCCCCGAAACCCTGTGGATAGCGGCGACAACTCAAGCTGACGCATTGCGCGCGCCGCACGTCCTCCCCATTTCTGCCATTAATGCAGCCCTTGTCCGGAAAACCATGAAATTTCCACCGTCCTTCCTCGAAGAGATTCGGGCGCGGCTTCCTGTCTCGGAAGTCGTGGGGCAAAGCGTAAAGCTCAGGAAACAGGGACGCGAGTGGATCGGCCTGTCGCCGTTCAACGCGGAAAAGTCGCCATCCTTCACGGTCAATGACCAGAAGGGATTTTACCACGACTTTTCCTCCGGCCAGCACGGGGACGTGTTCAGTTTCCTGATGGAGACGCAGGGTCTCGCCTTCCCCGAGGCGGTGGAGCGGCTGGCCGGATGGCGGGCCTCCCCATGCCGGTCGAATCGCCCGAAGCGGCGGCGCAGGAGCGCAAACGCGGCACGACGCTGGAGGCCGTCGAATGGGCGGCGCAGTTTTTGAAATCGCAGTTGCGCGGCGTCGCGGGCGGAAAGGCCCGCGCCTATCTGACCGAACGGGAAATGGGCATCGCGGCGCGGGAAAATTCCGCCTCGGCTATGCGCCCAATGAGCGTTACGCGCTGCGCGATTTTCTGGCCGCAAAAGGCTGTTCCGCCGAGGTCATGATCGAGGCGGGGCTGTTGACCCATGGCCCCGACATCAACGTGCCCTATGATTTTTTTCGTGACCGTCTGATGTTCCCGATCTGCGACCGCAGCGGGCGGGTCATCGCTTTCGGAGGCCGGGCGCTGGCCGGGGATGTCCAGCCCAAATACAAGAATTCGCCGGAAACGCCGTTGTTTCACAAGGGCGCCAACCTCTACAACCTCCACAACGCCCGCAAGAGCGCGCATGAGCGCGGAACGGTGGTGGCGGTCGAAGGCTATGTCGACGTGATCGCCATGACGATGGCGGGCCATGCCAATGTCGTCGCCGGACTCGGCACGGCGCTGACCGCCGAGCAATGCGAACTGCTGTGGAAAATGGCCGAGGAGCCCATCCTGTGCTTCGACGGCGACAAGGCCGGGCGCAAGGCGGCTTACCGGGCGTCGACACCGCGCTGCCGCTGATCGGCGCGGGCAAGACGCTGCGTTTCGCCCTGCTGCCGGAAGGCCAGGACCCCGACGATCTCGCCCGCTCAGGCGGCGGCGCGGCCATCGAGGCGGTGCTGTCGGCGAGCAAGCCTCTGGCCGAAATGCTTTTCGCGCGAGAGGTCGAGGCGCAGCCGCTCGATACGCCGGAGCGGCGGGCGGCGCTGGAACGGCGTCTGCGCGAATGCGCCGGGCAAATTCGCGATGAGGTGCTCAAACGCCACTATCTCGACGATTTCCGTGAGCGGCAGGCCGTGCTGTTCGGCCGGAGCCATCACGCCGGATGGACCAAGAGTTTTGCGCCCAAATGGAATGGCAAACGCAACGGCCCGGTTTCGCTCGCGCTCGCCGTTGGAGGCAAGTTCGGCTTTGCTCCAGACGAGCTTTTTCACTGTGCCGTAAGGAAACGCTGGCCCCACGTGAAATTCTTATCCTCGCGCTGCTGCTCAATCATCCGGCCCTGCTGGCGCGCCACGCCGAAGATATTGCTCCGCTCGACTTTTCCTGCGCCAGCGGGCGCGCCTTGCGCGACGCCCTGCTCGGCGTGGCCGAACCCGACATGACCCCGCATGAATTGCATGAAAAACTTTTTTTGCATGGTTTTGGCGCAATTTTGGACGATTTGGCAGGCGACGCCACAGTTTCGACACTGTGGTGCGTAAGGCCCGAGGCGCATCAAAATGACGCAGAGGTGGTCCTGCTGCAGGCCTTGGCCTTGCATCGCAGGCAGCGGGCGTTAAATAGGGAGCTTCGACTGGCGCAAACCGCTCACGATCACGATCCGAGCGACGCCAATTGGGCGGCATTTGTTGATATCAGGGAGCAATTGTCGTCGCTTGAGGGTGTTGAGGCGACGGTCGAGGGATTTGGCGCTCATTCCGGTCGGGAAGAGAAGTCCGTGTGATAAGGGAATACGGGGGCCGCTGGCGGTCGCCCGAAGTTTTGTGTTGCGGCTGAACCGTCGCGGCATGGTTCATTAGGAACGATCGTTTCCTGGCGCCTTGCGGCGGTTTTGTGAGTCGCGTGTCACGCGCTGGCGAAAGATTTGCGGGCGAAACATTTTCGGGTTGGAGTTAACATGGCGAAAAAAGACGAAGCGAAGCCGGAAGGCGAAGCCGGGGTGGCCGAGGTCGCCGACAGCCCCTTGCTCGATCTCTCCGACGCCGCCGTCAAGCGCATGATGAAGCTCGCCAAAAAGCGCGGCTTCGTCACTTACGCCGAATTGAACGCCGTTCTGCCGTCGGAAGAGGTCTCCTCCGACCAGATCGAGGACATCTACGCCATGCTCAGCGAAATGGGCATCACCGTCGTCGAGGCCGAGGAAACCGAGGAAGCCGAGGAAGAGGCGCCCGCCGAGGAAGAAGAGGCCGAAGGCGGCGAACTGGCCGAACCGGTCGCGGCCAAGGTCGTCGCGACGCGAACCTCGGAGCCGACCGACCGCACCGACGATCCGGTGCGCATGTATCTGCGCGAAATGGGCTCGGTGGAGCTGTTGTCGCGCGAGGGCGAAATCGCCATCGCCAAGCGCATCGAGGCGGGCCGCGAGGCGATGATCGCCGGTCTGTGCGAAAGCCCGCTGACCTTCCAGGCCATCATCATCTGGCGCGACGAATTGGTCGAGAGCAAGGTTTTGCTGCGCGAAATCATCGATCTCGAAGCCACTTACGCCGGCCCGGAAGCCAAGCAGGAGCCGAAGCCGGAAGGAGAGGCCCAGACCGAGGGCGAAGCAGAGGTCGAGGGCGAAGCGCCGTCCACGGCGCCGCGCAACCCGCCCGCCGGCCTCGACGAACCGCCGGTTCCCGAAGACGCCTTCGAGGAAGAAGACGATATGGAGAATTCCGTATCGCTCTCGGCCATGGAGACCGAACTCAAGCCCAAGGTGCTCGAGACCTTCGACCGGGTCGCCGACGCCTACAAGAAGCTGCGCCGCCTGCAAGAGCAGAATGTCGAAAACAAGCTCAAGAACGAGGCGCTGACCACCGCTCAGGAGCGCAAATACAAGTCGCTCAAGAAAGAGATTGTCACCGACGTCAAGTCGCTATCGCTCAACCAGAACCGCATCGACGCGCTGGTCGAGCAGCTTTACGACATCAACCGCCGCCTGATCGGCTTGGAGACCAAGCTGCTGCGCCTCGTCCGAAAGCTTTGGCGTGGCGCGCGAAGATTTCTTGAAGCACTACCACGGGTCGGAGCTCGATCCGAAATGGGTGTTGCGGGTGTCAAAGCTCGGCGCGCGCGGCTGGAAGGAATTCGTCGCCAACGCCAAGGACGAAATCCATGAATTCCGAGGCGATATTCACGTGCTGGCGGCGGAAACCGGGCTGGAAATCCTGGAATTCCGCAAGATCGTCCATATGGTGCAAAAGGGCGAGCGCGAGGCGCGGCAGGCCAAGAAGGAAATGGTCGAGGCCAATCTGCGCCTGGTGATTTCCATCGCCAAAAAATACACCAATCGCGGGCTGCAATTCCTCGATCTGATCCAGGAAGGCAATATCGGCCTGATGAAGGCGGTCGACAAGTTCGAGTACCGGCGCGGCTATAAATTCTCGACCTATGCGACCTGGTGGATTAGGCAGGCGATCACCCGCAGCATTGCGGATCAGGCCAGAACCATTCGCATTCCGGTGCACATGATCGAGACGATCAACAAGATCGTCCGCACGTCGCGCCAGATGCTGCACGAGATCGGCCGCGAACCGACGCCGGAGGAACTGGCCGAAAAGCTCGCCATGCCGCTCGAAAAAGTGCGCAAGGTGTTGAAAATCGCCAAGGAGCCGATTTCGCTCGAAACGCCGATCGGTGACGAGGAAGATTCGCATCTCGGCGATTTCATCGAGGACAAGAACGCGATCCTGCCAATCGACGCGGCGATCCAGTCCAACCTGCGCGAGACGACCACTCGCGTGCTGGCTTCGCTGACGCCGCGTGAGGAACGCGTGCTGCGCATGCGTTTCGGCATTGGCATGAACACCGATCACACGCTGGAGGAAGTCGGCCAGCAGTTTTCGGTCACGCGCGAACGTATCCGGCAGATCGAGGCCAAGGCGCTACGAAAACTCAAGCATCCGAGCCGGAGCCGCAAGCTGCGGTCCTTCCTCGATAATTGATTTTTAAGGCCCGCGAAAAAAAATCGCGGGCTTTTCTTTTTGGCCGGGACTGGCGCCGGAGGGCGAAGGCTCCTAGATTGGTCGAGCGGTGCTGCGGGGTGCGTGAGGATCTTTCCCCGGGGCCTTACGATCCCCTAGGGAGCTGTCCCTGTCTTGGTCCGTGGACCTTGGCACACGGCGCCCACCTACTATGTAGGTACCCGGGATCACGTCCCACGGCTTTTGCGGCCCGCACCCTCATTACGGAACCTCCATGCCGAAAGACAGCCCCTTCCCTTCTCCCCTTGCGGGAGAAGGTGGTCCGAAGGACCGGATGAGGGGGCTGATATGATGGCTCAAAAGGCCATTTTGCGCGCCAAGTTGCGCGCGGCGCGAAATGGCCACCCCGAAAATGAGCGGCGCGCCGCCGCGGAAAAGCTCGCGAGGACGGCACCCGCCTTCCTGGACGCCCTTCGCCTGAGGCGCCCTGCCCTCTCGATGCTGCCGCCATCAAAGACACCCATCGCCCTTTACGCGGCCTTGCCGGGCGAACTCGATTGCTTTCCCCTGTTGGAAAAACTCGCGGCGGAACATTTCCCCACCCTGCTGCCGGTCGCTGGCGCACAAGGCGACGCCCCTGACATTTCGCTTGTGGCGACCGGGCGAAAAGCTGGTCGCCGGGCGCCATGGCCTGCGCGAGCCGGAGCCGACCGCGCTGGCGCAAATACCTAAAATCATCCTCGCGCCCCTGCTGGGCTTTGACTTGAGCGGAGGGCGGCTCGGTTTCGGCGGCGGCTATTACGACGCGACGCTGGCGCATTTGCGCGCCGCCGGCGCCGTTCTGGCAGGCGGCCTCGCCTTTTCCTTTCAGAAAATCGACACAATTCCGCTCGAACCGCACGACGTAAAACTCGATTTCGTGATAACGGAAGAAGGTCTCCTCGATTTTCGCTCGGATTTCTAATGCGTTTACTGTTCATCGGCGACGTCGTCGGCCGCACCGGCCGCGCCGCCATTTCCGAGCATGTCCCTGTATTGCGCCGGAAGCTGGCGCTCGATTTCGTCGTGGCCAATGGCGAGAACGCCGCTGGCGGTTTCGGCATCACCGAGCATATCGCGCAGGAATTCCTCAACGCCGGGGTCGATTGCATCACGCTCGGCAATCATTCCTTCGACCAGCGCGAGGCCCTGGTGTTCATCGAGCGGCGCGCCGCATGTGCTGCGGCCGCTCAATTATCCGCCGGGCACGCCGGGGCGCGGCGCCTGGCTGTATGAGACGGCCAAGGGCGAGCGCGTGCTGGTGATGAGCGTGATCGGCCGCGTCTTCATGGACGCGATGGACGATCCTTTCGCCGCCGTCGAGAAGGAACTGGCCGCCTGTCCGCTCGGCCTCGCCGCCGACGCCATCATCCTCGACCTTCACGCCGAGGCGTCGAGCGAGAAACAGGCGCTGGCGCATTTCGCCGATGGCCGCGTTTCCATGGCCGTCGGCACCCATACCCATGTGCCGACCGCCGACGCACGTATTCTGCCGCACGGCACCGCCTTCCAGACCGACGCCGGCATGACCGGCGATTACGATTCGGTCATCGGCATGGACAAGGAAGAGCCGGTCCGCCGCTTTACCCGCAAAACCCCCGGCTCGCGCTTCGAGCCGGCCGACGGCCCAGCCACGCTGTGCGGGCTGTTTGTCGAGACCGGCGCGGATGGTCTGGCGAAGCGGGTGGAGCCTGTGCGCCTCGGCGGCAAACTCGCGCCAAGCCTCCCCGGCTGTTTGACGGGACCACTTTTCAGCCGGGCTCCATGCGTTTATAAGGCGCGATCCTATTTCTCCCCTTGCGCCGCGCATAAAAGCGAGCCGGCGCGAGGGCATTGCAAAATCAATCAGGGGCGCATATGGCCGGGCATAGTCAGTTCAAGAACATCATGCATCGCAAGGGCAAGGCCGACGCCGCCCGCTCCAAGCTTTTTTCCAAGCTGGCCCGCGAAATCACCGTCGCCGCGAAACTCGGCCTGCCCGACCCCAACATGAACGCGCGCCTGCGCGCCGCCTGCATCGCCGCCCGCGTCGAAAACATGCCCCGGGACAATATCGAACGGGCGATCAAGAAGGCCGCCGGCGCCGATGGCGAAAACTATGATGAAGTGCGCTACGAAGGCTATGCGCCCGGCGGCGTCGCCGTCATCATCGAGGCGCTGACCGACAATCGCAACCGCACCGCCGGCGAAGTGCGCTCCTATTTCACCAAGGCGGGCGGGGCGCTGGCGGAAACCGGCGCGGTCTCCTTCATGTTCGACCATGTCGGCCAGATCGAGTTCGCCGCCAAGGCTGCGAGCGACGACGCGATGATGGAGGCGGCGATCGAGGCGGGCGCCGAGGACGTGGCGAGCACCGCCGACGGCCACGAGATCACCACCACGCTGGAAGATCTGGTCGAAGTGTCCAGGGCGCTGGAAGCGAAATTCGGCGAGCCGAAAATGTCGAAACTGGTGTGGAAGCCGCAAAATAATATTACAGTGGACGACGAGGCCGGCGAAAAAATCCTGCGGCTGATCGGCGCGCTGGAAGACAATGACGACGTGCAGAACGTCTACGCCAATTTCGAAATTTCCGACGCGCTGATGGCGAAACTCGGCGGGTAATTCAGCGTCATGGCTCCGCGCGCGGTGACGACGCGACCCCGCCGGAGCATTTCGGCGGGATTTTTTATTTTTTGTCATACGGACGCGCAAGCGACTGTCGTAATTCCAGTTCGAATGCGCCCCATCAAGGAGAGAACTCATGGACGAACAAGCTCTCAAGATCGATCCTCTCCACAAGGTTTGGGACCCCGACACCCGGATTGGCGACATGCTCAAGGGCAAGCGCGGCCTCATCGTCGGCGTCGCCAATGCGGATTCCATCGCCTATGGCTGCGCCGTCAAGCTGCGCGCCTTCGGCGCCGAATTGGCCCTCACCTATCTCAATGAAAAATCGAAGCGCTTCGTCGAGCCTCTGGCCGAGCAGATCGAGGCCAGCCTGCTGCTGCCGCTCGATGTCGAGCAGCCGGGCGAATTGGAGGCTGGTGTTCAAGCGCATCGAGGCCGAATGGGGCCAACTCGATTTCGTCATCCACTCCATCGCCTTCGCACCGCGCGCCGACCTGCACGGCCGCGTCGTCGATTGTTCGAAGGACGGTTTTCTGCAGGCCATGCGCGTGTCCTGCTATTCCTTCATCGAAATGGCGCGGCTGGCGGAGCCCTTGATGAAGAAAGGCGGCTCGCTGCTGACCATGAGCTATTACGGCGCCGACAAGGTGGTCAACCACTATAACGTCATGGGGCCGGTGAAGTCCGCGCTGCAGGCGACGACGCGCTACCTCGCCGCCGAACTCGGCGAGAAGGGCATCCGCGTCTACGCCGTGTCGCCGGGGCCGCTGAAAACCCGCGCGGCGAGCGGCATCGCCGATTTCGACGAATTGGTCGACGCCGCCGTCAAGCGCAGCCCGGCGCATCGTCTGGTCGATATCGCGGAAGTCGGCGAGTCGCGGCATTCCTCGTCGGCGGCGCCGCTTCAGGCATGACCGGCGACACCATCTATGTCGATGGCGGGCTGCATAACGTGGCGTGATCGAGAGAATTCTTCGCCTGACCTGAACCAGGGTCGTCATTGCGAGCGAAGCGAAGCAATCCACCCTGGCCACAACCGCAAGCCATGGATTGCTTCGCTTCGCTCGCAATGACGGGGCCAGGTCAATACAGGCGAGAAATGTGGGGAAGACGACAAGCCCCTCCGCCGTCAATCCTTGGCGGCGCGCAAAAAGGTCACATGGCCCATCTTGCGGCCCTGACGCGCTTCCGACTTGCCGTAGAGATGCAGGCAGGCCCCCGGTTGCGACAATAACTCGCGCCAGCGCAAAATGTCGGAGCCGATCAGGTTGCGCATCTCCACGGGACCATGCGCGCGGGCGCTTCCCAGCGGAAAGCCGCAGATGGCCCGCAAATGCTGCTCGAATTGCGACGTGACCGAACCGTCCAGCGTCCAGTGGCCGGAATTATGGACGCGCGGCGCGATTTCATTGACCAGCAGGCGGCGTCCCGCTCGGTCCCTCGACCAGAAACATTTCCACTGCCAGCACGCCGACATAGTCGAGCGCGTCGGCGATTTTTCGCGCCTTGTCGAAGGCCCGCGCGGTCAGGTCAGCGCCGATGTCGGCGGGAACGACGGTGGTGGTGAGAACATCCTCGCTCGTGGGTGTTGCCGGCCGATGTCCCAGGCGACGAAATCGCCGTCGAGACCGCGCGCCGCGACCACCGAGACTTCGCAGACGAAAGGGATGAAACCTTCCAGGATGCGCGGGCTGGCCGCCGAGCGAGCGGAAGGCCACCGCAATATCCGAGCCCTCGCGGATCAGCGATTGCCCCTTGCCGTCGTAACCGAAGCGCCGGGTCTTGAGGATCGAAGGCCGCCCGAACTTGCGCCACGGCGCGCGCCAAGGCGCCGGGGATCGTCGACCTGCGCGTAGGGCGCGACCTCTATGCCGAGGCCGGAGATGAAATTTTTCTCGACCAGCCGGTCCTGGGTCAGCGCCAGCACGCCGGGTGAGGGCCGCACCGGCTTGCGCGGCATTCAGAAATTCGGCGGTCGCGGCGGGAATATTCTCGAATTCATAAGTGACGACATCGACTATCGGTGACGAAGCGCGCCAGCGCCTCCTGTTCGCCATAGCCCCGCGACGGTGGTGGCGGCGACGACTTCGATCGCGGGATCGTCGGCGCGATCGGTGTAGATATGGCAGGAAAGGCCGAGCCGCGCGGCGGCCAGCCCCAGCATGCGGCCCAACTGCCCGCCGCCGACGATTTCGACCCGCGCGCCGGGCGCGAGCATTGTTGGCGCCCGCGACTTCAGTCATTTTTCGGCCGTTCGGCAACATCCGCGGTCTGGCAGCGCGCGCCAGGCGTCGAGCCGTTCGCGAGAGCTTTTCGTCGTTAAGCGCGAGGATGGCGGCGGCGAGCAACGCCGCATTGATCGCTCCCGGCTTGCCGATCGCCAGCGTGCCAACGGGCACGCCTCCCGGCATCTGCACGATTGAATAACAGCGGCTCCTTTCCGGACAGCGCCTTGGACTTCACCGGCACGCCCAGCACGGGCAAGGGAATTATCGCGGCGGTCATTCCGGGAAGATGGGCCGCCCCGCCCGCCCCGGCGATGATGACCTTATACCCGGCCCTCCCGCGCGCCCTTGGCGAAGGCGACCAGCCGGTCGGGCGTCCGATGGGCAGAAACGATGCGCGCGTCGCAGGCGATGTCCAGCGCCGCCAGCGTCTCGCTGGCGTGACGCATGGTCGCCCAGTCGGACTGGCTGCCCATGATGATGGCGACGGGGGGAATGCTGGAAGCTTGCGACACTGGGAGGCTCGATCAATGGGGAAAGGCGATGGGTCTAATACCCCACGCGGAGAAGGGAAAGCCTCCATTCGGCCGATCCCGCCGGTCAGGCGATGATATCGGGCGTCAAAAGCGTCTTCCATGAATGAAATACGATCGCGTAGCGCCAGCCGGCGTTTCTTGAGCCGCTGCAATTGCAACTGGTCATTGGCGGCAATCGCCATCAAGGCCTCTATCGCCGCGTCGAGATCGCGATGTTCTTGACGCAATCGCTCGACTTCGCAGGCGAATTCCGCCCGTTCTTCGTCGCTCAGTTCTTTATTCATTGAAAGCCGCTGGCCATGATGCTTTAGCGCCTGCGCGCCTCTGCCGATTATGTCCGTGTCGCGCGCCAAGAGCAAGGTCAAGAAAGATGCAGGGACGCCGCGGTGTGTCACCGCGCTTCGACATACAACCAATTATGATGCTGGATTTCATCGCATTTCGGAAGGTCCGGCGGGAGTTTAAAATACCTTTTTCTCATCACATTTTGCTGAAGATTTTTCTTGCGGCTTCACGCGATCGTGTCACAATCCGGTCGTTAAAGTCTCGATAGGAGTTGCGCATGTCCCTGCAAAACCATCTCGCAGAACTCGAACGCCGCCATCTGACGCTGCAACGGGAAATCGAGAAGGAGGAGCTCCACCCTGCGGTAGACGAGCTCAAATTGCACGAATTGAAGCGACGGAAATTGCTGCTCAAGGACGAAATCA
>CAWFBN010000121.1:0-8207 GCA_963813955.1 uncultured Alphaproteobacteria bacterium | reverse complement strand
CCAGTGGTCACACGCCATAATGCGCATCCTTTTATGTCATTGAAAATCAAAGCCCGCTTGAGCTGGATTTGGTGTTACCGGCCGCTTCGCCGGCGTTTTTGCCGCGAACGCGGCGACATCGTCGGCTTTGATGACCCACGGCGCTTCGGGACAGGGCTGCCGTCCCTTGATGTCGCCGCGCTTGATCATGCGCAGCGCGGTCATCTTGCACACTCCAATGATCTCCGCCGCGGCATCGAGCGTGATCTCGCCCCGTTCGGCCCATTCGCCGCGCCGATGTCCGACGATTTCGTAATGCTTCCGGAAGCCGCGCACACGTTGTTCAGTCCAGCCATTGCCATAACCGGTCGGCTTGCCACATCGATTGAGCAGTCGGGCGATCTGGGCGTCTGGCATCAGTCTGGCCAGTTCGCGAACGAGGGCGATGGTATCCTCGGGAACGCGCGAATGATGCCGACCGGCCGCGTTGAGTCTGAGCTTGATCTGAAGGGCCGTGTGATCGCCGCCCCGCCAGTGCAGGACGAGATCGACGACAGGGCCTTGCTTCTTCACCACGATCTCGTGGAGCGCTGTGCGCAGTATCCGCTTGCGGGTCGCCGCTGTTGCCGCCGGATGCGACCATGCGCGCGCCAGGTCGGCGCCGAGTTCGATCAGTTGCTTGCGCTCGGCCTCTCCGAGTAGTGGGCGTTTTCGCGCGACCACGGCGGCAATGTCGTCTTCGGCGCGGCGCACCGCCGCCAGAGCTTCGTTCCAGCGCCGCTCCAACTCGCCAGCCACGAGGCGATTGGCCGGATCGACGACGTCGTATTGCCGACGGGCATGAGCCGCCTCATACCGCGCCTGGGCCAACGCCAACTCAAGCTGCCTCTCGATCGCCGATGTTTCGCTCGCCTGCGCGTCCAGAACTTTGAGCGCGGCGTCCATTCCAAGCGGAGCCAGGACGCGCAGGACCTCGGCGCCAACGGCGGCGTCAGCGACACGATTGCCGAGCGAGATGCAGCGCGCTGTGCCATGGTTCAATCGGGCGCCATAGCAATCGTAGCGGCCGAGCTTGCCGCTGTAGTGCACCTGCAACTTGCGGCCGCAATGACCGCAACGCAGGAGTCCGGCGAGAAGCACCTCTCCTTGGCGTACCGCGCCTCTGGCGATCGTCCGGCCCATGCCGGTCGCATTATCGGCGATGACGCGCTGATTGCGCTCGAACTCGTCCCAGGTGATGTAGCCCTCGTGCTGATCCTGGAGCAGCACGTCCCATTCGGCCATCGGGCGGCGCACACCGCGGCGGATATGCTTGCGGCCCTCGACAACACGGACCTGACTCCCCGTCCGCCCGAATGCATAGGCGCCAGCGTAAATCGGATTGGTCAGTATGTTATGGACGGCGTTATAGGCGGGCAACTTCCAGACGACGCCGGGCGCCTCGGAACGCTGCGACCTGGCGGGCAGCACGATGCCTTCTTCACGCAACCAGAAATGAACTTGGCGGGCGCTGCGAAGCTCGGCGAACTTCGAGAACACCAGCCGCAGGGCTTGCCGCACTCGGCCGTCCGGGTCCTTCTCGATCCGGTCGCGCCCAGACTTCACGTAGCCCGCCGCAACACCGAGAAAAAGCGCGCCACGCCGCGCTTTCTGTTTCAGCGCCGCCTGCGAGCGCTGGCGGAACAGCGACAGCTCCAGTTCGCTCATCGTTCCCTTCATGCCGAGCAGCAACCGATCATTGGGATGCCGAGGATCGTAGATTCCGTCCTCGTCGACGATAATCGTTCCAACTAATCCACAGAACTCGATCAGCGTATGCCAGTCACGGCCGTTGCGCGCCAGACGTGAAGCCTCGATTGCGAGCACGGCGCCGACATTGCCAGCGCAGATCGCCGCGATCAGGCGTTCGAAGCCTGGTCGCGCGATTCCGCCGCCGGAACGTCCGAGATCGTCGTCAATGACCTCGACCGTGGACCAGCCGAGCGTGCGAGCGCGATCGGCGAGGCCATATTGGCGACGGCGGCTCTCATGGTTGTGCAAGAGCTGGTCGGCCGTCGATTGGCGAATGTAAACGTAGGCCCCGCGCCCCAGATGCTCACTGGTGATCTTGCTCATCGCCGACCTCCCTTCCGAGCGTCGCGGCGATCTCGGCGAGCAGGGCTTCCACCAGCGTCGCCAGTTGGGTCGTCTGCGCCGGAGCCAGCGCAATGCGCGGCGGCTTCCTCGATGAGTTCGAGCAGGCTCGGCTGTTGATTTTCGAAAGTCTGCATCATCACCGCCCTTCTCCAGATCCGATTCGGACAGGAGAAAGCCTAGGAGCGCATCGACCTCGGCGCGCAGCGAGCGCAGGACTTCAAGGGGAAAACGTGGCTCGGGGCGCAATCCCAAAAGTCGCCGCCGCCTCTCCGCAGCATCCACGCCGGCAATTGAGCAAGCGATCCATCGGGTTGCTCGATGACGACCAGATCCACGCCGTAGCGGCTTAATCGCCGCTTGATCGCAATCACCTCGCCGCAGCGCGGGTGAAACCGATAGTGAACCTTGCCCTCGGTCCAGTGTTCGCGGGCAGTATGAAGCTGTTTCGAGCAAAAGCTGAACTGCCCTTAGGTTTCCTGTCTTTTTATAGATCTGCGCGGCCTTCGTTCGCCGCATCGAATGCGTGCCGTACGCCGAGTCATCCAGACCGGCGCTTCGAACCCAGCGATGGACGATCCGAGCATATTGGCGGGTCGAAATATGGGGCTCCTCATGGACCCGGCTTGGAAAAAGGAAGCGCCCATCGCGGATTTTGAGTACCGCCAGCCAATCCTCGATCGACGCCCGGGTCTGCTCCGTGAGTTCGAACTTCGACCAAGGCCCGTCCGATACCGCCGCTGGCGCCGAAAACGACCGCCACCCCGGCCGGGGGAAACGACTCAAGGTCAAGTTTGGCGGCTGTTGCTCCTTGGGGTTCAAATCGTCCGGTCACCCACGCTCGCCCCTGTCACTATCCGCCTGCAAATTCAGGACTTGTCCAAAGAGGCGGGAGATGAACGGTCGGACCGGAAGAAACATCCGGTAGCCCAACTCCAGGACAGCCAACACGCCAGGCAGAGACGCGGCGCGCGCCGCCCAGCGCCATTTCGGCAAACGGTCCAAACCTCCACGAACGCCGCCGCGCCGGAGAGAACACGCCCATCGCTTGCGCGAACATGAAATCGCTCCATCGCTCGCTGTTGGGTCATTCCTTCCGGAGTTAAGGCGGCGCTTTCAGAGACGTCGACGAAGCAAAGAGAACCGGCTTGGTCTTTGCGGCGATAATATTCGATCTCCGCCCGACACAGGGGACAGGATCCGTCAAAATACACGGTTGATTTCGGAAGCTCTGATTCCATGCGGATCTCCTGAATATCGAGACGGTCAGTTGACCAGCACGGGAGCTTGACGAACGTAAGTCTTATCCTCGATCTGTCGAACAAGGAATTCGGCGACGTCTGACCGCGAGATGGTCCCGTTCCGCCACTGAGAGGCCTCGGAAAGAATCTTGTAGCGTCCTGTCCGCGGTCCACCGGTCAGAACTCCAGGCCGCGCGATCGTCCAATCGAGCCCGCTGTCCTTGATCAAGCTCTCCTGCAAGGTCTTGTCCTCATAGGCGCGGCCAAGGAAAATCTGGAACGGGATACGCTGCAGGCTGCTGATGCTCGCGCCGCTGTCGCCCGCTCCAAAACCGGTCACGCAGATCAGACGTTTGACGCCTTTGGCCTTCATCGCCGGAAGCAGCACCCGAGTCGCGTCCGAGAACAGGCGCACGGGCCGGAACAAGTCACCGCAGTCCGACGCCCAGGGTCTGGATCACGACGTCCACCCCGATCAGGGCCGCTTCCACGTCCCGGGTCTTCAACGCATCCCCGACGAATTTTTCGAGTTTGGGATCCGAGAGCGGTATCCCGGCGGCGGATCGCGCCAGGGCCCGCACGTGATAACCAGCCGCGAGAGCCTGGCGCGTCGTTTCCAGCCCGATCCCCTTGCTGGCGCCGATAATTAGTACCCTCATCATGAAAACTTTCACTCGGAACGGCGATAATTCCCCGGCCGTTCACAGTTAGGTGCGCCGTCTGTATACGTTCCCACAAGCTGTCTGGTTTCGGCGAGACCCCAGAAACCGAGGCAAACCCAGAGGCTGCGGCCAATCTCTACTCGGGAAAGAGAGCGGAAGTCTGTCCGAATGACGCGAGACAACCGCCGATGTCGGACTTCGGGGGTGTGGCAAAATTTGCAACGAGAGCCGTTGTCGCCATGGCCATAGACGAAAGGGCGCTGCGATTGAGCCAGAATTGGTGACGTGAGCGTTCAGACTTCGGCAAAAGTTTCACCGCAATGATTGTGAACATGGGTCGCCGCCACGGCGGCGTGCCCCATCGCGACGACAACCTGATCCAGGCCTTGGGAAACGCCGCCAACTGCATAAAGCCCTGGTACGCTGGTTTGTTGATGCGCATCGACTTTCAACGCGCCTTGGGCGTCTTGCGCAGCGCCGACCGCGACGGCTAGATCGGACTGCGGTTTCAGACCCAGCGCTGAGTAAATTGTGTCGAACTGCAAATCGTCGCGGGCGCTAAAATTGATCGCCGCAATTCGATCGCCTTCGATCCGCAAAGCCATGACAGGGTCAAGCCGGATCTTGACGCCATATTTATGGGCGCGATTTTGCTCGTCAGCGGCGACGTCCAATTCCCGCCCAAGGGTCAGCAATGTGACGTCCGAGCCATAGGTGCGGGCTATGAAGATTGCCTCCGCAAGGCCGCGCGCTCCATATCCAATGACGGCGATCCGTCGTTCTCGGGCTTCGTAGCCGTCGCAAATCGGGCAATAGCGAACAAGCCCACGCCGCACCGCGTCCCTAACATCGGGCCAGTCGATTTCGACATCCTTGGCGCCGGTCGCCAGGATCAGTCGTCGTGCTTGCAGAAGGCTCGTCTCAGACGACTCGACAAGTCGCGCTTCAAAGCCAAAATCCGTTTTGGCCAGAGACGTAACGCGACATTCGCGAAGGCATTGCCGGGCGTAACGCTGTAAAGTCGCGCGTTGACGGTTCAAAAGCTCGATCCCGGCGACGCCATCGGGAAAGACCGGGGAAGTTGCCTTCGTCGGCGATGACAAAGCAGCGATTGAAGCGCGCGAGATACAGTCCGGCCGTCAGGCCGGCCGGTCCGCCGCCGATCACCGGGCAATCATGTATTTTCTGCATCGAAACTCGAACGGTTGCGCTTCAGGGCGTCGTTCCTTAACGGCGCCGCTGCCGCCTCGTTCCCGCTGACCAACATTTGCGTCTTCTGGCGCCAGCGTTGCCGTCCATCTGGTCGCGTTCCGGCCAGATGCCGAAGGGTCAATGCGCTCGTGTCGGAGCAAGAAAACTTCCCGAGTTTCCAGCAGCGCGATCGCGGCGAGGCTCAGGATAAGGCCGACACCGACGAGATAAAAGCCGTCCGCATAGGCCATGATCGTCGCCTCCCGCCGCACCTGACCGGCGAGCTGGGCGATCGCGTGGGACCGCGCCAGGATCGGGTCGGAGACATGGGCGTGCAGTCCCGCCGCCAGCGCCGCCAGACGCTCCTGAGTGCGGGCGGCGTTGACGGTGATTCCCTCGGCCAGGGCCGAGAAATGGATCTGCTCGCGGCGGTCGATCATCGTCGCCAGCGAGGCGATGCCGATGGAGCCGCCGAGGTTGCGCATCATGTTCGACAGCGCCGAAGCGTCCGCCGTGTCGCGCGGCGACAGGCCGGCGGTCGAGAGCTGGCTCAGTGGAATCGAGAATAGCGGCTGGCCAATCGCCCGCAACAGCTGCGGCAGGATCAACTGGTCCACGCAATATCTCGAACGCGCGCGCGCCTGGATCCGACGGCTCGACACGCGGGCGCAGGACACCGAGAAGCAGTTTTTCAGCTACCGTGTAAAAAATCGGCCGGCGAAGGAGCTGCTGAAAGTCGTCAACGCCATGTTCGGCGGATCGGAGGGGCGCGGAAGCTCGGTCAGCCCGCGCAACGGCGTGGCCACGATGGACTCGGCGCGGAGCCGGGCGGGCAGGAGAAAAGCACGGTTTTTGGCGGCTCGGCGGGAAGCCTGGGCTCAGGCGCCAGCCTCGGAAACGCCAACGGCGCCATGGCGATCGGCGGCTCGCCGACCGGCCCGGCGCCCGGTTCGGCGCCCACTGGCCCCAATGGGGCGCCCCTGTCGTCGGGAGGCGCCTTCGGCGGAAGCGCGTCCGCGTCGAACGGGCCGACGGCACTCGGGGAGGACAGCCGCTTCAAGCTGGCCGTGGATGACGCCAAGAACACCCTCGTGATCATGGCGTCGCCGAGCGATTACAAGCGCCTGATACGCGTCATCCACGCGCTCGACGTTCAGCCCGGCCAAGTCTTTATTGAAGCCATGATCGCCGAGGTGACCCTCAACGACAATCTCAATTTCGGCGTGCAATGGTTCTTTCAGCATCGCACAAGCTCAGTCGGCTTGTCCAACGTCGCCGCGACGCCGAGCCCCGTCAACGACAATCTGGGAAACAATCTTCTCGGCGCGGGCGTCGGCGCGGTTTTCCCCGGTTTCTCCTATGCGCTGCGCGCGGGCAGTGCGATGGCGACGGTGAACGCCCTCAACGAGGTCACCACGGTCCACGTCCTGTCGACGCCTTCGCTCACAGTCCTCGACAACCGGGAAGCGTCACTGCAGGTCGGCGATCAGGTGCCGATCACGACCTTCACGGGATCGTCGATCAACAGCAACGGCTCGTTTTTCAACGGCACGCAATATCTATCCACCGGCGTCATTCTTGCCATAACGCCACACATCAGCGACAGCGGAAGCCTGATGCTCGAAATCGAACAGGAAGTGTCGAATGTTTCGGCGGATACGCCCGTCGGCGCCGCCAATCCGACGATTCAACAACGCAAGGTCAAGACGCAGGTGGTCGTGGCAGACGGGGAGGCCCTGATGCTTGGCGGCCTGATTCAAGACCAGCACAACAAGAGCGCGACCCAAATACCGGTCCTAGGTGATTTGCCGGTGGTGGGCAATGCTTTCAAGCAGAAGAGCGATAACATCACGAAGACCGAACTCTTGATCATGATCACGCCACATATCGTGAAATCTCCTGCCGGCGCGCGTTCTGCCACTGAGGAATATCGTCGCAAGGCATTCGAGATCGCCCGCGAAGCCAAGACCCGCCCGCACACGATCGAAACAACCGCAAAACGTACGTTGCTGGACCCATAACGGGGTTCGGGCAGACCTCTGCAGATTTGCCGAGAATGATCGCTTCGAGCGGCTTGGCCTCAACCGCAGCGCCGCCTGAATGCCGGCGAAGCAGTTGGCGAGAGCGCCACGATTGCAGCCGAGGCGTTGTGATCGAGACTCACTGCCGTTTCGGTCCACGCGATAGTCGAGAATGAAGATTGAATAATTCATTATGCTACCCCACCCGCCGTTCCGCTTGTCAGCTCCCGAGGTTGCTATTGACCCCTGATTTTCAGATCGCTCGGGAGCCGATGGCATAGCTTCGCCATCAAAGCGCTCCATGTCGAAAATCAACCCACGGTCGAACAAGAATCTTAACCGTCGTGCTAGTGCCCCGGCCTCACCCTGCCGGTTCACAATATGCGTATTAGTTTCTCATGACACGAAAATGTTCTCCAGATGAACGACCAACCTCATTCACACATTGTGAGTAATTGATTTGGCACTGATTATAATAATTATGTCTTGTGTTGCTTTGCCTGCTGACCGATCGTAAAATCATTAATATGCATCACGCTCAGCACCCTTCCCCGGCGCAGAAAAAGCGTCTGTTTTGCAGCCCATCAAGAAACCTTTACCTTCCGCAGCAATCCCCACGGCGGCAAAGTCGCATTTCACGCGATGGGACACGACCCCAGGGCCTTTCGGCTTGTGTTGGAATTTTGCAAAATTGTCGTCGCAACAACGGTTTTTGTTAAATTGTCGTCGCAACAAGCAATGTCATACTGTGACGGAAATCGTATGTTCGTCGTCTGATTCACCCAGACTTGAGATCGCACAGCCGGAGTTCATCTTGACAGCCGTCGAAACCATCGAAAATCGGGGAAAAAAACCCCAGTCCGGTGTCATGGCGATGGGACTTGGCGCCCTGGGCATCGTGTTCGGCGATATCGGCACCAGCCCTCTCTATACGCTCAAGACCGTTCTCGATCTTACGGGGCGCGCGCCGTCGCAGGATG
>CAWFBN010000120.1:0-3649 GCA_963813955.1 uncultured Alphaproteobacteria bacterium | reverse complement strand
GGTGTGTGTGTGTGGTGTGCCCTGTGCAGGCGCGCCTGACCAACGTATTTGCTGTCATGCTGATGGGCAAAGGCGGCGTCGGCAAAACCACCCTGGCCGCCGCCATAGCGGTCGAACTGGCCCGGCGCGGCTTCCCGGTTCATCTTGCGCTTCCGACCCTGCGGCCCATCTCGCGGAAACGCTGCACGGCTCGCTCGACCATCTCACGGTGAGCCGCATCGATCCTCACACGGAAATCGAACGCTATCGTCAGGAGGTCATGGCGACCAAGGGCGCGGCTCTGGACGACGAGGGCCGGGCGCTGCTCGAAGAGGATTTGCGCTCGCCTTGCACCGAGGAAATCGCGGTCTTTCAGGCTTTTTCGCGCGTCATCCGCGAGGCGGGCAAAAAATTCGTGGTGATGGACACGGCGCCAACCGGCCACACATTGCTGCTGCTCGACGCCACCGGCGCCTATCACCGCGAGGTTGTCCGCCATGTCGGCGTCAAGGGCGGTCACTACATTTCACGCCGATGATGCAATTGCAGGACCCGAAGCAAACCAAGGTGTTGCTGGTCACATTGGCGGAAACGACGCCGGTGCTGGAGGCCGCCAGCCTGCAAGGGGACCTTCGCCGCGCGGAAATCGAGCCCTGGGCATGGATCGTCAATAACAGCGTGGCGGCGGCGCAGCCGCATTCCCCCCTGCTACGCCAGCGCGCGCGCAATGAATTGCGCGAGGTCGAAGCTGTGGCGACCCGTTACGCGTCGCGCTATGCGGTCGTCCCGCTGCTAAAGGAGGAACCTGTCGGCGTCGATCGCCTGATAGAATTGATTGGCCATTTGACTGAAGGTGTTTAGCGACGCACGGGAAAACCCGCGGGACAATGCGTCTGACCCGAGAACGCTTTAAGCGGCGCGCCTCAAGCATTGATGATTATCGGATCGATGATTTTGAAGTCGAGGGATATGATCCGCATCCACACATCGCGGATGTCGCCGTCTAATTCGACCTTTTACTTCACGACCAAGCAAGCCCACCGGAGCATTGGTCGGCCTGGTTAAGATTTTGTCCCTCATCTCGGTTTTCCCGTTTCAACGCGCGAGATTTTCGGTTCCGCCAAGGGATGGAAGAAGGACACTGAATGGCGCATTCTGTGTCATTTTTTCCCGAGGAGGTAAAAATGCCATGATTTTCGTGAGTTGCCGGGAAAATTCAGGGGCGGTATCAATTCGCTCGAGAAATTCAACCGCAACAACGAAAGGCGCCCCCATGGCCAATACGACAGCGGAGCTCGAAGCGCTCCTGATGCAGCGATCGCTGACCGATCCGCAGCTTCTGGCGGCGGCGGAGGCCTCGGCGGACTTCAGGATCCTGCCGGACGCGACGGTGATCAAGATCGGCGGACAAAGCGTCATCGACCGCGGCCGCGCGGGCCTCTACCCGCTCCTCGACGAGATCGTCGCAGCCCGCAAGAAACATCAGCTGCTGATCGGCACCGGCGCGGGCACCCGCGCCCGTCACCTCTACTCGATCGCGGCGGGGCTCAACCTGCCGGCGGGCGTGCTCTCGCAGCTCGGCGCCTCGGTCGCCGACCAGAACGCCGCGATGCTCGGCCAGCTCCTCGCAAAATACGGCATCTCCCTCGTCAGCGGCGCCGGCATTTCGGCGATGCCGCTCTATCTCGCCGAGGTCAACGCGGTCGATCTTCAGCGGCATGCCGCCCTATGGCCTGTGGACGCGTCCCGCCGCCGAGGGCGTCATCCCGCCCTATCGCACCGACGCGGGATGTTTCCTGCTCGCCGAACAGTTCGGCTGCAAGGCGATGATCTTCGTCAAGGACGAGGACGGCCTCTATACCGCCAACCCGAAGACCTCGAAGGACGCCAAGCTCATCCCGAAAATCTCCGTTGACGAGATGAAGGCGCAAGGGGCTGCGCAACTCGATCCTCGAATTCCCGATGCTCGACCTGCTCAAGGCGGCGCGCCATGTCCGCGAGGTCCAGGTCATCAACGGCCTCGTCCCCGGCAATCTGACCCGCGCGCTCGCCGGCGAACATGTCGGCACCATCATCACCGCGAGCTGAGGAGACCTTCCATGACCAACCGCCAACACCATCAAGCACGTCGCCTCGCCGCTCGCGCGGCAAACCCTGCTCGACAGCGACCTCACCCGCCCCGTCGCCGGCCGGCGCCCGGTCCGCATCCTGCCCTGGCTGCAGGTCGTCAAGATCGGCGGCCGCTCCATCATGGATCGCGGCCATGAGGCGATCCTGCCGATCGTCGAAGAGATCCGCAAGCTCCTGCCTGAGCATCGCCTGCTGATCCTGACCGGCGCCGGCATCCGCGCCCGCCACCTCTATGGCGTCGGCCTCGACCTCGGCCTGCCCGTCGGGTCGCTCGCTCCGCTCGCGGCGAGCGAAGCCGGCCAGAACGGCCATATCCTTGCGTCGCTGCTCGCGCCGGAGGGCGTCTCCTACTCGAGCACCCGACCATCGCGACCCAGCTCGCGATCCACCTTTCCGCCGCCCGCGCGGTGGTGGGCAGCGCCTTCCCGCCCTATCATCACCACGAGTTCCCGAGCTCGCGCATCCCGACCCACCGGGCCGACACGGGCGCCTTCCTGCTCGCCGACGCGCTCGGCGCCGCCGGCCTGACCATCGTCGAGGACGTGGACGGCGTCTATGACATCGACCCGAACGGTCCCGAGGGCAAGAAGGCGAAGCTGATCCGCGAGACGACCGCGCTCGCCAAGGCCTCGCCAAATCGAAGGGCACGCTGCCCTTCGACCCGGCGCTGCTGGAAGTGATGGCGACCGCGCGCCATCTCGAACATGTGCAGATCGTCAATGGTCTCATGCCGGGCCAGCTCACCGCCGCCCTGCGCGGCGAGCATGTCGGGACGATCATCCACACGGGCGCCCGCAAAGCCTGAGGGGCGCAAGCCTGAACTACGCCGATCAGCCTCTCCCTCCGGGGGGAGGCTGTCATCTTGGCAGTGCAATTCATTCCGATCCCCCTGCGGGCGGGAACAAGGCGCTTCGATTTCGGGGCGTTCCAGCAGGGCGGCCGCAGCTGAAAATATGCGCGCCGGGTCCTGGAGCGACTTATTTGGCAGATCGGCGACGATCCGGCCTGGTCGCGGCGATAGCACGACGATCCGGCTCGCCAGACGTAATGCCTCGGGAATGTCGTGGGTGACGAACAGCACGGCCTGACCGGAGTGTTCGGCTTCGCGTCGCGTCAGATCCTGCAATCGGCGGCGTAGACCAATGTCGAGCGCGCCGAAAGGTTCGTCCATCAGCAAAAGTCCGGGCGCGACCGCCAGCGCGCGGGCAATGGCGACACGTTGCGCCATGCCGCCGGACATCGCTGCAGGGTGCTTGGCGAAGTCGGCAGCGCCAAAGCCCAGCCGCGCGAGAATTTTTCGCGCTTGATCGCGGCGCGTTTTTTTGTCCACGCCGAGCGCCTTGAGACCGAAGGCCGCATTGTCGACTGCGTCAACCAAGGCATCAACCTCGGCTCCTGATAGACGCTGGCGGTTCGGGAAGCTGTTTTCGACCGCGCCGGCGGTCGGCGCCAGCGCGCCGGCGGCCATGCGTAACAGCGTCGTCTTGCCGCAGCCCGACGCGCCCAGGACCACCATGAATTCGCCCGGCGCCAGCGTGAA
>CAWFBN010000119.1:0-13598 GCA_963813955.1 uncultured Alphaproteobacteria bacterium | reverse complement strand
AGGCGCTCGACCGGCTGCGCAATTACGTGGTCAACGCCTCGGAGGTCAATTCCGGCAATAACGCCGCGCTCGCCTACGCCATCTATGTGCTGGCGCGCAACGGCCGCCCCGTCGTCGGCGACCTGCGCTATCTCGTCGACGCCCGGCTCGACGCCTTCGACACGCCGTCTGGCGCGGGCGCAACTCGCCGCCGCGCTGTCCCTGCTCGGAGATCGCGGACGGGCCGAAAAAACCTTCGCCTCGGCCTCGCAAGCGCTGCAAAAAGCCAAGGCGTCCGCCACGTCGCGCGCCGATTATCGGTTCGCTGCTGCGCGACGGCGCCGGGCTTGTGACCCTCGCTTCGGAAAGCAACGCCGACCACGCCGTCATCGTCAAGGCGGCGCGGGTGGTGGAAAGCGAAAGCGCCGCTACGCCCCATGTATCGACCCAGGAAGAAAGCTGGATGGTCTTGGCGGCGCAGGCCATGGCAGGACAAGCGGAGTCGCAGGCGCTGACAGTAGACGGCGCGCCGCATCAGGGTTTTTATTCGGCGCGTTTCGACGGCGCGGCGCTGGCGTCCAAGCCCGTGACCATCGAAAATCACGGCCCAAACTCCAGTGCGCGTGCAAATCACAGTTTCCGGCCGGCCGACCCAGCGGGAGCCGGCGGAAGAGCATGGCTACAAGATCGAGCGCAGCTTTTTCCGCCTCGACGGAACGCCGGTCGAGCCCAACGCCATCCAGCAAAACGACCGGCTGGTGGTGGCGCTGAAGATCACCGAGACTGGAGGCCGCCTATGCGCGGCTCATTCTGGTGGACAGCCTGCCCGCCGGGCTGGAGATCGACAATCCCGACCTGTTCGACGGCGGCTCGGCCGAAGACCTCGCCTGGGTCAAGGCGGAAGTCGCGCCGACCCATACCGAATACAAGGACGACCGTTTCGTCGCCGCCTTCGAGCGCAATGGCTCGGACAAGGCGACATTCGCCATCGCCTATGTCGTCAGGGCCGTAAGCCCCGGCAAATATGTGCTGCCGCCCGCGACCATCGAGGACATGTATCGCCCCGACCGCTTTGGCCGCACCGATTTTGGCGAGGTGGAGATTTCGGCGAGCGCCAAGAAATGAAGCCGCATGCCCGTCATTGCGAGGAGCGCAGCGACGAAGCAATCCATTCGCTTGCGCGAAGATGGATTGCTTCCTGCCGCGCCTTCGGCTCGCAGTCGCAAAGGCGGCCCCGCAACCGGAAATGGCTTTACGCCGTCGCGCTCATCGGCTTGGTCGGGTTGGCGGTTCCGGGGGCTGGCTCAATTTCCAGCGCGCTCTGGGCCCGCTGGATCTGTCGGCTTTGGAGCGCGGGTCAAACGTGGCGCTCGACCGCGACGGCCAGCTTTTGCGCGCCTTCGAGACGCCGGATGGACGCTGGCGGCTGCCGGTGCGCGCGAGCGACGTCGATCCGCGTTTTTTCGCTTTGCTCAAAGCCTATGAGGACAAGCATTTCGACCGCCACCACGGCGTCGATTTTTCCGCGCTGCTGCGCGCCGCATGGCAATTTGTCCGCCACGGCCACGCCGTGTCCGGAGGCTCGACCCTGACCATGCAGGCGGCGCGTCTGCTGGAGCCGCGCGCCGAGCGCACATTTCTGGCCAAGGCGCGGCAGATTTTCCGCGCTTATGAACTGGAGCGGCGTTTTTCCAAAAGCCAGATCCTCGACCTGTATCTGGCGCTGGCGCCCTATGGCGGCAATCTCGAAGGCTTGCGCGCCGCCTCGCTGGCCTATTTCGGCAAGGAGCCGCGCCGCCTCAGTTACGGCGAGGCGGCGCTGCTCGTCGCGCTGCCGCAGGCGCCCGAGGCGCGCCGGCCCGACCGCTCGCCCGGCGCGGCAAAAGCGGCGCGCGACCGGGTGCTCGACCGCGCCCTCGCGGCACATCTGCTGGGACCGGCGGAAGCGCGCATGGCCAAGGCCGAAAACCCGCCGCTGGCGCGCAAAAATTTCCCCAATCTCGCCGCCGCACGCCAGCGAAGCGTTTTTTCGCGCCCATCCCGACCGCAAGATCGCGCATCTGACCCTTTCCGCGCGCCTGCAAGCGAGCCTCGAAACGCTGGCGTCCGAGAAAGCCGAAAGGCTCGGGCCAAAGCTCACCATGGCCATTCTGGTCATCGACAACGCGACCGGCCAGATCCGCGCCCATGTCGGCAGCGCCGATTATTTCGCGGAAGCGCGCGCCGGCGCCATCGACATGACCCAGGCCCTGCGCTCGCCGGGATCAACTTTAAAACCCTTCATCTACGCCATGGCCTTCGGCGACGGAATCGCCCATCCCGAAACCTTGCTCGACAATTCCCCGGCGCGCTATGGCGCGTGGAAGCCGGATAATTTCGACCGGCAGTTTCATGGCTCGGTCACGGCGCGGCAGGCGCTGCAAATGTCGCTCAACCTGCCGGCGGCGCAATTGCTCAACGAAATCGGCGCGCCGCATTTTCTCGCCCGCCTGCGCAACGCCGGGGTCAGTCTGGTTTTGCCAAAGAACTCCGACGCCGGGCTGGCCATTGGCCTCGGCGGCGCCGGCGTCCGCCTGACCGATCTGGCGCGGCTCTATGCCGGTTTTCCGCGCGGCGGCGTTGTGCCCGAATTAATTGAAAATTTCGACGACCCGGCGCCAACGCATAAAAACCGCCGCATCGCCGAGCCCGCCGCCGCCTGGTATATCGCCGACATCCTGCGTTTCGCGCCGCCGCCCGATAACGCGCCATCCGGCCGAATCGCCTTCAAGACCGGCACCTCCTATGGCTATCGCGACGCGCTGGCGCTGGGTTTCGACCGCGCCCACACCGTCGCCGTCTGGGTGGGACGCGCCGACAATGGCGCTGTCGCCGGCCTGATCGGGCGGCAGGTCGCGGCGCCGATCCTTTTTGACGTTTTCGCCCGCATCGGCGGCCCCAACTAGCCGATGCCGCGTCCGGAAAATGCGCTGGTCACGAACACGGCCGCGCTGCCGCCACCCTTGCGCCATTTGCGCCGCGATGCGCCAAAAACACTGGCCGCGACCTTCTCCAATCCGCTCAAGATTTTCTATCCGCCTGACGGCGCGCAGATCGATCTCGGCCTCGGCCACGCCCTTTCGGCGCGAGACGACCGGCCGGAGCTGGCGCTCAAGGCGCAAGGCGGCGCGCCGCCCCTGACCTGGATGGTCAATGGCGCGCCGCTGAATTCGGGAGCCAATGCGCAAACTCAGCGCCATGAAGCGCGCTGGACGCCCGACGGCGCAGGCTTCGCCCGCGTCTCGGTGATCGACGCCAATGGCGCGAGCGACAGCGTATTGGTGCGGCTGGAATAATTCTGCTCAGTTGCCGTAATAACGGCTGGGATAACTGTTGGTTGGATAATAAGTTGGCGCTGTATAGGCGGGGGTTTGAGTGACCGGCGGCGCGATCTGCTGCGGGGCCGGATTATAGACCGGCGGCGCGGAGACGGGCGGATTATACGCAGGCGGCGATGCGACGGGCGGCGCGTAATATTGTGCGAGCCGCGCCGCGCGCGCCGTTCCGGCTTCGGCGGGCGCCAGCGCAAAGGCCGTCGCGGCTACGGCCAGCAAAAGGGAAAAGCGCAAGCGCATGAGGGCGTTCCTTCTCGCGCGACCCGCCGCGCGCCAGAGTGCAATTTAGCCCCTCCAAGCTGACCCCAAGCCTGCCGACAAAAAAAACGGCCGGGGTTGCGCCCCGGCCGTTTGTTTCAGTCAAGCTTGTTCTTTCAGCGCAATTTTCGTTCAGCCTTGCGGACCGCGCGAAAAACCCTGCCGCGAGCGGTTTTGCGCGGGCGCTGCGCCTTGCGGACGGGGGCGCTCGACGCGGGCGCCAACGCCAGCGCGCGGACCTTCATGGCGCGGGCCATCGGCGCGCGCATGTCGGCGCGGCTCGACGATGCTCGCCGGGTTCTGCATGGCGCGACGGACCGGCGCCGGGACGGGCGCCCGAACGGGGTTGCGGCTTCTTGGCGCCGCCGCGCGGCGGGGGCGCCTCTTCCGGCGCATTGCGGTCGAGCCGCAGGTCGGTGCAGGGGATGCTTTGATTGGTCAGCTTCTCGATGGCGCGCAGATAGCTTCTTTCGCTATTGTCGCACAGCGAAATGGCCACGCCTTCGAGGCCGGCGCGCGCGGTGCGGCCGATGCGATGGACGTAGCTTTCCGCCACTTCCGGCAATTCGAAATTCACCACATGGCTGACCGAATTGACGTCGATGCCGCGCGCCGCGATATCGGTGGCGACCAGCACCGCCACCTGGCCGGTTTTAAAACCTTCCAGCGCGCGCTGGCGCTGATTCTGGCTCTTGTTGCCGTGAATGGCGTCGGCGGTGAAACCGGCGTCGTTCAGGAAGCCGGCGACGCGATCCGCGCCGCGCTTGGTGCGGGTGAAGACGATGGAGCGCGAAAAATCGGGGTCCTTCATCAAGTTGATCAGCGCCTGACGCTTGCCGGAGCCTTCGACCAGAATCACGCGCTGCTCAACGCGGTCGGCGGTCTTGGCGATCGGCGCCACGGAAACCTTGACGGGCTGATGCAGCATTTCGCCGGCCAGCGAGCCGATTTCCGTCGGCATGGTGGCCGAAAAGAACAGGGTCTGCCGTGTCTTGGGCAATTTGGCGAAGATCTTGCGGATCGGCGGCAGGAAGCCGAGATCGAGCATGTGATCGGCCTCATCCAGCACGATCGTCGTCGTTCCGTCGAGGCGCACGGCGCCGGACGACATATGATCGAGCAGGCGGCCGGGGGTGGCGACCAAGACGTCAAGACCGCCATTCAGCGCCTTGATCTGCGGGCCGAAGCTGACGCCGCCGAAAATCACCGCAATACGCATGTGAGAGTAGCGGCCATAGGTCTTGAAGCTTTCGCCGATCTGGGCGGCCAGTTCGCGCGTCGGGGCGAGCACCAGCACACGCGCCTGCCTGGGGCGCGGCGCCTGCGGAAACTGTTGCAGACGGGTCAGGATCGGCGTGGCGAAGGCGCAGGTCTTGCCGGTGCCGGTCTGGGCGATGCCCAGCAGGTCGCGGCCTTCCAGCAGCGGCGGAATCGCCTGAGCCTGAATGGGGGTCGGGACCGTATAACCCTCGGTCGTGAGGGCGCGTAAAACGTTCTCGGCGAGGCCGAGATCGGCAAAATGAGTCACTTATATTCTTTCTGAGGTCCGCAAGAGCGCACGCCCTAACCGAAGTCGACTTTTGCCGACTTTGGCACAGCTAGGCGCGTCCGCATGGCGGATCCGTTGAGGACCGCCCCGCATAGATTGGGTGGTCGGCGGGGGGAAAGGGTCGCCGGGCGACGAAAAACGTCCTATGCGCCGACTGTGCATCATGTCTCGATGCAGCTTGATCCATGTACAGGTTTCCTCCCTCAAAGGCAAGGACGAGCGACCCTCATGTTTCGGGCAATCCTCGGCGGCTAGGCTTGATCTCTCCAAACCCGCCCTTTCCGAGGCGCTGCATGACTTTTCACAAAGGCGTTTTCGTCGCCGCCCTGCTGGCGATCCTGCTGTCGAGTTCCGCCTGTCCAAGCGGCCGGCGTCTGCGAGTTCGGCGAAATCTGCGCCCTGCAAAGCGAGGCCTTCGGCTGCAAGGACGCCAGCCTGATCAAGCGCTGGGTAGATCTTTATGTCGAGGAAAGCCGCGAAGCGGCGGATCGTTTCATCGCCACGCAGGTCGAGACCGGCCAATGCGCCGTTTTCAAACCGGGCGCCCGCCTGCGGATCCTGCGTTATGTCGGCATGAGGCGGGTCGAAGTTCAGCGCGCCGGCGAAACCGAGCGTTTCATCATGCTGCTGAAGTGATTTGCTTCGCCAAGGCCATCTTGCGGGCCTGGATGGCGCGCCGGGCGTGCTCGATGGCCAGGGACATGGGCGCCTGATCCGCCGCGTTGGCGCCTTCGACGAGTTTGGAAATGCAGGACTGGACGGTGGCGGCAAAGGTGCGCTCCAGTTCGGCCAGTTCCGATGCGTCGGCCTTGTTCGCCTCCTCGGCGATGGTGAGAAGCTGGAAAATATCCTGTTGATCCTGCTGCAGCTTCTTCTTGGAAAAATGTCCAGCTATGAGGGCGACCAGCGACGCGCCGAGGCTCAAGGGGATGCCGAACAAATAAAACAGGCTTTGAAAATCATCGATAAAGCTTTGGTCGCCACTTGAGAGATAATCGGCGACGCCGGGATGGATGGGCAGGGCGGGGTTTTTCTCGTCCGGGTCCGGCGCTTCGATCTGGCTGGCCAAAGGAGAGGCCGCCATCAGCCGGGCCTTGGCCTTCAGGATAGACCGCGCGATGGCGCCCGCAACAGGCTTCAGCATCGTCGCCGGCACGGCGAAGCGATAGGTCACGGCCACAGTCGTCACTTGAATCGTCGGGGATGGCCGGATGCGCCTTGAAGGCGCCCTCGGGAATGTCGAGCGAACTCGAAGCCGGGATAACGCGCGACAATGGCGTCTGCGTCGTCGATTTCCACAATTTGCGGTTTCCCTTTGGTCGCCTTGGCGATGGCGGCCACGACATCGACGGCTTGTCCGGGTCCGATCGGGCCGACCGCCAATACAGCCGCCACGCGCTTGCGATGGATGGCGTCGCCGATCTCGGCCATCGGAAGAAAAACGCGCTTCACCAATTCCGTCGGGAATATTGAAATAGCCGAGGATCAGATCGAGCGCGCGGGAATTCTCGTCCTGCACTGGACCGGTAGGAATGGCGACGGTTTTCCCCGCAAGCTTCGCCACGTTGTCGACCGGCGACTCCGGCGACACGACAATGGCGACGGCGTCCCGCCGCAGGATGACCAGCGTCTCGCCGTTGGCGGGGGGCGGCAGATCGCTGCGCACCAGCGCGATATCGGCCTTGCCATCCTCCAGCGCTTTGGCGCTTGCCCGCAAGTCCGGCACGGTGACCGTTTCAAAATGGATGCGCGGATGCTCTGCCGTGGAGAGGGAGATGAAAGTCGACATGAAACGATTGGCGACACCGCCCTCGGGGCCGGTTGTGAAGCGCAAGGTGGCGTGCGGCGACCAGTAATAAACCGCGCCCAGCACGGCCGCCACGGCCAAAAATATCCCGGCGATCAGGGGCAGACGGGAACGCAGGCCGAACAGTCCGAACATTGCGGCGCCCTCCAGCGCTTGGCCGTCCGACAGGCGGAGCGCCCGGCCAAGATTTTAGCCGGGCGCTCCTAGCGATTGCAAAGACTCAAATGGATCAGCGACGACGGACAGCGCCGCCACGAACCGCTCCGCCTCTGTAGGCGCCGCCGCGAACCGCCCCGCCCCTGTAGGCGCCGCCACGATAAACCGCGCCGCCCCGGTAGGCGCCGCCGCGATAGACCGCGCCGCCGCCCCGGTAGACGCCGCCACGGTAGACCGCGCCGCCGCCATAATAGCCGCCACCGCCATAGTAAGCGCCGCCATTGGGCCGGCAGCCGCCGTAGGGACCCCGGTGAAAGCCGATGCCGCATCCCTGCATGACGAGTGTCACGTCGGAAGCCGTGGGGATCGGAGACATGGAAAGCGCCTCGGCATTATTGGAAAAGGCGCCCATTGACAGCGCGCCGACGATGCCAAGGATCGGAAAAAAACTTTCTCACGGGCTGATTCCTCCCAAAGATAGGGCGAGTTTCTCGCCAATTCGAAGATTAGCGCATCGGTCCGCCTTGAGCCAGCGCATCGGGCAAGTCCAAGCATAGCTATTGGTTGACAGGGCCGGCTAACGCGTTTGCTGCCGCTCGCAATTAAAATCGAGCAGTTTTTCTCCATGCCCGTCGTCGCGGGCGCCGGCCTGATCGTTGAGGACGAAAAAGCCCGGCGCATGGTTGTGGTCCCAGCCGCCGACCACGACCAGGGTTTGCCGCGCCATGGCGGCGGAGGAGCGGCGCAGTTCCGGCGGCAGCATGTCGAAGGGATTCAGCGCGCTCAGATCGGCGCCCGGCGCCCAGCGGACCCAATAGGCGCTTCCGCCAAGGTTGGTCGGCAGACGTGTCCAGTGCGGACCAATGCCGTTGAAGGCGGCGAGCGCCGCCTTCACTTCGCTTTTGACGCAGCCGGTGTGAATATGCAGTTGATCCTGGCTGCGGCCAAAGGCTGAGTTGAGCGCCAGCGCAATGTCGCTGCGATCGAGCTTGCGAGAGAAGTCGTCATCGAGGAGCGCCCGCTGCTCCCAGGCCGCCTGCCAATAATTGGGCTGGGCGGGCGAAAAAATTTCGCGGCTTTCGATCCCGGTGATGCGCTGGGTCGGAACGGTCAGGATATGTCCGGCCCCCACCGGCAGGATCGCATAGCCGGCGGCGCCGTCGTCCGGCTGGACAACTTTGGTGCAGGGAAAGGGAAGGCTGAATTTCGACGCAGGGATGCAGATGCGATGAACGACCCGCCAAAGATCATTGCGCGACAGGCTGAGCTCAACGCCCAGGACAGAGCTCGACCGGGCCGGAACACCGCCCGCGACCAGACCTGCCGCAACGACCGAAATCAACAGGAAGGCGAGCATTTTTTGGCGCATATCGATGTTCACGCGTCTCCAGGTTCGTTCAAACGGGCGAAGGCCTGCAGCCAATAAATCCCAGCGGCAAGAAACGCACAAGAAACGCAACCATGCAACCGATCCGGGCGCCGCGCCGTTCAAGTCCTGAACACATAGTGACGGGTTTCGACAAAATTGAGGAGGACGCGATCTTGAAAGCGATTTGGCCGGCCGCCGTTCTGTTTTTGGCCGCGTGTTTTCCGGTCGAAGCGGCCCGTTTCGTTTCGAAGGACGATCTGATCAGGGCCCTCGCCCAAGCCACGGCTTATGGCGAGCTTTGCGTCAACTGGAGCATAGACCCCGATGCGGTCGCGGAGTTCCGGCGCCTGGAAGGAATCACAGTCGATGGCCATTATCGCGTGGTCTTTGGCTTCGCCTTTGCTCGCGATCACGCCGGGGCGATGCGCGACGGCCCTGCCGCCTGCAATCGCGCCCTCGCCCTCTATGGCCCGGAAGGACAGGTCATCCCCGGTCTGATCCGGGCGCTTTATCACGGAACTGTCGGCGGCCAGGCCATCGACCTGGACCGGTAACTCACTCGCGCGTTGCGATCCAGATGACATGACGGGCGCCGCCGCGTTTGCCATTGGCGCGCGCCTTGATCTCCTCGACGCCGAATCCGGCCCGGCGAAGATTTTCAGTGAACCCCTGGTCCGGCCCGGACGACCAGACGGCAAGGACGCCGCCGGGACGCAAGGCTTCGCGGGCGGCGATCAATCCGGTCTTGTTGTAGAGGGCGTCATTGGCGTTCCGGGTCAGTCCGTCCGGACCATTGTCGACATCGAGCAGGATCGCGTCATAGGAAGCGCGCGCGTCGCGGATCAGACGGCCGACATCCGTTTCCACGATTGTGACGCGAGAATCGGTCAGGCTCGACCCGTGCAAGTCCGCCATCGGACCCCGCGCCCAGGCCACGACGGCGGGCACAAGCTCGGCGACGACGACCAGCGCCTGTGAATCGAGCGCCGCCAGCGCGGCGCGCAAGGTAAATCCCATGCCAAGCCCGCCAATCAGGACGCGGGGGCCCGGACGGGAGCGAATCCTCTCGCAGGAAAGCGTGGCGAGCGCCTGCTCGGAGCCGCTCAGGCGAGAATTCATCAATTCATTGTCGCCGAGCATAATCGAGAATTCGGCCCCCCGGCGCTTGAGCCGCAGCGTTCCAGCGCCGCCGGGAATTGGCGCCGTGTCGATCAGGGACCAGGGAATCACGATCGCCTCCGTAAGTTAATGGCGCTCGAGCTGCCACGTCTTACTGACATTTTGGCCTGGAAAAAAGCGAAGGCCCCGGAAGCTGGAATATCAGCTTTTCCGAGGCCTTCGAAATGGTGGGCGCGACAGGGATCGAACCTGTGACCCCTACGATGTCAACGTAGTGCTCTCCCGCTGAGCTACGCGCCCGAAACCGGTCAAAACGTCCAACCGGCCCGTCAAGGGTGGAGGCTGTATATCGATTCGCCGCGCGGGGCGCAACCCATCGGGCCGAGGAAAATCGCGGCGACGGTCAAGCCGCCAAAAGACGCGTCACTTCATTGACCAAATCCTTCAAATGGAAGGGCTTGGACAAGATCTTGGCTTGACGCGGCGCCTGATTGTCGGGATTGAGCGCCACCGCGGCGAAACCGGTGATGAACATCACCTTGATGTCGGGATCGAGTTCGGTAGCGCGGCGCGCCAGCTCGATGCCGTCCATTTCCGGCATGACGATATCGGTCAGCAGAAGTTCGAACGGTTCTTCGCGCAGGCGGTTATAGGCCTCGAGGCCATTGTCGAAGGAAACGACATCATAGCCGGCGTTCTGCAGCGCCTTGACCAGAAAGCGGCGCATGTCGTTGTCATCTTCGGCCAGCAGGATTTTTACAGATTGATCGAATGGTTCGTTCATGGCGCCCTCGTTCGTGCCTTATCGATAAAGACCCCTCGTGGTAAAAAACAGATGAAAATTAGCTAAAAGGGCGACGCTTCCGTTCGAATTCTTTTCGCCGCCGGCGTTAAGCGCGAAACCGCTGGACCCGCCTGTGGACAAATCACCGGACGGGGATCATTCTTGCCGGTGGCGACGAAAACCGCATTCAGGCGTGAAAGTTGCTTTTTGGAGTTTTCGGGAGATCAGGAGGCCCGAAACAGCGATGCAACAAAACGACGCGATGCACCAAAAAGAATTGCCGCTCCCTTGCGAGACCATCGAGCCGCAGCGGCTCTCTTCGCCGCTGGTCTTTTCCTCGCCTCATTCGGGCAGAAATTACCCGCTGGCCTTCCTGGCCGCGTCGCGACTCGATCTGCGCGCCTTGCGCTCATCGGAAGACGTTCTGGTTGACGATCTTTTCGCCGCCGCGCCCCGGCATGGCGCCCCGCTCCTGCGCGCGCATTTTCCGCGCTCCATGACCGACGTAAACCGCGAAGCTCATGAACTCGATCCGAAAATATTTCTGGAAACGCCACCCTCTTTCTCCAATACCCGTTCCTTGCGCGTCGCCGCCGGCCTCGGGGTCATTCCCCGCGTGGTGGCCGAAGGCCAGGCCATTTACGCGGACCGCATTGCGCTGGCCGAAGGTCTGAGGAGGATCGAAAGCCACTACAAACCCTATCACGCCATGCTGGAAGGCTTGATGACAAGGGCGTTACAGACTTTCGGCGTCGCTGTGCTGATCGACTGTCATTCCATGCCGTCGCGCATGCCGACCGGCGACGCCCGCCGCCCTTACGAGCCGCTCGATGTCGATATCGTGATCGGCGACCGTTATGGCGCGAGCTGCGATCAGGCCTTCTCCCATCGGGTTCACAAGCTGCTGACCGAATTCGGCTACCGGGTTGCACGCAACAAGCCTTATGCCGGCGGCTTCATCACCGAGACCTACGCGAATCGCGCGAAACATCGCCATGCGCTGCAAATCGAGATCAACCGCGCGCTTTATCTCGATGAAAAAACCCTGGAGCCGAAGCCGGCGTTTGCCAAGGTCAAGGCGGATATGGAGAAATTGATCGCCGAAATCGCCCCCGCGCGTGATTTTCTCGGCGCGAATTGGCGCGAGGCTGCGGAATAATACACACGCGCATAAAAAAAACCGCCGACCCAAGGTCAGCGGCGCAAGTCGAGGGAGGAAACGCCCAAGAGGGCATTAGCGGCCAATCCTTTGCCGCACCGCAAGATTATGCCGTCGCGCCGCACAAAAAGCAAGAAGGCCAACAACACATTAAATGACAACAAGCTGTTAAAATAGTTGAACTTCCTGCCCGAAACCGCAGGGTCGCCGCTTTCTTTTTATTTTGCAAACTCCTGTTGCGCCGCCGCAAAAGGAAACTCCAGCTCTAGTCTCGGCTTTCAGATCGTGGCATTGAACTTGCGACCCTGCCTCGGGTCTCCGGCGCCGGCTTGAGACATCTACGCCGGCGCGAATCGCCTCGTGCGCGCGGCCGAACGGAAGCGGATGCGCAGAAAATGCTGGAGAAGCGGGAATGACGGCCGTCGATTTCTTTCCATTCGTCGAGCGCCTGGCCAAAGTGTCGGCCGAGGCGATCATGCCCTTCTTCCGCACCTCCTTCGCGATGGAGGACAAGTCGGGCGGCGGCGTGTTCGATCCGGTGACCGAGGCCGACCGCGCGGCGGAAAACGCGATGCGCCGGCTGATCGGCGAGATTTTTCCCGATCACGGAGTCATTGGCGAAGAATTCGACGACACGGACACGGGCGCCGAATATGTCTGGGTGCTCGACCCGATCGACGGCACCAAGAGTTTTATCTCCGGCCTGCCGCTGTGGGGCACGCTGATCGGCCTGCTGCACCACAACGCGCCTTGTTACGGCATGATGAACCAGCCTTTTACACGCGAGCAGTTTTTCGGGGATGGACAGGCGGCTTACTGGGTAGGACGCGGGGCCGAAGGCGCCGCGGTGACGCGGCGGCTGCGCACGCGCCTCTGCGCCGATCTCGACCACGCCACCCTGATGACCACGTCGCCCAAGCTGATTCCAGAGCCGTTCCGGCCGCGCTACGAGGCGCTGGAAACGCAGGTGCGGCTGACCCGCTACGGCGGCGATTGCTACGCCTATTGCATGCTCGCGGCCGGGCATGTCGATCTGGTGGTCGAGGCGGGTCTCAACGCCTATGACATTGTCGCGCTGATCCCGATCGTCCAGGGAGCTGGCGGCGTCATCACCACCTGGGATGGCGGCGACCCGTCGAAAGGCGGCGCCATCGTCGCCGCCGGCGACAGACGCGTGCACGAACAGGCGCTGGCGGCATTGAAAGCGGCGGGTTAGATTTCCCTCAAACTTGCGCCCGCTTCAGATTGGCCTGGTGCAAAAACGGCTCGCCGGGAATGAAGGCGTCGAAGGCGGCCCAGAATTGCGCCCGGATCTCGTCTCGCTCCATCATGATTTCATGCTCGGAGTCGGGCAGTACGACACAGGCGGCGTTTTTCAATCGCAAGGCGAAACGCTCGATGGCCGGGGTGGAAACCAGCCGCTCCCTTCCCGCCGCCAGAAACAAAACCGGCGTCCGGATGTTTTCGGCAAATCCATCGGCATTCAGGCTTTCGCACAAGTCGAAGGCGGCGTGCACCCAGCCCATGGTCGGCGCGCCGATCGCCAGTGACGGCGCGGCGTTGAGAGTATCGACAGCGCGGAAAAAACGACGGCGGTCGCGGGTCAGCACATTATTGGCGAAAGGCAGGGTCGCCAAGGTTCGCCGCCCGCCACCCCAGGTGGACAGCCGCCCCATGCCAAGGCCGTTGAGCAGCAAAGCGGTTTTCCGCGCCATGTTGGAGCCCGCGAGACCGTAGAGATGGATCAAAGGCGCGACGGCGACGATTCGTTCATAGGGCGCGGCGTCGACGACTGAGCCAGCGTAATCCAGCAGAGCCGAGGCGCCCATGGAATGGGCGAGGGCGAACCAGGGTTTCGGGCAATCGGGCAACAGCAAATACCGCTGGAAAGCTTCGAGATCGAGATGGTAATCGCTCGCGCGGCGAACATGGCCCTTTCGTCGGTCGTCCAGCAGGCGCTGCGACATCCCCTGCCCGCGCCAGTCAAACGTCGCCACCGCGAAGCCGCGCGCCAGAATTTCGCCGATCACTTCGTAATATTTCT
>CAWFBN010000118.1:0-16364 GCA_963813955.1 uncultured Alphaproteobacteria bacterium | reverse complement strand
GAGAACAATCGGCCCTGGGTCAGAAAAACGCGGCAGGGCGTGGCGCCGAGGGCTGCGACCGCCGCCTCCATGTCGGCGACTTCCGTCCATTGATCGCCTTCGCCCGGCGTCCAGGCGGGACGGGAAAACACCAGCAACGGAATTTTGCTTCGCTGGCTCGCCGCGCGGGCATGGGCCGACATTTGCGCCGCGAAGGGATGGGTGGCGTCGACGACAACGTCGATTTTTTCATCGCGCAGGAAAGCGACAAGTCCGTCCACGCCGCCGAACCCGCCGATGCGGCTTGGAATGGGGAGGGGCAGGGGATTTTGGGTGCGACCGGCCAGCGACAGGATGGGGCTGAGGTCATCGCGTCCGGCCAGAGCGCGCGCCAGTTGGCTGGCCTGTGTCGTGCCACCAAGAATCAGGATGCGCAAACGGCGGCTCCTTTTGGAGATTTAGCGTGACCGCGCCCTGGCTTACATTGATCGGTCTCGGCGAGGATGGGCGCGCAGGCCTGTCTCCTGCCGCAATCGCGCATCTGAAGCAAGCGCGTCTCGTTGTCGGCGGCGCGCGACACCTCGCGCTGGTCGCGCCGCTCGACTGCGAAACCCTGTGCTGGCCCTCGCCGATGGACGCCGCCTATCCCCAGATTTTATCGCGACGCGGCGAAAAAGTGGTGGTGCTGGCGTCCGGCGATCCGTTTTTTTACGGCGTCGGCTCCGTGCTCGCGAAAAAAATTCCACCGGAGGAAGTGCTTTGCCTGCCGGCGCCGTCCTCCTTCAGTCTCGTCGCGGCGCGGTTGGGTTGGGCGCAACAGGATTGCGCGCTGGTCACGTTGCATGGGCGCCCGCTCGAAAAAATCATTCCGCGTCTGCATGATGGCGCCAGGATCATCGCTTTATCGTGGGATGGCGCAACGCCGGAAAAACTGGCCGCGCTGTTGACGAAACGCGGTTTCGGCGCGTCGCGGCTCACGATCTGCGAACATCTCGGCGGCCCGCAAGAACGCGTCCGCGCAAGTCTGGCCCGCGATTTTTCCCTCGCGGACGTGGCGGCGCTCAACACGATGGCGCTCGATCTCGTGGCGGATCGCGACGCCCGCATCCTGCCGCGCGCGGCCGGTCTCCCGGACGATTTTTTCGAGCATGACGGCCAGATTACCAAGTCCGAGTTCCGCGCCCTGACGCTGTCGGCGCTCGCGCCGCGCCGCGGCGAATTGCTGTGGGATATCGGAGCGGGTTCGGGCTCGGTCGCCATTGAATTCATGCTGGCCGACGAGGCCAACGCCGCCATCGCCGTCGAAGCCAACAGCGTCCGCGCGCAAAGGATCGGGCGCAATGCCCTCGCGCTCGGCACGCCGGGCCTGCGCGTGGTCGAAGGCCGAGCCCCTGAAATTCTGGCGGACCTTCCGCGCCCGGAAAAGATTTTCATCGGGGGCGGCGCAACCGCGCCCGGCGTCATCGAGACGGCGCGGGAGGCGCTATTGCCCGGCGGGTTATTGGTGGTCAATGGCGTGACGCTGGAGACGCAAAGCCTGCTCGTCGCGCGTCATGCCGCGCTTGGCGGCAACCTGCTTCAGGCGCAGATTGCGCGGGCGGAAAAGCTCGGCGGCTTTACCGCCTTCCGTCCCGCCCTGCCCATCGTGCAATGGATTTACGCCAAAAAATGATGAGTGACATCGCCATAGGCATCGGCTGCAAACAGGGCGCGAGCGCGGCCGCGGTCATCGAGTTGCTGCGCACCACTTTGGACGACGCGCCGCCTTTCGAGCGGGCGACCCTCTTCACCGTCGCGCGGAAATTTGGCGAAGCGGGGCTGCTTGAGGCGGCGGCGTATATGGGTTTCGAGATCGTCTTCCTCGACGAGACGGAGTTTCTCGCGCGGCAGGACGAATTTTTGCAACGCGGCGCGGCGCCTTCGCGAAAAACGCACGAATTGACCGGCTTCTCCAGCGTGGCCGAGGCAGCGGCGTTGATGGGAGGCGGCCCGAATGCCAAACTCATCCTGCGCCGCCGCGCCGCCGATGGCGTGACCTGCGCCGTGGCCGGCAACGAGGACAATTCATGAAAGTGCATTTCATCGGCGCCGGACCCGGCGCGGCGGACCTCATCACCTTGCGCGGACGCGATATTCTCGCGCGCTGTCCGATCTGTCTCTATGCCGGCTCGCTGGTGCCGAAGGAGCTTCTGGAGCATTGCCCGCCCTATGCCCGCATCATCGACACCGCGCCGATGACGCTCGACGAAATCGCCGCCGAATTTTTACGCGCAAGGGACTTTAACGAGGACGTCGCCCGGCTGCATTCGGGCGACCTGTCGATCTGGAGCGCCATGGGCGAGCAATTGCGCCGCCTCGACGCGCTGGGCATCGCCTATGACGTGACGCCCGGCGTGCCCGCCTTCGCCGCCGCCGCCGCCGCCTTGCAGCGCGAATTGACCCTGCCTGAAGTGGCGCAATCGCTGGTGCTCACCCGCACCTCGGGCCGCGCCTCGTCGATGCCGGAGCGCGAAAAGCTCTCAGCTTTTGCCGCGACCGGCGCGACGCTGGCGATCCATCTGTCCATCCACGTGCTGGACAAGGTGGTGGCTGAGTTGACGCCGTTTTATGGTGCGGATTGTCCCATCGCGCTGGTGTTCCGCGCCTCTTGGCCGGACGAGCGCATCGTGCAGGCGACGCTTGCCACCATTTCCGCGCTGGCGGAGAAAGACCCGATGTCGCGCACGGCGCTCATCCTGGTCGGTCCAGCGCTGAGCGCCAGCGATTTCCGCGAAAGCGCGCTCTACGATCCCGATTATCGTCGGCGTTACCGGGGCGGGTTTGTCCGCGCCGATGGGTCGATCGGGGCGGACGACGAATGAGGGGGCATTCCTGCCTGCGCCACATCCCCCCCTCATGGTGAGGCGCGCCCGCAGGGCGCGTCTCGAACCATGGGCACTAGGGAGGGCTGTTGGCTGCCGAGACATCGTAGCCAGCGAGTCCCTCGCCCTTCGAGACGCCAGCTGAAGCTGGCTCCTCAGGGTGAGGGGATTGGGGAAGTTTTATCCGCCCACCTTGCGAAACCCCGTCCTTGCCAGCAAACCCCCATCACGGTCGAAAATCACCACTTCCAACTCGCTCGGGGCGTCGCGGAGGACCTTGGCCGCCGTGCGCCACGCGGACTCGACGATGCCCTCGCCGAGGTTCACGCCCGCCGCCGCCGCGATCTCGAAAGCGTGTTTGGCGGAGTTGGCGGCGCGGATTTGCTCCGCGACTTCGCCCTCGGCAAAGCCCGCCAGAAACGCGTGATCCACCGCGCCGCGCTTGGAATGGAGATCCAGCAGGCCTTGCGCCAGCTTGGTCATCTTGCCCATGCCGCCGGCGATAATCACGCGACGCACGGGATGCTGACGCAAATGCTTGAGCATCCCGCCGACGAAATCGCCCATGTCGATCAAGGCCTCGTCGGGCAGGCCGTAGAGCGCCTTGACCGCCGCTTCGGAGGTCGAGCCCGTTGCGCCGGCCACCATGTCGAGACCGATGGCGCGAGCGACGTCGATGCCGCTGTGGATCGAGGCGATCCAGGCGGCGCAGGAAAAGGGCGTGACGATGCCGGTGGTGCCGAGAATGGACAGGCCGCCAAGAATCCCCAGCCGCCCGTTGAGGGTGCGCTCGGCGATTTTTTCGCCGCCGGGAATCGAAATTTCAACCCGCACGTCGGCAGCAAAGCCCAGAAGCGCCGCCTCGGCTTGAAGCGCCTCGCGGATCATCTGGCGGGGCATGGGATTGATCGCCGGTTCGCCGACCGGCAGAGGCAGGCCGGGCCGCGTGACCGTGCCGACGCCCTCGCCAGCGGCAAAGCTCACGCCAGCGCCCGGCGCGGACAAATTCGACACGCGCGATAATCAGCGCGCCGTGGGTGACGTCGGGATCGTCGCCGGCGTCCTTGACAATTCCGGCGCGACAAAAGCCGTCGCCCTTTTCCTGCAAGGCGAGCGCAAAGGCGGGCGTCTGGCCGCCGGGCAGGCGGATCGAAACCGGATCGGGGAAAGCGCCGCCGACCAGCGCGGCATAGGCGGCGCGCGCCGCCGCCGCCGCACAGGCGCCGGTGGTCCAGCCACGCCGCAGGGGGGTGTTTTCCGTCTGATCCATGCTCTTTGCTACCGCGCCTCGCGCCTCCCGCCAAAGGATTTTTACGCATGACGCGCGGCCTGCTCATCGCTGCGCCGCGCTCCGGCGGCGGCAAGACCACTTTGACTCTGGGGCTGATGCGCGCCTTTCGCCAGAGGGGCGTCAAAGTCGCCGGACTCAAGTCAGGACCGGACTATATCGATCCGGCCTTTCACAAGGCGGCGCTCGGCCGCGACAGCTTTAATCTCGATACCTGGGCCATGGACCCCGCCTTGCTTGAGGCTTTGGCGGGGCAGGCGGCGCAAGACGCCGAACTTGTGCTGGCCGAAGGGTCGATGGGCCTGTTCGACGGCGTTCCGGCGCCCACGGGTCGAACGCGGCGCCTCCGCCGATGTCGCCGCCGCGCTCGGCTTGCCGATATTGCTGGTGCTCGACGCCTCGGGGCAGGCGCAATCGGCGGGCGCGATCGCCAAAGGCTGCGCCTCTTTCGATCCGCGTATCAAAATCGCGGGCGTGGTGCTGAACAAGATCGGCAGTCCGCGCCATCTTTTGCTGGCCAAGGCGGGCATCGAGGCGGCGGGCCTGACGGTGGTCGGCGCCTTGCCCAAGCAGGCCGAGATCGTCCTGCCGGAACGTCATCTCGGCCTCGTGCAAGCCAGCGAGACGCTCGGGCTGGAGGCGCGGCTCGACGCCCTCGGCGCTTTCGTCGCACAGCATGTCGATCTCGACGCCATTCTGGCGCTGGCCGCGCCGCTGAGCGCAACATCGGGCGCACAAGCCGCCTTGGCGCCGCCGGGCCAAAAAATCGCCATCGCGCGCGACGCGGCTTTTTCCTTCCTCTATCCGCATCTTCTTGAGCGGCTGGCGGGCGCAGGGCGCCGAATTCGCCTTTTTCGCGCCGCTTGCCGACGAGGCGCCGCCGGATGGATTGCGACGCGGTGTGGCTGCCGGGCGGCTATCCCGAACTGCACGCCGGCAAACTCGCCGGTCATGCGCGCTTTTTCCAGGGGCTGCGCGCCTTCGCTGAGAAAAAACCCGTGCATGGCGAATGCGGCGGCTACATGGTTCTCGGCGAGGCCTTGACCGATGCGGCGGGAGAAATCCACAAGATGGCGGGGCTGTTGTCGGTCGAAACCTCTTTCGCCAAGCGCAAAATGACGCTGGGCTACCGTGACGCCACGCTATTGGCCGATTGCGCTCTGGGCCGCGCCGGGCAAAAATTGCGCGGCCATGAATTTCACTACGCCAGCATCGTCACGCTTGGAGCCGATGCGCCGATGGCGCTGGCCGCCGACGCCTATGGCGGCGCGCCCGCGCTATCGGGTTCGCGGCGCGGAAACGTGTCGGGCGGCTTTTTTCACTGCATCGCGGAGGCGCCATGAGCGCGCAAAAACCGGTTTTTGACGCGCGGTTCCAGTCCGAACTGGTCGAACTCATGCGCTGGCGACGCGACGTGCGGCGATTCCGCCGCGACCCGGTGGGGGAGGACCTGCTGGAAAACCTGTTCGATCTCGCGCAGATCGCGCCCTCGGTCGGCAATAGCCAGCCGTGGCGGATCATTCGCGTCGAAAGCAGTGAGAAGCGCGGCGCCATTCGCGAGAATTTCCTCAAAAGCAACGCCGAAGCTCTGGCGGCGCAGGACGAAAAACATGCGGCGGTTTATGCGCGGCTCAAGCTGGCGGGGCTCGACGCGGCGCCGGTGCAACTCGCGGTTTTCTGCGATCGCGCGACCCGGCAGGGTCATGGATTGGGCAGCCGCACCATGCCGGAAACGCTTGATTATTCGGTGGTGGGCATGATCGCCGGATTATGGCTGGCCGCCCGTGCGGCAGGGCTGGGGCTGGGCTGGGTGTCCATCCTCGATCCGGTCGCGGTCGGCGTGGCGCTGGGAGCGCCGCCCTCCTATAAATTCATCGCCTTTCTCTGCCTCGGTTGGCCCGAGGAAGAGCATGTCGATCCTGAGCTCGTGCGCAACGGCTGGCAAAGTCGCACCGCCGCCGGCCGTCGCGTGGTCACGGTCTGACGCTTTCATTAGCAAAATACTAACCAGAATTTCGTATGAGTGTGGGCGCGGCAGCCGTGCGGGCGCCGGCGTGGTTGGTTAAGTCAGCGTGCGGGAGAAGGTGATGGATCGTTTGGCTCTTCAAGTTGAAGGCGCTCGCCCCTTGCGTCGGGGCAAGACCGTCGTCGCCTCCGGGACCACTGTCGCGTGGCTGGTGGGCAATGTCATGCTGACGGCCTTCGTGATTGCGCTGGGCTGGAGCCTCGCGACGGGACATATTTCGTCGCTGCATATTTGATTTTCCGCTATTCTCTCCGCCTCGGCAGATCTCAAGCGTTGCGCTGAGGCGAGGGCGTGGACGGATGAGTCGCATCTATTTCGATCATAACGCTACGTCGCCGCTGCGACCTGAAGCGCGGCAGGCGTTTCTGCAAGCTCTGGAGGCGGGCAACGCCTCCAGCGTCCACGCGGAAGGCCGCGCTGCCCGGGCGCTCATTGAATCGGCGCGCGGCGCGCTGGCGGCCACACTCGGAACCAAACCCGACCGGGTGGTTTTCGTCTCCGGCGCCACCGAGGCCGCGAACATGGCCTTGCAATCGTCCGAGGGCCAGTTCCTGCTGATCGGCGCCGGCGAACATCCTTGCGTTTTTGCCGGGCATGGTTTTACGCCGGACAAGGTCGCGCAGGTCGCGCTCGACGCGCAAGGCCGGCTCGACCTCGACGATTTGCGCGAAAAGCTGGCCGGTGTGACGGGTCTCCGGCCGGTGCTGGCCTTGCAGGCGGTCAATAATGAAACAGGCGTGATTCAGCCGGTCGCGGAAGCGGCGGAGTTGGTTCATGCCGCCGGCGGCCTGCTGGTTTGCGACGCGGTTCAGGGTTATGGCCGCATCGACTGCGCCTTCACCGCGACGGGCGCCGACCTTGTTTTCCTGTCGAGCCACAAGCTCGGCGGTCCCAAGGGCGCGGGCGCGCTTGCCGCCGCTTCGGCGCGATCTCTTGCCCAAGGCGCTTGTTCGCGGCGGCGGACAGGAACGGGGTTTTCGGGGCGGCACCGAAAATGTCGCCGCCATCGCCGGCTTTGGCGTCGCTGCGGCGCAGGCCGAGCTTTCGCGCGTTGCGCGAGACCGGGCGGCTTGCGGGGTTGCGCGACATATTGCAGGCCGGCGTGCTGGAAATCGCGCCGGAAGCCGCCATATTTGGCGGTGAGGCGGCGCGCGTCGGCAATACGATGGCCTTCGCCCTGCCGGGTCTTTCGGCCGAAACCATGGTCGCAGCCTTCGATGTCGAGGGCGTGGCGCTGTCTTCCGGTTCGGCCTGTTCCTCCGGCAAGGTGACGCCCTCGCACGTGCTCGCCGCCATGGGCGTTGCCGCCCGATCAGGCGCGTTCCGCCCTGCAGAATGAGTCTGGGTTGGACCTCGCGCAAGGAAGAGGTAGTGCGTTTTCTGGAAATACTGTCTAAAGTGCACGAGAGAATGCGGCGACGGTTGGCGAATCCTTCCTGAGCCGCATGCGACATAAACTCAACCAGCGGCCCTTGAAACCGCGCTAGGTGAGGAGAGTGGAAATGGCGGCTGTCCAGGAGACTGTCGACAAGGTGAAGACGCTTGACGTTGATGCCTATAAATACGGGTTTTTTACGGATATCGCCTCAGACAAGGCCCCCAAGGGCCTGAGCGAGGACATTGTCCGCTTCATCTCGGCCAAGAAGAACGAGCCGGATTGGCTGACGAATTGGCGTCTCGACGCCTATCGCCGCTGGCTGACGATGGTCGAGCCCAATTGGGCGCGGGTCCATTATCCGAAAATCGACTATCAGGACCTTTATTATTATTCGGCGCCGAAAAGCGCCGAGGGTCCGCGCATGCTCGAAGACGTCGATCCCGAACTTTTGCGCGTTTACGAAAAGCTTGGCATTCCGCTGCGCGAGCAAGAGTTGCTGGCCGGCGTGCAGGAGCGGCGCGTCGCGGTGGACGCCGTGTTCGATTCCGTCTCGGTGGTCACCACTTTCAAGGACGAACTCGGCAAGGCCGGCGTGATCTTCTGCCCGATTTCGGAAGCCGTGCAGACCCATCCGGAACTGGTGAGGAAATATCTCGGCTCGGTCGTGCCGGTCACCGACAATTATTTCGCGACGCTTGAACTCGGCGGTGTTTTCCGACGGCTCCTTTGTCTACATCCCGCCGGGCGTGCGCTGCCCGATGGAGCTTTCGACCTATTTCCGCATCAACGAGAAGAACACCGGCCAGTTCGAGCGCACGCTGATCATCGCCGACAAGGGCTCCTACGTCTCCTATCTCGAAGGCTGCACGGCGCCGCAACGCGACGAGAACCAGTTGCACGCCGCCGTGGTCGAACTGATCGCGCTCGACGACGCGGAAATCAAATATTCCACCGTGCAAAACTGGTATCCCGGCGACGCCGAGGGCAAGGGCGGCATCTATAATTTCGTCACCAAGCGCGGCGATTGCCGCGGCGCGCGCTCGAAAATTTCCTGGACCCAGGTCGAAACGGGCTCGGCCATCACCTGGAAATATCCCTCCTGCATTTTGCGCGGGGATGACTCGCGCGGAGAATTCTATTCGATCGCCATTTCCAATGGCTATCAGCAGGTCGATTCCGGCACGAAAATGCTGCATCTCGGCGCCAATACGTCGAGCCGCGTCATTTCCAAGGGCATCGCCGCCGGCCATTCGCAGAACACCTATCGCGGCCAGATTTCGGCCCATCGCAAGGCGGTCAACGCGCGCAATTTCACCAATTGCGACTGCCTGCTGATCGGCAATAAATGCGGCGCCCATACCGTGCCCTATATCGAGGCGAAGAATTCCTCCGCGCTGTTCGAGCATGAGGCGACCACGTCGAAAATCTCCGACGACCAGCTTTTCTACGTCATGCAGCGCGGGCTTTCGGCGGAAGAGGCGACGGCCCTGATCGTCAACGGCTTTGTCCGCGACGTGCTTGCAGCAATTGCCGATGGAGTTCGCCGTCGAGGCGCAAAAGCTCATCGCCATTTCGCTCGAAGGCAGCGTCGGCTGATTTTTTGCCGCCGCCTCGCTCCCGCTTTTCAAGGTCATGACCATGCTCGATATCGAAAATCTTCACGTAACCATCGCCGGCAAGAAAATCATCGACGGGCTGAACCTCAAAGTGGACGCCGGTCAGGTCGCGGCCATCATGGGGCCGAACGGCTCCGGCAAATCGACGCTGTCCTATGTCATCGCCGGTCGCGCCGATTATGAAGTCACCGAAGGGTCGATCAAACTCGACGGCGTCGATCTGCTCGACAAGACGCCGGCCGAACGCGCGGCGCTCGGCATTTTCCTGTCCTTCCAATATCCGCTCGAAATTCCCGGCGTCGCCACCATGACCTTCCTGAAAGCCGCGCTCAACGCGCAGCGCAGGGCGCGCGACGAAGGCGAAATGTCGACGCCCGACTTCATGAAAAAGGTGCGCGCGGCGGCGGCGAGGCTCAATATTTCGCAGGACATGCTCAAGCGCGCGGTCAATCTCGGCTTTTCCGGCGGCGAGAAGAAGCGCATGGAAATCCTGCAGATGGCGCTGCTGGAGCCGCGTTTCGCCATTCTCGACGAAATGGATTCCGGCCTCGACATCGACGCGCTGCGCGTCTGCGCCGACGGCGTCAACGCCTTGCGTTCGCCGGAGCGCGGATTGCTCGTCATCACCCATTACCAGCGCCTGCTCGACTATATCGCGCCGGACGTGGTGCATGTGATGTCGGCGGGAAAAATCGTCAGGAGCGGCGGTCCCGAACTGGCGCTGGAGCTGGAAAAAAGCGGCTATGCCGATTACGCCGAGCGAGGCGGCGTGATGACCATCGCCGCGCAAGATCCAGACCGAAGCGGAGGACGGTTTTGCCCGCTCCTTCGCGCAGGCGGGGTTTGGCGCGACGCAACGCGCCGCCTTCGAGCGTTTTGCGCGGCCGGCCTGCCCACGCGCCGCGTCGAATCCTGGCATTATACGCGATCTGCGCGGAAAACTGCGGACGGCGCCGCCGCTGGCCGCGACGCCCGGTCCTGACGATCTATTGTTCGCCCGCGCCGAACGCGATCTGCGCGCCGCGCCGGAGACGCTGAAACTCGTGCTGCTCGACGGGGTTTTTTGCGCCGAGCTTTCCGATCAGTCGGGCGCCCTTTCGGGCCTGCGCATCCGCGCTCTGGCCTCGCTGCCTTCAGCCGATCCCGCCGCGATCCTGCTGGCGGAATTGGCGGCGCTCGCCGACGATCCGCTGCTCGATCTCAACGCCGCCTTTGCGCGCGACGGCGTTGTCATTGAAATCGCCGAGGGCGCGCAGTTCGCGCAGCCCATCGAGATCATCGCGCTTTGCGGCGCCACCGGCGCGCAGTCGCGCTTTTCGCGCAATCTCGTCCGTCTCGGCGCGGGCGCGCGGGCGAGCCTGCTCGAAACCCGGGCCGAAGGCGTCGGCGGCTTTGGCGACAGCGCGCTTGTTCTGGCGCTGGGTCCGGGCGCCGAACTCGATTATGCCTGCCGCAGCGAGGGCGGCGCGCCGGTCGATGTGCAGAATATCGTCGCCCGTCTCGACGACAGGCGCAATTGCGCGCGACGGCGCTGGTCGCCGACGCGCCGTTCCTGCGCCGGCAATGTGTCGATCCTGTGCCGGGGCGAAAACGCCGAAGTCCAGCTTTCCGGCGCGGCCCTGCTGAGCCAGCAAAACCATGCCGACACGACGCTCACCATGACGCATGACGCCCCGTCCTGCGTCAGTCGCGAAACCTTCAAATATGTCCTCGCCGATCAGGCCAATGGCGTGTTTCAGGGCCGGATCGTCGTGCCGCCGCACGCGCAAAAGACCGATGGCAAGATGATGTGCCGCGGCCTGCTGCTGTCCGACGACGCGGCCATGTCGGTCAAGCCGGAGCTGGAAATTTTCGCCGACGATGTGGCCTGCGGCCATGGCGCCGCCTGCGCCAAAGCTCGACGCCGCCCAGATTTTCTACATGGAATCGCGCGGCATCCCGCAAGCCGCAGGCGCAGGCCATATTGATCGAAGCTTTCGCATCTGAGAGTTTCGACATTCTGCATGACGACTTTTTGCGCGAAATTCTGCAGGCCGATCTCGCGCGGATTTTGGCCACGGGGGTTTTCGCATGAATCAGCAGATGAAAATCCGCAGCTACGACATCGAGGCGATCCGCGCGGATTTCCCCATCCTGGCCGAACGACCCTATGGCAAGCCGCTGGTCTATCTCGACAATGCGGCTTCGGCCCAAAAGCCGCGCGCGGTGATCGAGCGCATGGACCATGTCTATGAGCATGAATACGCCAACGTCCATCGCGGGCTGCATTATCTCGCCAACGCCGCCACCGACGCCTATGAAGCGGCGCGCGAAAAAATGCGCGCCTTCCTCAACGCCGGATCGACCGAGGAAATCATTTTTACGCGCGGCGCGACCGAGGCGCTGAACCTCGTCGCCTCTTCTTTTGGTCTCGCTCATATCGGGGAGGGCGACGAAATCGTGCTCTCGGTGATGGAGCATCACTCCAACATCGTGCCCTGGCATTTTCTGCGCGAACGCAAGGGCGCCGTGCTGAAATGGGTCGATGTCGAGGAGGACGGCTCTTTTTCGCTGGAGGCTTTCGAAGCCGCCCTGACCGAAAAAACCAAGATCGTCGCCATCACCCATATGTCCAACGTGCTGGGCACGGTGACGCCGCTCAAGGAGATCATCCGCCTCGCGCATGAGCGCGGCATTCCGGTGCTGGCGGACGGCTCGCAGGGCGCTGTCCATTGCGACGTGGACGTGCGCGATCTCGATGTCGATTTCTACGTCGTCACCGGCCACAAGCTTTATGGACCGACCGGCATCGGCGCGCTTTACGCCAAAAAACAATGGCTTGAGAAATTGCCGCCTTACGCTGGCGGCGGCGAAATGATCGAGACGGTGACGCGCGACACCGTGACCTATGGCGTTCCGCCGCAGCGGTTCGAGGCGGGAACGCCGCCGATCGTCGAGGCGATCGGCCTTGGCGCGGCGCTGGATTATATGGAAAATATCGGCCGCGCCGCCATCCATGCGCATGAGGCGGATCTCGGCGCCTATGCGGCCAAGCGTCTGGCGGAATTGCCCGGCCTGCGGCTGTTTGGAACGGCGCCGGGAAAGGGCGCGGTGTTTTCCTTCGAACTCAAGGGCGCCCATGCGCATGACGTCGCCACGGTGATCGACCGCTCCGGCGTGGCGGTGCGCGCCGGCACCCATTGCGCCATGCCGCTGCTGTCGCGGTTTGGCGTCACTTCGACTTGCCGGGCTTCCTTCGCGCTTTACAATACGCGCGAGGAAGTGGACGCCCTGGTTGCAGCGCTTGAGCGCGCTGCCCATTTATTTGCCTGAATGGATCTTGCGATGAACGAACATACGACGGCGCCCGAAAACGAAATCGAACCCAACCGCCCGGCTTTCGAGGGCGCAGGAGGGCTTTTCGCCCGAGGAACTGGCACAGTTCACCGATGGCATCATCGCGGCGCTGAAAACCGTCTATGACCCGGAAATCCCGGCCGACATTTACGAACTCGGCCTGATTTACCGCGTCGATATCGACGAGAGCCGATTCGTGACCATCGACATGACCCTGACCGCGCCCGGCTGTCCGGTGGCGGGCGAAATGCCGGTCTGGGTCGAAAACGCGGTGGCGGCGGTGCCGGGAGTCGCCGGGGTCGAGGTGAAGATGGTGTTCAACCCGCCATGGGACCAGAGCCGCATGTCCGACGAGGCCCGGGTGGCGCTGGATATGTGGTGAGGGGTTCGCCCCGGTTCAGAAAGATTTTTTGAATTCGAGTCCTGGCGGGTCGAGTTTCGGCGACAGACTTGCGCCGGGAAGCGCATCGTCCTTGCTATCGGCCGGCTTGGATTGCGACGGGGGCAGTGGGTTCGGCAGCAAGTTCGGGTTCGGTCGCGTGTCTATGGCCCGCTGAATATCGGTCACGAGGCCCGGCAAATTCGGTTTCAGGCGATCGAGATCACCCGCGATCGCCGGGATGGCGAAGAGCAAGGACGAAAGCGCCACCAGCGCTTGTCGTAGCGTCCGCGAATTATCCATATCAGCGCCGCCCAAAAAATCATGCCTTCTTGCCGAATTCCGCAACGCCGCCATGCGCCGCCGACCATGCGGCTGGCGCGTGCAAGAATTTCTCCACCTCGTCAAGGTCGCGTCAGGCAGATACTGCGTCTTCCGCGCGACCTTGAGCACGTCCCACCAGGTGGTGAGTTGGTGCAGCGAGATATTATCCTTGGCCAGTTCTTCGCGCGCCTGCGGAAAAATATCGTAGAAGAAGAACACGAAAGTATGGTCGCATTTCTGCCCCGCCTCGCGGATGGCGTTGCAGAAATTGACCTTGCTGCCGCCGTCGGTGGCGAGATCCTCGACCAGCAGGGTGCGCGCGCCTTCGGTCACTTCGCCTTCGATGCGGGCGTTGCGGCCAAAGCCCTTGGGCTTTTTGCGCACATATTGCATCGGCAGGGCCGAGCCGGTCGGAAATCCAGGCGGCGAAGGGAATGCCCGCCGTCTCGCCGCCGGCGATGATGTCGAGGCTTTCATAGCCGATCTCGCGCTGGATGGTTTTCACCGCGAAATCGAGCAACACCGTGCGCAGCCGGGGAAAAGCGATCAGCTTGCGCATGTCGGTGTAGACGGGGCTGGCCCAGCCCGAGGTGAAAATAAACGGCTTGTCCGCGTTGAACAGCACGGCGCCGACTTCCAGCAGCATTTTGGCGGTTTCTTCGGCAATCAGCTGCTTTTCGAGCGCGGCGGGCGAGGCAAGGTCGGACATGATTTCTTCCATTTTTCAGCGGCGGCCTGATTTGGACCGGATGCGGGCGCGCGTCAATCGTCCAGCCTTATGGCATGCCCTTGCCGGGCGAAGCGAGAAGGGCGACAAAGGCGCATGACCGATCTTTTCGCCAGCGCCGGGTTGGAGCAGGGGGCGCCGCGCCCGCTCGCCGAACGGCTGCGCCCCAAAAGCCTCGCCGAAGTGGCGGGACAGGATCATTTGCTCGGCCCCCATGGCGCGCTGACCCGGCTCGTCGACTCAGGCTCGCTCGGCAGCCTGATCTTCTGGGGGCCGCCGGGCACGGGCAAAACCACGGTCGCGCGCTTGCTGGCGCATGAAACCAATCTGCATTTCGTTCAGGCGTCGGCGATTTTCTCCGGCGTGGCCGAGCTGAAGAAAATCTTCGAGGAGGCGCGCGGCCGCCGCCGCATCGGGCAGGGCACCTTGCTGTTCATCGACGAAATTCATCGCTTCAACCGCGCCCAGCAGGATAGTTTTCTGCCGGTGATGGAAGATGGAACCGTCACGCTGATCGGCGCGACCACTGAAAATCCCTCCTTCGAACTCAACGCCGCGCTGTTGTCGCGCGCCCGCGTGCTGACTTTTCATAGCCTCGACGATGCGGCGATCGAAAAGCTGCTGCATCGGGCCGAGGAGGCCGAGCAAAAACCGCTGCCGCTTGACGACGATGCGCGAAAAACGCTGATCCGCATGGCCGATGGCGACGGGCGCGCCGCCCTGACTCTGGTGGAGGAAATTTTTCGCGCCGCCCGGCCAGATGAGATTTTCGACGCCAAAAGCCTGTCCGAAGTCGTGCAGCGCCGCGCGCCGATCTACGACAAGGGGCAGGAGGGCCATTACAATCTGATCAGCGCCCTGCACAAGACGGTGCGCGGCTCCGACCCCGATGCGGCGCTTTACTATCTCGCCCGCATGTTCGACGCCGGCGAAGACCCGCTGTTCATCGCGCGCCGGGTGGTGCGCATGGCCTCGGAAGACATCGGCCTCGCCGATCCGCAGGCGCTGGTCATCGCCAACGCCGCCAAGGACGCCTTTGATTTTCTGGGCAGCCCCGAGGGCGAATTGGCGATTGCGCAAGCCGTGATCTATTGCGCCTGCGCGCCCAAGTCCAACGCCGCCTATGTCGCCTATAAGGCGGCGATGCGGTTGGCGCGCGAACGCGGCTCGCTTATGCCGCCCAAGGTGATCCTGAACGCGCCGACCAAATTGATGAAGGGCGAGGGCTATGGCGCCGGCTATGCCTATGACCACGATCAGCCCGAAGGCTTTTCAGGCCAGAATTACTGGCCGGAAGATTTGGGGCGACAGACTCTCTATCGCCCGGTCGAACGCGGCTTTGAGCGCGAGATTGTGAAACGGCTGGAGTATTGGCAGAAATTGCGGAGGGAAAGGGGCGAAGACTGACGCCCCTATGCCTCTCTTTTAGAACATTCTTCGCCTGACCTGAAACAGGGTCGTCATTGCGAGCGAAGCGAAGCAATCCACCCTGGCCACAACCGCAAGCCATGGATTGCTTCGCTTCGCTCGCAATGACGGGGCCAGGTCAATACAGGCGAGAAAGCTAGGTGGGGAGCGGAGCGCCTGCAGACAGGCGCATTTGCAGCTTGTCGCTTTGGCTGAAAAATGACGGCTGGGCATTTTTCAATCCCAGTGCGATGAGGCGCTGCGCCATCGGATGCTGGCTATCGGAAACTTCGAGCCGGATGGAGCCTGCGTAGCGGAATTTTGCGCCGCCCCTTGTCGTGACAATCGTTCGAAGAATTTTGCCGTCCTTTGGAACTCAACAAGACGGCGTCGAACAAGGGGCCGGGCGCTCCGACGCCGCCCACTCCCGAAAATTTCAATATTGTTTCCTTGGCGTCGGGATCGGTCACCCGGATTTCGAACCGCTCGCCATTCCTTGCAAAATCGATGGAAGTCACGAATTTGGGGAAGCCCCAAATTTCCCGGCCCGCGACATCGGCTGCAGCCGTGGTGACCGGAAGGTCGAAGATGTAGAAGCCCATTTGAATTTTATCCATGTTTCCGAACAGAGATAAAAACGGAAATCTGGGCGGCGTCAGCCCCTTGGGCACGACGGCGACGGCTGTTGCGACTTCCCGGTAGCTGCCGACCGAGGTGTTGCGATAATCGTAAAAATTGACGCCGACCAGCGCCTTGCCATTCTCGAAACGCACCGCCTCCAAGCCTGTGTCGACGACCAAAGCTTGAGCACGTTCGAGATCGATCCAATACCCCGAGGAAAAGATCGACGCCTCGTAAACAAAGAAAGGTAAATCGACATTTCCTTCGCTGGTCGTGACCGGGGTTCTTGCATATTGGAAAAAAGGGTCGGCTTCAAAGGCGGACATGCGAGGCTCTCCTTCAAATAGATTGCGCCTCTTCTCTAAGCGGCAGCAAGCTCCAACGGCGACATAACGGCGAAGCTGCGAACTTCGTTCGACGGG
>CAWFBN010000117.1:0-3240 GCA_963813955.1 uncultured Alphaproteobacteria bacterium | reverse complement strand
AAGCCGAAATCGTCGAACTCGTTTGCGTCCGTGCCGGCGGCCAGCAGCCACACGAACGTCTTAACGCCCGCGGCCCAGTTGTAAAGCAGGCCGCGCGTGACGTACTTGGACTGCACCGATTCGTCGCTGCCCGTCCAGCTCGGGATGGAATTGAATTCATCGTCCCAAAAGACGATGTCCTTGCGAATGCCGGGATAGTTGCGGACCAATTCGCGCAGTTTGGCGGGGGACTCCAAACCGTATGCGCCGCCGTCCATCGCCTCGGGATTGAGGTTCTGGCCGTAGCCGGGGTAAGTGTGGTAGTCGAACACATCGATTCCCGACGCGCACTGGCAGGTGTCAAGCGCGCGCTGGGCGAAGTCGCGGTTGGGATCGGCCTGGCCTCCAAAGATCACCTTGGCGTCGGGATCGGTTTCGTGTACGGCGGGGATACCGCAGGTCGACATGGCGCGGCGCGACGCCGCCGAGGAAGGAAGTGGGGCAAGTGGACAGCGACAAGGTCGGCTGAGCAATGAAATTATCGGGATGGGTCAGCAGCTTCTGCCGGAAGATTTCGATCTGCTCTTTGGAGGCGTGCGGTCCGACCAGCATGCCATAGCCGCCGGAGCCGTTGACCTCCTTGACCACCAGTTCGGACAGATGGTCGAGCACATATTTGAGAGCGTCAGGCTCGCGGCAGCGCCAGGTGGCGACATTCTTGAGCAGAGGCTCCTCGCCGAGATAGAAGCGGGTGATCTCCGGCAAATAGGTGTAGATGGCCTTGTCGTCGGCGACGCCGGCGCCGACCGCATTGGCCAGGGTCACATTGCCGGACAGATAGGCCCCCATGCAGTCCGGCCGCGCCGAGCGTCGACTTCCGGCCGGAAGACCAGGGGATCGATGTAATCGTCATCGACGCGGCGGTAGATCACGTCCACCCGCTTCGGCCCCTCGGTGGTGCGCATGTAGACGATGTCGTCCTTGACCGTCAGGTCGCGGCCTTCGACCAACTCGACGCCCAGCTTGTCGGCCAGGAAGGAATGTTCGTAATAGGCCGAATTATACTGGCCGGGCGTGAGCACGACGATGTTGGGCTCGCCCGCGCAGGTGGGCGGCGCGACCGAACGCAGCGAAGCCAGCAGCGCGTCGGGATAATTCTCGACCGGCAAGACGAAATGATCGGCGAAGAGATCGGGCGCGAGCCTGATCATCATTTCGCGATTTTCGAGCATGTAGGACACGCCGGAGGGCGTGCGCACATTGTCTTCCAGCACGTAGAAATCGTGATCGTCGACCCGGACGATGTCGATCCCGGAGATATGGGTCCAGATGTTATGCGGGACGGGGTGGCCCTGCATTTCCGGCCGGTAGCAAGGATTGCGCAGAACCAGGTCGCTCGGCACGATGCCCGCGCGTAAAATGGCCTGTTCGCCATAGACGTCGGTCAGGAACATGTTCAGGGCCTTGACCCGCTGGATCAGGCCCGCCTCGAGTCGACCCCATTCGTCGCGGCCGAGCAGGCGCGGCACGATGTCGAAGGGAATCAGACGCTCCGCCGCCTCCTTGTCGCCATAGACCGCGAAGGTGATGCCGATGCGGCGAAACAGCATTTCAGCCTGCTGGCGACGGGAATCGAGCAGTCCGGGCGGCGATTTCTCCAGCCATTCGGCGATGCGCCGGTAAAGGGCGCGCGGCGCCCCGGCGGTGGTGGTCATTTCGTCGAAACAGGGCAAGGTCATTGGCTCTGTCGCCTTTTTTCTGTCATGGCTGCAGCCTCAGTCATGAGTCTTCATCCGGCAGTGTGAATCGCCTTCATCATCCGCGCCTTGACCTACCTTAAATGCCGCTTTGCATCATTTCACAGCCCAAACTTTAAGCGCAACGACGGATAGACTGCACCGGTCAAGACAATCGTCACGGGACTGCATAAAAAACAGGCAGATCGGTTGATAAGGCCGCGTCCGAGCTTACATTCCCTGCTGACTGGGTTTGCATTTGCTTGTCAAGCCGCCAATGGGTTAAGAAGGCGACCAGTTCCGCTTGGGCCAAAGCCGGGCCGCTCTCCGGCTGCTCTCGGCAACCTTTCGGGCATCCTTTTCTCTTGGCCCGCTTCTGCGGAAATGGTCGATCTGATGCGTAAAACCGTGTTCATGGGCGTCTTTCTTGTTCTCGCCGCGCTGGTTGGCGGGCTTGCCTGGTTTCATTTCAAGGTCAAGCCGGGGATCATCCAGACGGCCATCGCCTCGCAGCCGCGCCCTGTCGCCGGAGTTTCGGTGGAGGAGGCGCGCGCGGAAACCTGGACGCCGCGGATCGAGGCGATCGGCACCTTCAAGTCGGTTCCCGGCATTGATGTCGCTGGCGAGGTCGGCGGCATTATCGCGGAAATCGGCTTCGCCAACGGCCAGGACGTCGAAAAGGGCGCCCTTCTGGCGCGCATCGATGATTCGACCGAACAGGCCGACCAGAGATCCAATGTCGCCATGCTCAAGAACGCCGATCTGGCCTTCCAGCGCCAGCAGATGCTCGCCGCCAGCGGCGTCGCGTCGCGGTCCAATTTCGACTTGGCCCAGGCGACGCGCGATCAGGCGCAGGGAACCCTTGATCGCACCCGCGCATTGATCGCGCAGAAAAATATCCATGCACCCTTCGCCGGGCGGGTCGGTATCCGCAAAGTCGATGTCGGCCAGTATGTCGCGGCGGGCGCGCCGCTGGTGTCGCTGCAACAGCTCGACCCGATCTTCATCGATTTCCTGACGCCAGAACAGAATTACGCCAATCTTTCGGTGGGCGAACAGGTCAGTGTCCGCGTTGACGGACTGAACGGCGCCATGTTTACCGGCAAGATCAGCAATCTGGATGCGCGCATCGACCGCGAGACGCGCAATATCCTCGTGCGGGCGCAAATCGCCAATCCCGACAAGAAAATTCTGCCGGGCATGTTCGGCGACGTCACCGTCGAGGCGGGAGCGCCGCAGAAGCTGGTCACGGCGCCGCGCACAGCCGTCGCCTTTTCGCTTTACGGCGATTCGGTTTTCGTGGTGGCGCCCGACGATGCGGCCAAGGGCTTTGAGGGGCCGCTGCATGTCGAACGCCGCTTTGTGCGCGTCGGCGAATCGCGGCAGGACCGCGTGGCCCTGCTGGAAGGCGTGGCGGCGGGCGAAAAGATGGTGACGCAGGGCCAGATCAAGCTTCAGCCCAATGCGCCAGTGCGCATTGAGGCCGATACGGCGATGAAGCCCTTGGCCGTCCGGCCAACCCAGT
>CAWFBN010000116.1:0-52116 GCA_963813955.1 uncultured Alphaproteobacteria bacterium | reverse complement strand
TGGACGGAGAACAGGCGCTCGACGGCCTGCGTTACGGGCCGGGCGTCTTCGACGACAAGTGGGTGCGGGCTCGCTTCACCCTCGACGACGGGGGCCATCTGCTCCTCCACGACCCCCGCCGCTTCGGGTCGCTTCGGATCGCGCCCGACGAGGGGACGGCTCGGGCCCGATGCCCTGAGCGTCTCGCTCGCCGAGCTGCGGGCCGCCCTGGCCGTGGGCCGGGGGCGGAGCGGGTCGGCGGCGCCGCTCAAGGCACGGCTTCATGGACCAGGGGCGCCTGGCCGGAGTCGGCAACCTGCTGGCGGACGAGATGCTCTGGACAGGGCTGGCCCCGGATCGCCGCACGCCCCTCGACGACGACGAGCTCCGGGCGCTGCACCGGGCCGTGCGGAGGCGGACGCTGCGCCAGCTGGGTGGGAAGGGAGATCCGCGCCGGGCGAGCTGATGGAGGAGCGTCACGACGGGGGACAGTGGCCCGCGTGACGGCACCAAGGAGTTGCGCCGCGAGGAGGTGGGTGGCAGGACCACGTACTGGTGTCCTGCGCACCAGCGCTAGCAGCCATCCCAACTCGCTGGTAGAGGGCAGGAAGTCCTTGGCGATGAGGTCAGCACCGAAAGCGAGGAAGAGGACGGCCATGACCACTGCGTTGCTGCGGATCAGCCACGCCTTGAGCCACCTCTCAGCGTCCTCTGCGCCCCCTCGCCGCCCACCAGGGCGCGACCCAGGACGGGGAGCACGATGGTGAGGCTCCGACGACGACGAAGATCACGGTGGCCACGACAGCATCAGCTCGTCGAGAGGCCGAGTTGGGCCAGTCCCGCCGCAGCTCCACGGTGAGGATCAAGTTCTTCATCACCCCGGCGAGCAGATCCCCAGGTCGAAGGCCTTGACCGGGGACGACGCGTCCACGGCGCATCCACTTCGGCATGGCGGGTTCTTCGCCGGTGGGCGCGCCCCTTCTCCAGTTGCGCCGGGCGAGCGGCGGCGAGCACGACGCCCAGGACGATCTTCCCCACGACACCGTCGGCCGCGGCGCTGCTGGTCGCCACGCTGCCCTCGTGCGAGACCGTGCAGCCCACCGCCGTCTACCGGGCGCGGCGCAACTCCCACCCCACCAGGACGCCCACGTCCTCGCCGCGAGAGGCGTCGGATCACGGCGATGATCAGCAGCCGGGCTGATGGCCAACCCGATGGCGAACATCAGCGCTCGCCCTGCCACGACACTCCCTCCTCCGCCATCACATCCGTTCATCACATCACGCTCGGCCGCTCCGGGTCGCCGTGTCCACCTTGTCAGCCTGCACGATCTCCTCGAGGCCTTCGCCGGCATGGCCGTCGGCCCCACCGTTGTACCAGGCCCGCTCGACCTCCCCGGTGCGGGCCCCCACCGAGGAAGGTGACCCGGTCGTCTCTGCAAGCCGTCTTCTTGCAGTTGCATGGTTTTCTCCCCCAGCTCGTGCTTCTTCCATCGCCTTTTCTTGTCGGCGTCGGTCAGGAGGGGGAACTTGAGCGTGTACTGGTCAGAAATTGACGTGCTTCTCGGCCTTGTCCGGGGAGATCCCGAGCACCGTAGTTCGAAATACGCGCCGGGGGGCTCCATTCATGACTCCTGCGATCGGTAAACGGGCTGGAGACAGCCCTTGCGGCGGCGCATCCTGTTTTTGCCGCCGCGCTGGCGAATCGCGACTTTTCCGCGGCGTCCGTTCCCTCACGCCCCAGAACTGCGCCAAAGAATCGGCTCGGCCAGCGACATCGTCAGGGCGACAACTGGCGGCGCAGTTTCGTCGAGTTCCTGCGACTTCCCGGCCTCGGCCTCGGCCTCGGCCTGCTGCTCATCGGGTCTGTCGGATATTATGGCGCCAGGGTCGGCGGCCAGTATGACGCCTTCGTCCGCGAAAACGGCCAGCCGCGCGATCTGATCGCCCGGACGCTGGGCTTTGGCCTCGACTCCGTGACCGTCGCGGGACAGATCGAATTGCGCGACAAGCAGATCCTCGACATAGCCGGGGTGAACGCCCGCCAGTCGCTGCCCTTCCTCGACGTGGATGACATCAGGACGCAAGCTTCTCGCCGTGCCGCTGGTGAAAAATGTCACCGTGCGCAAGCTTTTCCCCGGCCGCCTCGTTATCGAAATCGTCGAACGCCAGCCCTTTGGGCTGTGGCAGCGCGACGGAGTCGTGTCCATCGTCGCCGCCGACGGCGCCCCGATCGATGTCTTCCATGACGAAAAATTCGCCAACCTGCCTTTCGTGGTGGGTGAGGGCGCCAATCTGCGCATCGCCGAATTCATGGGTCTGCTCGCCGCCGCCGGCGACCTGCAGCCGAAAATCCGCGCCGGCATCCTGGTTTCGCAGCGGCGCTGGACGCTGAAAATGGCTTCGGGCGTCGAGGTCATGCTGCCCGAGGCCGATCCGAAGGCGGCGGTCGAAAAATTGGCGCGGCTCGAACAGGACAAGGGCATCCTGGAAAAGGATGTCGTCTCGCTGGACCTCCGCGTTCCCGGCAAGCTCTACGTCCGCCTGACAGAAGAAGCCGCCGCCGCGCGCGAAGCGTCCAGAACCCACGCCAAGGGATCGCACACATGATCGCGCATGTCAGCCTCCCTCGCATGAAGCCGATTTCGTCGCGGAAGAGCGCGATTCTCTGCGTGCTCGACGTCGGCGCCTCCAAAGTCGTCTGCCTGATCGCCAAGCTGATTCCCGCCGAGCCCTCGGACATGCTGCGCGGCCGCACCCACCGCGCCCGCATCCTCGGCATCGGCCATCAGCGTTCGCGCGGCATCAAGGGCGGCGTCGTCATCGACATGGACGAGACCGAAGCCGCCGTTCGGCTGGCGGTGGACGCCGCCGAGCGCATGGCCGGCGTGCAGGTCGAGAGCGTGATCGTCGCCAATGCTGGCGGACGCCTCGGTTCGGCCTATTTCCACGCCAGCGTGCCGCTCATGAGCGGCGTTGGCGAGAGCGACCTGCACCGGGTGCGCGAGGCCACCAGACTGCACACCGCCCAGCCGGGCCGCGCCGTGCTGCACAGCCTGCCGACCAGTTATTCGCTCGACGCCGCCAACGGCATCCGCGACCCCAAGGGCATGATGGGCGAGCGGCTTGGCGCCGATCTGCATGTCGTCAGCGCCGATACCGCCGCGCTGAGCAATCTCCTGCTCGCCATCGAGCGCTGTCATCTCGCGGTCGAGGCGGTGGTCGCCACGCCTTATGCGTCGGGACTGGCGGTTCTGGTCGATGACGAATCCTCGCTCGGCGCCACGGTGCTCGATCTCGGCGGCGGTTCGGTCGGCATGGGCGTGTTCCGTAACGGCAAGCTGGTCCATGCCGACGCGGTGGCGATCGGCGGCAAGCACATCACCATGGATATCGCGCGCGGATTGAACACCCGGCTCAGCGACGCCGAACGGCTGAAAACCCTGCATGGCAGCGCCATTTCCTCGCCCTCCGACGACCGCGAATCGCTGTCGGTCCTGCAGGTCGGAGAAGAGGGCGACAGCCCGGTGCATGTTCCCAAGTCGCAACTGGCGCGCATCATCGGGCCACGCGTCGAAGAGATTCTCGAACTGACGCGCGACCGGCTCAAGGCGGCGGGTTTCGCGACGTCGTCGGGCAGCCGCATCGTCCTCGCCGGCGGATCGAGCCAGCTGACCGGCCTGCCAGAGGCCGCGCGGAGAATCCTCGGCGGACAGGTGCGCATCGGGCGGCCGCTCGGCGTGCAGGGCCTGCCGGAATCGGCGAAAAACCCCGGCTTCGCAGCGGCGATCGGCCTGCTCATCTATCCGCAATTCGTCGGCGACGAGCATTTCGAGCCGGGCCGCGCCGGTTACGTGCTAGCCGCGCCCTCGACGTCCTATATCGGCCGCGTGGGCAGATGGCTGAAAGGCAGTTTTTAACGAGACGAGGCGGACGGTTCCGACCGGACGCGGCATCCACATTCAAGTTCAAACAGGCACGGGCGTAGCACCGGACAACGAAGAGGCCAAACGATGTCAATCAATCTGAAAGCGCCCGAACTGCGCGAACTCAAGCCCCGCATCATGGTGTGCGGCGTCGGCGGCGCCGGCGGCAACGCCGTCAACAACATGATCAACTCCGGTCTCGCCGGCGTCGATTTCATTGTCGCCAACACCGACGCCCAGGCGCTGACCAGCTCCAAGGCCGAACGCATCATCCAGATGGGCCTGCAGGTCACGGAAGGTCTCGGCGCCGGATCGCAGCCTGAAATCGGCCGCGCTTCCGCCGAAGAGGCGATCGAGGAAATCCGCGACCATCTGACCGGCGCGCATATGGTCTTCGTCACCGCCGGCATGGGCGGCGGCACCGGCACCGGCGCGGCCCCCGTCATCGCCCGCTGCGCTCGGGAGATGGGCATCCTGACCGTCGGCGTCGTGACCAAACCCTTCCAGTTCGAAGGCGCGCGCCGCATGCGTCTCGCCGACGGCGGCATCGAGGAATTGCACAAGGCGGTCGATACGCTGATCGTGATCCCCAACCAGAATCTTTTCCGCGTCGCCAATGAAAAGACCACCTTCGCCGACGCCTTCTCGATGGCCGACCAGGTGCTCTATTCGGGCGTCGCCTGCATCACTGACCTCATGGTGCGCGAAGGCCTGATCAACCTCGATTTCGCCGACGTGCGCGCCATCATGCGCGACATGGGCAAGGCGATGATGGGCACCGGCGAAGCCTCTGGCGACCGCCGCTCCATCCTCGCGGCGGAAGCCGCCATCGCCAATCCGCTGCTCGACGAAGTGTCGATGAAGGGCGCCAAGGGCCTCCTGATCTCGATCACGGGCGGCCAGGACATGACCCTTTACGAAGTGGACGAGGCCGCCAGCCGCATCCGCCAGGAAGTCGACGAGGACGCCAACATCATTCTCGGCGCGACTTTCGATTCGAGCCTAGAGGGGATCATCCGCGTGTCGGTGGTCGCCACCGGCATCGACAAGCCAGCCGGCGTCGTCGACATGAACGACCAGCGTCTGGCCGAGTTCGGCGAGCGTCTGCGTGCGGCCCGTCAAGCCGAAGCCAACCAATCCCGCCCGGCGGCGCCTGCGGCCGAAGCCTATTTCGCCCAGCCCGCGCCGCAGCCCGAGCCGGTCCAGGCCGCCCCGGCCCCGGCCGCCGAGCCGGTTTACGCGCCGCAAGCCTATACGCCCCCGGCGCCTCAGGCCTACGCGCCCGCCGGCGCCGCAAGCCTACGCGCCCCCGGCGCCGCAAGCCTACGCGCCCCAGGCTTATGCGCCGAATCATGGCGACGTGCGCGTCCAGCGCGTGCAGCCTCAGGCCTATCCGGAACAGGCGCCGCTCCGGTCCGCCGCGTCGAGGCGCCTGCGCAGGGCGCCTTCATTCCGCCGGCGGCGGAACAGCCATTGCGCCCGCAGCGCATGCCCTCGATCGAGGAATTTCCTGAGCATGCCCAGGCCCTCATGCGCCAACGTCAGCATCCCGCCGCCGAGGCCCCGGCCGCCGAAACCAAGCGCCGCACCCTGATGGAGCGACTCGCCTCCTTCGGCATGAGCCGGGCCGAGGACCATGCGGTGGAGTCCCATCCCCCGCGTCTCCCCGCGCCGCAGCCCCAGGCTCCTCGGAACTATCCGCCGCGTCAGCCCAGCCCGTCGCCGGTGCATGCCGAATATGCCAAGCGTCCGGCGGCGCAGCGCCCGCAGGCGCCTCTCGATCCGCATGGCCGCGCCCTGCCGCGCGCAGAGGACGATCAGCTCGAAATACCAGCCTTCCTGCGCCGTCAGTCGAACTGACCCGACCCAAAACGCGCCAACACCATCCGCCGCGAATCAGTAAAGTCGCGGCGGATAGATCAGTCAAAAGAACGCAATAAATTTTTAACGATGAACACAGTTTTCTTGCGTGTCTGCTTGTCTCGCGCGGGCATCGCCGCAACAACAATCGCCCCCGGAAAGACCGGACATTTTTTCGATTGTGGCGGGCAGGGGCGAAAATCAGGCTAATTTGTAACAGCCGCGTAAGAAAGAGTGATTTGGTTTGTCACGCCCCAAAAGTTACCTTGACGATATGGTGAGTTCAGGGATTCAGCGCGATAGACGTTGAACCCCCTCCGAAACGGAAATCCATCTTCCGCTCGCCATGCGCCCCTACCGCCGCAAATGTGGCGAAACAGGGGTCCCGCAACGATCCCGCCATTCGAGCGGGGCGAGCAGACGGAACGCAGATGAAGCCGAGCTTTCAGACCACTCTCCGGGACCGCGTCTCACTCTCTGGAGGCATTGGCGTTCACTCCGGCAAGCCTGTCCGCCTCGTTCTCAATCCTTCCGACGCCCATACCGGCCTGGTCTTCCTGCGCAGTGGCTTGCCGAATGGCGGCAGCCGCCGCATCGAGGCGAATTGGTCCAAGGTCACGATGACCGAGCTTTGCACCGTCATTGGCGACGGCGCGCAGCACATGGTCAGCACCATCGAGCATCTGGTCGCCGCCCTGAACGGTCTCGGCGTCGATAATTGCCTGGTCGAAGTCGATGGGCCGGAAGTGCCGATCATGGATGGTTCGGCTGCGGCCTTCGTCGAGGCGATCGACCGCGTCGGCGTCCGTCATCTGGCCGCCCCGCGCCGCTTCGTCAAGATCCTCAAGACCGTGCGCGTCGAACATGGCCGCGCCTTCTCCGAATTGCGCCCCGCCGCCAACGGTTTCCGCCTCGATGTCGAGATCGATTTCAACAGCGACGTGATTGGCCGCCAGCGCAAAATCCTCGATCTCGAACCGGCCGCCTTCCGTCGCGAGATTTCCCGCGCCCGCACCTTCGGCTTCCTGGCCGACGTCGAGCGTCTGGTTAAGGCCGGCTTCGCGCTGGGCGCGTCGCTCGACAATTCGGTCGGCATCGACGATGGCCGCATCCTCAATCCCGAAGGCTTGCGCTACCCCGACGAATTCGTGCGCCACAAGATGCTGGACGCCGTCGGCGACCTCGCTCTGGCCGGCGCGCCGCTGATCGGCTCCTATCATTCCTATTGCGGCGGCCACAAGATGAATGTCGCGGTGCTCGCAGCGCTGTTTGCCGACCGCGCCAATTATCGCATCGTCGAATTGGCCCCGGCCCATCGGGAAGGCGTCCGCGCCGATCTCGGCATGGTCGCCTCGCCGGCCTTCCTGCCCGAGCGCAGCTGAGCAATTTCCTTTGCGAAAGCGCGCAATGGCGCGCTTTCAGCCCCCTGGCGTCGGGCAGGTCGCCAACGGGATTCGCATGTCGGCGCGAATTCATTTAACAAGCCGCTTGCAGCAAACTCGCCCGCAGCAAAGCCCTGAAGCACGGCGTCTTAAAATAGCCGTAAAAAATCGCTTTTGCTGGCCGGCAGCCTACGCTTTCGCTATGGAAGCGGCGTGTGTCGGGTTTCGCCGCGACGCGGTTCAGGTTAAAAGCATTTTCCGCGGAAGGCTCCACCAGAGCCTCGCGACCTCTAACAGAGCGTCTTGAATGAATTGTCCGAATAAAAATGGTCCGAAATTTCTCGTCGCCGCCGCCCTTGCGGCGTTGGCTTCGACCTGCGCGGTCTCGCCCGCCTTGTGCTGGTCGCTCGAAGACCTTAATCCTTTCGGGCCGTCGAAATACGAGATGAAGGTCGAGCCCAATATTCCGGCGGATCGGCTCTATAACGAGGGTCTGTCCAAGCTCGAAAACAAGGATTACGAGAATGCGGCGAAACGTTTCGCGATGTTCAGCGGCAATTTCCGTTCTCGCAATGGGCGCGCAAGAGCTTGTTGATGGAAGTTTATTCCAACTATCTCAATGGCTCCTATACCGAGACCTCCGCCTCCGCCGACCGCTATCTTCAGCTTTATCCCAACACCGACGAATTGGCCTATGTCAATTATCTGGCCGGCATGAGCCTGATCGGCCAGATGCCCGACGTTCACCGCGACCAGGGACAGATCACGAGGGCGATCAAGTATTTCCAGGTGATCCTCGATAAATATCCGAAGTCGGAATACGCGCCCGAAGCCCGCCTCAAGATCCAGATCGCGCGCGATCAATTGGCCGGCGCCGAGATTACCGTCGGCCGCTATTATTTGAAGCGCCACAATTACACTGCGGCGATCAACCGTTTCCGCGAAGTGCTGTTCAAATACCAGAACACCCGCGAAGCCGAGGAGGCGCTCGAGCGCCTGACCGAAGCCTATCTCGCCATGGGCCTTGTCGACGAGGCGCAGACCGCCGCCGCCGTGCTCGGGCATAATTATCCGAATTCCGAATGGTATCAGGAAGCCTTCGACCGGCTCAAGAACGAGGGTCTGTCGCCGCACGAGCACGAGGATTCCTGGATTTCAAAGACATTCAAGAAGGTCGGATTGGGCTGACCTTGTCATTTCAGCCTCGCCAATTAAGAGACGAGACGGGTTTTCATGCTGGTCCATCTGGCGATACGCGACATCGTTCTGATCGACCGGCTGGAGCTCGATTTCGGCGCGGGGCTGACTGTTCTCACGGGCGAGACCGGCGCCGGCAAATCCATCCTGCTCGACGCCTTCTCGCTGGCGCTCGGCGGGCGCGGCGACGGCGGTCTGGTGCGTTCCGGCCAGCCGCAAGGCCAGGTGGTCGCCGTCTTCGATACGCCGCATAGACCATCCCGCCCGTCTCGCCGCCGCCGAACAGGGCCTCGCCGTCGATGGCGACCTGATCCTGCGCCGCACCCAGATGGCCGACGGGCGCAGCCGCGCCTTTGTCAACGATCAACCGGTCAGCGTGCAGGCGCTCAAGGCGATTGGCCGCGAACTGGTCGAAATCCACGGCCAGCATGATGACCGCGCCCTGATCGATCCCGCCGCCCACCGCAGTTTGGCCGACGCCTATGGCGGCCTGGAGCCGCTGGTCGAAAAGACGCGCGCCGCCTATGCCGAGGTCAAGCGGGCGGAAAAGGCCTTGCAGGAAGAGCGCCTCGCGCTGGAGGCCGCGCGCAAGGAAGCCGATTTTCTGCACCACGCGCATGAGGAATTGTCGAAGCTGAAACCGCAGCCCGGCGAGGAGGAAAAACTCGCAACCGAGCGCGCCGCGATGATGCAGGCGGAAAAAGTCGTGGGCGATCTGCGCGACGCGCTCGACAGCGTGTCGGGAGACGGCTCGCCGATTTCCACCCTGTCGTCGGCCCTGCGCCGGCTCGACCGGCGCCAGTCCCAGGCCCCCGCGCTCATAGAACCCTCGCTCAAGGCGCTGGATGCGGCCCTGACGGCGCTGGATCAGGCGCAGCAGACGCTCGATCAGGCGTTGCGCGACGCGCAATTCGACCCGCGCGCCCTGGAGCGGGCCGAGGAACGGTTGTTTTCCCTGCGCGCGGCCGCCCGCAAATATTCCGCGCCCGTGGAAAACCTCGCCGCGCTGGCGGAAAAATTTGCCGCCGACCTCGCCGCGCTCGACGCCAGCGAAGCGCGGCTCAAAAAACTGATTGTTGCGCGCGATGCGGCTCATGAGGCCTACAAGCTTTGCGCCGCTGACTTGACCAAGGCGCGCCAGGCGGCGGTGGCGGAACTGGATGAAGCGGTCAACGAGGAGCTTGGCCCTCTCAAACTGGACCGGGCGCGTTTACGACCCAGATCGTCACCGATGCCAGCGTTTTCGGCCCGGAGGGCGCGGAAAAGATCGAATTCTGGGTCCAGACCAATCCCGGCGCCCGGCCGGGGCCGATGATGAAAGTCGCCTCGGGCGGCGAATTGTCGCGCTTCATGCTGGCGCTCAAAGTGGTGCTGGCCGATCGCGGCTCCGCCCCGACTTTGGTGTTCGACGAGATCGACACCGGCGTCGGCGGCGCGGTGGCCGACGCCATCGGCCAGAGGCTGGCGCGGCTGGCGTCGCGCGTGCAGGTCCTGTCCGTCACCCATGCGCCGCAGGTCGCGGCGCGGGCGGAGCGGCATTTGCGCATTTCCAAGGAAGTGGCCGAGAAGGGGCGCGAGCGCGTGGCAACCCGCGTCGCGCCGCTGGAGGACGCGCATCGGCGCGAGGAAATCGCCCGCATGCTGGCCGGCGCGACCATCACCGATGAAGCGCGGGCGGCGGCGGCAGCCTGATGAAAAGCGACGGCTGAGCCCTCTCCCCTTCACTGAAATTTTATCCGGATGGCGAACGGGCGGCGATTTATGCGCGTCCTGGGCTATTTTCCGGGCTTTGGCTTAGCCGCCAAAACGTCCGCCGATTGGGAAAGCCGGGGTGCTGCGGCCAGGGCGTTTCCCCTCGGTGGTGGAACCGACCGGCGACGCCCGCACCGGCTTCAAGCCTCTGGCGACGCCGACCCCCGCGCCATGAATTGACCGTTTTTCGAAGCTAATTCAACGCCCCCGCCGACGAGCCGGAACCCTTGAACCGGGGTTGGGAGCGCGGCGGTTCTAAAGCGAAAAGAGGAAAGTCATCATGATACATTCCGAATCATCGCAGCAGAACGCCTTCCAAAATCCACAGCAGCAACTTCGCCACAGGTTGCCGCCGCGTTGCAGCAACTGGCGCAGGCTCTGCAGCAGAATCAGCAGACCCAGCAAGGGGGGCTTGGCCAGGGTCAATTCGGGCAAGGCGCTTTTGGACAGGGCGCCTTTGGCCAGAACAGCACCTTCGGCGCCGGCCAGAACTGGGGCGGTCAACGTCAGCTTTCGCAACAAGAAGTCAGCAACGCCCTGCAGCAGATCGCGCCAATCCTGCCGCAAATCATCGCTCAGGCGCAGCAGCAGAATCAAATGCAACAGCCTTTGGCGGCCTTCGGCGGCGGCTATGGGTTTAATCAGCGCTCCCTGTCGCAGCAGGACGTCAATGAAGTCGTGCGCCAGATTTTGCCGATCATTCCACAGTTGCTGCAACAGCAGCAGGGCTACGGGCAGGGCGGTTTCGGCCAGCAGGGATCGGGCTGGCAGGGTCAGTCCGCCTACGGAACTTCGCAGCAGAACACCGGGCCGTTCGGACAGCATCAACATCAGCATCAGCGCCAGCTAAGCCCGCAGGACGTGAATGAAATCGCGCGGCAATTGGCGGAAGTCATTCCGCTCGCCTATGGCCAGCGCATGTGACGCTGTCCTTGTTGTTATGCGTTTTCTTCACGCGAATAGGTTTTCGCATCGCTTGAAAACGCATTTCGCGGGCGGGATTTTCCCGCCCGTTTTCCCGAGTTTCATTATCAGTTCAGCCATCAGGAGCGCAAAATGGCTCATTCTCAACGGGGCGCGCCAACGTCCCAAAATCCGGGCTTGACATATCCGGGGGTCACTTCAGGCTCTGAAAACCCGGCCGGAGACCTGCGCTTTGATTCCTTTGGGGTGCAGGAAGTGCTGCAAGACATCATGCCGGTGCTGGCGCGCCTTCAAAAGCGCGCGCCGCAAATGCCTCAGCCGGCGCCGCCGGTCCATTGCCGGCGGAATGACGGCGGCGGTCGCGCTGGTCTCCGACATGGCCGCCGACAGCTTGCGGCGTCTTACCGCCTATCTCGACGCCCATGCCGCAAAATTCGAGACGCTCGAAACTTGCGTTCCGGCGGTCACGACGGCGGCCCATGCGCTGGCGGCTCGCGATTATGCGCGATCCTTCACCTTGATTTTCGACGTCTATCGGACCATCGCCCTTTTACGCGCTGAGGATCCGGACCTGCCTTTGCCGGCATCGATCAAACCCGGCGAAATGACGCGCGGCGACAGCGGGGAATCGCCTCGGACGCCTCTGCCGAAGCCAGCGCATTAGCGTTTCAGCGTGTGTAACCTTAGCCGCCTGAATCAATAATAAAGTGATGAGAGCTTCAGAGGCTTATCATATAATTGGCATGGCGTTTGCTCGATCTCCGTTTACTGTGTCGCTAGCGCAGTGAACGGAGGATCGAGTGGTGTCGCATTCCGTGGGACTTCCAAGACATGCGGGCGTCACGGCCGGACGCTGGCGTCTTCTTCGGCTGCGGCTTTTCCCCCGGCGAGAAACCTGCGCCGCGCCGATCCGTCCGGAACCGCGCAAACAGGCTCTGGCCATCGCTCAATTGCGGCGACGGTTAGCGCGGGAATTCCACTCGCATCATTCGCATCGCGTCATCTCGGGGCTCATCAGCCTGCTCGACCTTTGCGGACAGGCGAATGGCAAATCGCGCGGGGCGCGACAGGCGCTCGGCGAGATCCAGGCCAATCTGCAGGCGGCGGAGCGCCAGCCGCGCGCCACCTTGCGCGCCCGGCGGAAGGCCCCTGCGATGCTCCGAGGCGCCGCAGCTTTATGCAATCCTGCTTAATATTTGTGTTCGCGCCGGGATGGAGCGCCTGCCGGAATTGTTTCTGCTGCCTGTCGCGGGCATGAACGCCTATGCCCTTGGCGGCCCGGACAATGCCTGCATTTCGGTCACCGAGGGCCTGCTTCACGGTCTTTCGCATGAGGAAATCGCCGGCATTTTCGCCCATGAGGTTGGCCATATTCTCCACCACGACACCGGCGCGATGAATTGGGCCGCCGCGATCGAGGGCGAAATCACCCATTCGGCGCTGCGCGGCATCGCCGAACTGACGGCGCGGGGCAGGGACCAGGCGACGACCGCGCCACTCGCCATGCTGCTCGCCGCCGCGCCCGCGCTGGCGCGCCTGCTGTTTCTGGCGCTCTCGCGTGTGCGGGAGTTTGCAGCCGACGCCCTCGCGCTGGATTTGATCGACCACCCGAGGGCTCTGGCGGCGGCCTTGTGCAAGCTGGAGTATTTCCATACCGGGCTTTCGCCCTTCCACGCCCATGTGCAGGAACACGCGCATGCGCGCTCGTGGCGCACCCATCCCGGCACCTGGGAGCGGCTGTCCCATATCGGGTGAAGAGTTGCCTTGGCGTGATTTCTTCGCTATTTTTCTGCCATGACCAAAAACGACGCTCTCGCGCAAGCGCGACAGGAACACGCACGGCTCGGCGAGGAAATCGCCGCCCATGACCGCGCCTATTATCAGAACGACGCGCCGAAAATCACCGACGCGGAGTATGACGACCTCCGCCGCCGTTATGTCGCGCTGGAAGCCGAGTTTCCTGAACTGGCCGATGACGAGTTGCTGAGCCGGAAGGTCGGCGCGGCCCGGCGGAAAAATTCGCCAAGATCACCCATGCCGTTCCCATGCTGTCGCTCGGCAATATTTTCTCCGACGACGAACTGGTCGAATTTGTCGCGCGCGTAAAACGCTTTCTCGGACGGCCGGCCGAGCGCCGCTGGCGTTTACCGCCGAGCCGAAGATCGACGGGCTGTCCTGCAATCTGCGTTATGAAAACGGCGTTCTGGTCAGCGCGGCGACGCGCGGCGACGGTTTTGACCGCGAGGACGTGACCGCCAATGCGCGCACTCTGCGCGACATTCCCCAGACTTTGCCGGAAATGGCGCCGGAAATTCTCGATGTGCGCGGCGAAGTCTATATGACCCACGCCGATTTCGCCGCCCTCAATCAAGGCAGGCGGCGCAGGGCAAGCCGGTGTTCGCCAATCCCCGCAACGCCGCAGCGGGATCGCTGCGCCAGCTCGATCCGGGCGTGACGGCGCAAAGGCCGCTGCGGTTTTTCGCCTATGCCTGGGGGCAACTTTCGACGCCGCCCGCCGACACGCAAATGGGCATGATGCTGGCGTTCCGCAGGCTTGGCTTTATTGTCAATCCGCTGACAGTGCTCTGTCAAAGCACAGATGAAATGCTGGCGGAATTCCGCGACATCGAAAGCCGTCGCGCCACGCTCGGCTATGACATCGACGGTGTCGTCTACAAAGTGGACGACCTCGCGCTTCAGCAACGCCTCGGCTTCGTGTCGCGCGCCCCACGATGGGCCACCGCGCATAAATTTCCGGCCGAAAGGGCGACCAGCACGGTGCGCGACATCGAAGTGCAGGTTGGACGCACCGGGACGCTGACGCCGGTGGCGCGGCTCGATCCCGTGACGGTGGGCGGCGTCGTCGTCTCCAATGCGACTTTGCACAATGAAGACGAGATTGCGCGAAAGGACGTGCGCTTTGGCGACACGGTGATCGTGCAGCGCGCCGGCGACGTGATTCCGCAAATCGTCGGCGTCGTGCTGGAAAAACGCCGGCGGGCGCCAAACCCTATGTTTTCCCGGATATCTGCCCCGCCTGCGGTTCCGCGGCTTTGCGCGAAATCGATCCTAAAACCGGCGAGGCCGACGTGGCGCGCCGCTGCACCGGAACACTGGTTTGCCCGGCGCAGGCGGTGGAGAGGCTGACGCCATTTCTGCTCGCGCAACGCTTTCGACATCGAGGTCCTGGGCGACAAGCAGATCGCGTTTTTTTACGAGAAGGGCCTGATCAAGACGCCCGCCGATATTTTCACGCTGCAGAGCATGACAAGGCCAGCCTGCACGGATCGAGAATTTCGAAGGCTTCGGAAAACTCTCGACGCGAAAGCTGTTCGACGCCATCGAGGCGCGGCGCGAGATCGTGCTGAACCGTTTCATTTATGCTCTCGGCATTCGCCATGTCGGCGAGACCAACGCCATCCGGCTGGCGCGGGCTTTCGAGAGTTTCGAATCGCTGCGCGAAGCGGCGCGGGAGGCGCAGACCGGCAGCGAGGCGCGCGAAAAGCTCATCAGTATCGATGGGATCGGCGAAGTCGTTGCCGAAGCGGTCGCCGATTTCTTCATGGAGCCGCATAACGAGACGGCGCTCGACGCGTTGCTGGCCCAGGTGCGCACGACGCCGATGGAGGCGGTCAACAGCGACAGCCCGGTTGCCGGCAAGACCGTGGTGTTCACGGGCGCGCTTGCAAAAAATGACGCGCGACGAGGCCAAGGCCATGGCCGAGCGATTTGGGGCCAAAGTCTCGGGTTCGATCTCGAAAAAGACCGATCTGCTCGTCGCTGGCGCCGACGCCGGCTCAAAACTCGCCAAGGCGCGGGAATTAGGCGTCGAAACCATCGACGAAGACGCCTGGCTGGCGCTGGTCAACCGCGCGTAGATTTGCGCCAGCGGTTGCGCCGCCGGCGCCGGCGCTCTATCTCAATGCCATGCTCGACGACATCTATAATCGTAAAATTCTCGAACTGGCGGCCAATATCCCCCGCCTGGGTCGGCTTCCGCGCCGCAGGCCAGCGCCAGCGCGCATTCGCGCCTGTGCGGCTCCAGCGTCACCATCGATCTCGCGCTTGCCGACGGTCGCGTCGCCGACTTCGCGCAGGAGGTCAAGGCTTGCGCGCTCGGCCAGACCTCCTGTTCGGTGATGGGCCAAAACATTATCGGCGCGGCGCCGGACGAATTGCGCGCCGCCCGTGAGGTGATGCGGAAAATGCTCAAAGAAAACGGACCCCCGCCGCAGGGCCGCTTCGCCGACGCGGGCGTTCTGGTGTCGGCGCGCGACTACAAGGCCCGCCACGCTTCGATCCTGCTGGTTTTCGACGCCGTGGCCCAAGCGCTCGACAAGATCGAGTTGGACAAGATCGAGAACCCGGCGATTTCGCGTCAATGACTTCGGTCAATGCAGTTTTTCGGAAATGTGCTAGCCTTTTCAACGTGGCGAGGGGCTGAGCCCGTAGCGCAAGTCAAGGGTCAGGTCTTCGTCGTGGCGCTCCGTCTGGAACCGCATTATATGCGGTTTCGCGGGGCGGACAGGAGGATGTCATGAAAACCCTGCTTCCAGAACTCTGGACGCGCGATCTGATGGCAGATCCCTTCCGCGCTCTGGAAAGGGATTTGTTTGGGCGCGATTTCACGTAAAGCCTTCGCCATGCCCGAGCGGCAAGACCTGGCCCCGGTTCCGGCGATGAATATTGCGGAAACGGAGAACGCCATTGAAGCGACGCTGGAAATCCCCGGCGTCGACGAGAAGGACATCAAGGTGCGCGTCGAGGGCGACCGTCTGATCGTCTCCGGCGAGAAGAACTATGGAGATCAAGAAGGAAGAGAAAGACTGGCATGTGATGGAACGCCGCTACGGCTCGTTCTATCGTTCGGTGCAATTGCCGTTTGAACCTGCGACGGACGCGATTACCGCCCATTACGAAAAGGGCGTGTTGCACCTGGCCGTGAAAAGCCCGCCGCCAAGGTTACAGCCGCGAAAACCATTCCGGTCATGACCGGCCCGCCGAAAGTGACAGAACCGCCCAAACCGAACTGATCGGTTGCGGCTTGGATTGCGCGGCCCTCATGGGTTTTTCCCATGGGGGCCGGTTTGCTATGGGGTTCTTCGCAAAGAATTGAACGCCGGGGCGGGAAGGGCTCTAGTCCCGCAGGTCAATCCTGATCGGCACATGGTCGGACGGCTTGTCCTTGGCCCGCATGTCGCGATCAATCGCCACCGTCCCAGCCGGTCGGCGGCCTGTGGCGACAGCAGCACATGATCGATGCGCAGGCCCTTGTCGCGCTGCCAGGCGCCCGCCTGATAGTCCCAGAACGTGTATTGCTTGTCGGCGTCGGTGGTCGCGCGCAGGGCGTCGACAAAGCCGAGCGCCAGCAGTTCGCGAAATTTCTGCCCGCGTCGGCGGCGCGAACAACGCGTCATTGACCCAGTTGGCAGGATCGTAGACGTCGCGGGCGTCGGGGATCACATTATAGTCGCCGCACAGCACCAGCCTTTCCTCATAGGCCAACAACTTTTTGGCTGGGCGATCAGTCGGTCCATCCAGGCGAGCTTATAGGTGTATTTTTCCGTGCCGAACGGGTTGCCATTGGGCAAATAAAGGCAGCCGACGCGCACCACGGACGAGCCGCAAGGAATGACCGCCTCGACATAGCGCGATTGCGCGTCGCTTTCGTCGCCCGGCAGGCCGACGGTGGTCTCGATGGGCGCCTTGGAGAGGATGGCGACGCCATTATAGCTTTTCTGGCCGTGCACGACGACGTTATAGCCCGCCGCCTCGACCTCAAGGCGCGGAAAGGCCTCTTCGAGACATTTGAGCTCTTGCAGGCACAAGACGTCGGGCTGGACCTCGCGCAGATAGGCCAGCAGGATATCGATTCGCTGGCGGACCGAATTGACGTTCCAGGTTGCTATGCGCAAGCGTCAGGCCTTTTTGGCAACGGGCCGCCGCCGCACGGGCGGGCGGGCGCGCATGAGTTTCGGCGTCGGACCATGCGGCGTCACGCCCTCGCGCATCAGAGCGCGGCGCAGCGGTCCGAAGGCCGAGAAAAAAGTCAGCGCGAAGGCGCGGGCGAAATCCACCGGCAGGGCATGGACCAGCAGCGAGCGGTTCAGAATGTCGATTCCGTTGACGCGCACGCCGATGTCGCGGGCGCGGGCTTTCATAGCCTTCCAGCGCGCGGGTGATCTTGTCGGGCTCGTCGAGATCGACGCCCTCCAGGCAATCGACGAGATTGGCGATGTCGCGCAGGGTGAGATTCAGCCCCTGCGCGCCGATGGGCGGGAATAAATGCGCCGAACTCGCCGATCAGCGCCATGCGCAGGCCGGTGACGCGCGAGGTCTTCATCGCGCCCATCGGCCATGCGCCGAGCGGTCCGTCCAAAGTGACGGCGCCGAGCAGGCCATGCGCCTCGTCCTCGATTTCGACGGCGAGTTCTTCGGGCGGTAAAGCCTGCAGACGCAGCGCCTCGCGCGGCGAGACCAGCCAGACGAGGCTGGAGCGATAGGGCGCGCCCTCGCGCCCGCGCAACGGCACGAAGGTGAAGGGGCCGGAGCGCTTGTGAAATTCGGTCGAAATATTGTGGTGCGGCTTTTCATGCGCCAGCAGCACGGTCAGCGCCGTCTGCGGATAGGTCCAGGTATTGACAGTGATCCCGGCGACCTGCCGCGCCTGCGAATTGCGGCCTTCGCCTGCCACGATGAATTTCGCCTCGATCCAGTCGCCGGAGGCCAGCCTCGCCTTGGCGCTGGAGAAATTCAGTTCGAAATAATCGATCAGATCTTCGATGAGCGTGATGTCGGGATTTTTTCGCGCAGCTTCCGCCAGTCCAGCCACCAGCGCGTTATTGTCGATATTTTCGCCAAAGGCGTCGAGGTCGATTTCGCGAGAGCGAAATTCTTTTGGCGTGGTCGGGAAGATCGAGCCGGTGTCGTCGATCAGGCGGATGCCTTCCATCGGGTTGGCGTGATCGGCCAAATCGCTCCACAAGCCAAGAGCGCGGAACAAACGCAGCGAGCCTTCGAACAGGGCGACGGTGCGGCCGGCGAGATGAGTCTCGACCTTGCCGACGACGACGACCTTGCGGCCTTGCGCGGCGAAGGCATGGGCGGCGGAAAGGCCGGCCGCGCCAGCACCCGCGACCAGCACGTCACATTGGAGTGGCGCTTTTGGGACCGGATCTCTTGCGATCGTGCTTTTGGTTATGGGCTGGCTCATGACGCGTCCCCTTGCTGTCTATTGGCCCATCAGTCCGTGCGCGAGGCGATGGCGATTCGCGGCGGATTATCCAGGCGCTTGTCGAGATAAACGCCGACCTTGGCGATCAGGTCCTCGACGCGATTCTCGAAGAAGTGGTTGGCGCCTTCGACGACCACGTGTTCGATCTGGATGCCCTTCTGCGTCTTGAGCTTTTCAATGACGGCGGTGACTTCCTTGATCGGCGCGACGCGGTCCTGGTCGCCATGCACGAACAGGCCGGACGAGGGGCAGGGGGCCAGAAAAGTGAAGTCGAAACGGTTGGCGGGCGGGGCGATGGAGATGAAGCCCTCGATTTCCGGACGGCGCATCAGCAATTGCATGCCGATCCACGAGCCGAAGGAAACGCCGGCGATCCAGCAGCCGCGCGCTTCGGGGCTGATCGACTGGGCCCAGTCGAGCGCGGAAGCCGCGTCCGACAAGTTCGCCCTGGCCGTGATCGAAAGCGCCCTGCGAGCGGCCGACGCCGCGAAAATTGAAGCGCAAAACCGAAAAACCACGCTCGGCAAAGGCGTAGTAAAGGTGATACACGATCTGATTATTCATCGTGCCGCCGAATTGCGGATGCGGATGAAGAATGATCGCTATGGGCGCGCCGCGCTGTTTCGACTGGTGGAAGCGCCCTTCGAGACGACCTGCGGGTCCGTTGAATATCACCTCGGGCATGGGTTTTGGTCTCGGTCAAGGGTCGGATAAAAGGAACGAAGGTCTTTCTTACCTAAGCGTGGCGTCCAGAAGCAAACTTTTTCGATATTTTTTTCGCGGAGACTCATCCATGTTGCTGGCTGCTCGTTATTTTTGGCTGATCGTTTTCGCCGCCGGGGAGCATTTCGCCGACGGACTGGCCTATCCGGCTGTGCTCATCGCCCTGGCTCTCGGCTGGAAGGGCATCCGGCCTGACTGGCTCGCCATGCCCATCCTGTTATCGGCCTATGCCGCCCATTATTTTTTTGCCAATGCGACCAGCGAAGGGAAGCTGTCCGCCGCGAAGGGCAATTTTGCCTTCGAACTGATGGTCTTCGTGTTTTTGTCGGCGGTCGCGTATCTGGTCGGCTGGGCGCTTCGGCGGCGGGAGCGAGCGGAGTCTGACGTCGCGCCGTCGAGAAAAAATCGTTCGCTGCCACCATAGCCGCGATTGCCCAAATCCCCGCCGCGCGCTAATCAAAACCATGGTTCACGCAAAAACCCATCCGCCTTTGGCCTTCGTCAATGCGCGCCTGATCGATCCCGAACGCGGCGTCGAGCAGCGTGGCGGCGTCCTCGTCGAGGATGGCAAGATCAAGTATTTCGGCCCCGACCTGACGCCGGACAATCTCCCGAGTCAGGTCGACGTGATCGATGGGCGCGGCCAGATCCTTTCGCCCGGCCTGATCGATCTGCGCGCCTTTGTCGGCGAGCCGGGGTTCGAGTATCGCGAGACCATCGCCACCGCCACGGCGGCGGCGGCGGCGGGCGGCGTCACCACCATTGTCGCCAGTCCCGAAACCCATCCGCCGGTGGACGATCCCGCCGTCGTCGATTTTCTCCAACGCCGCGCCCGCGATAACGGCCGCGTTCGCGTCCTGCCCGCAGCCGCCATCACCAAGGCGCTGGAAGGCAAGGAAATCGCCGAATTCGGCCTGCTGAGCGAAGCCGGCGCCGTCGCCTTCACCGATGGCTCGCTGTCGATCCGCAACAGCCAGACCCTGCGCCGCGCCATGACCTATGCGCGCGATTTCGACGCGCTGATCGTGCATTTCCCGGAAGACCGCGACCTTGGCGGCGGCGTGATGAACGCCGGCGAACTGGCGACGCGGCTCGGCCTCTCCGGCGTGCCCCGCGAGGCGGAAGCCATCGCGCTCGACCGCGACATCCGGCTGGTGCGCATGACCGGCGTCCGCTATTGCGCCGCGCCCATTTCCACCACCCTGTCGCTCGAAATCATCGCCAAGGCCAAGGCGGAAGGGCTGCCGGTCTCCTGCGGCGTCTCGATCAACCATCTGACGCTCAACGAAAACGACATCGGCGATTATCGCACCTTTTTGAAGCTCAAGCCGCCGCTGCGGCGCGAGGAGGAGAGGCTGGCTCTGGTCGAGGCCGTGGCCAGCGGGTTGATCGACATTGTCTTTTCCGACCATAATCCGCAGGACGTCGAGACCAAGCGCCTGCCCTTCGCGGAAGCCGACTTCGGCGCCCTGGGCGTGGAAACCTTGCTGTCGGCGGGGCTGCGTCTGGTTCATTCCGGCCATCTCGCCTTGCCGCAATTGCTGCGCGCCATGACCAGCCGTCCGGCCGAAATCCTGCGCCTGCCGCAGGGACGACTTGCGCGCGGCGCGCCCGCCGACCTGATTTTGTTCGATCCCGACGAGCCCTATGTGCTGCAAAAGGCCGATCTCAAATCGCGCTGCAAGAACACGCCCTTCGATGAGGCGCGCCTTCAGGGCGTGGTGAAGGCGACCATGGTCGCCGGCCAGATCGTGCATGGCGCGCCGAAACTCATGGAGCGCGCATGATGCCTTCTCCTGCTGTTGATGCTGGCTGCGCTGGTTGCCGGCTATGGGCTCGGCTCCATCCCCTTCGGCCTGCTGCTGACCCGCGCGGCGGGCCTCGGCGACGTGCGCGACATCGGCTCCGGCAATATCGGCGCGACCAATGTTTTGCGCACGGGACGCAAGGATATTGCCGCCGCCACGCTGCTGCTCGACGGGCTCAAGGGAACCGCCGCCGTCCTGATCTTTGCCCATTTTTCGCCGCTGGCCGGGGTTGTCGCCGGTTTCTCCGCCTTTCTCGGCCATATTTTCCCGGTCTGGCTCAAGTTCAAGGGCGGCAAGGGCGTCGCCACTTTCCTCGGCTGCCTGTTCGGCTTCGCCTGGCCGGCGGGCCTCGCCTTCTGCGCGATCTGGCTGCTGGTCGCCAAGCTCTCGCGTTATTCCTCGCTTTCGGCTCTGGTCGCCAGCGCCGCCTCGCCCTTGATTCTGCTGGCGCTCGGCCTGCCCGCGCAGGCGCTGGCGCTGGCCGTCATGGCGGCGATCCTGTGGTATAAGCATTCGGAAAACATCGCCCGCCTGCGCGCCGGAACGGAAGGCCGCATCGGCCAGAAGACATGAACGCGGCCGCTCTCGACCGAGCAAAAGCTGGATTGGCTGCAACTGATCCGCTGCGACAATGTCGGGCCGCGCACGTTTTTCTCTCTCCTCAACCGCTATGGCGGCGCGGCGCAGGCGCTGGCGGCGCTGCCGGAGCTGATCCGCAAGGGCAAGGGCCGCCCCATCACCCTCGCCCCCCGCGAAAACGCCTTGCGCGAGTGGGAGTTGGCGGAAAAATCCGGCGCGCGTTTTTTGGCGCTGGGCGAGCCGGATTATCCGGCCGGACTGCGCGCCATTGACGCGCCGCCGCCCCTGATCGCCGTGCGGGGCCGAGCCGAGGTTTTCCAGAAATCCATGGTCGCGATTGTCGGCTCGCGCAATGCCTCGGCGGCGGCCTCGCGATGACCGAGCGATTGGCGCGCGGCATTGGGGCGGCGGCTTTGCCATCGTCTCCGGTCTGGCGCGCGGCATCGACGCCTGCGCCCATAGGGCGGCGCTGGCGACGGGCACGGTCGGCGTGATGGCCGGCGGGCTCGACAAGCCTTATCCGCCCGAACATGCTCCGCCTGATCGAGCAAATCGTCGAGAGCGGCGCGGTGGTGTCGGAACTGCCCTTTGGCTATGAGCCGCGCGGCCGCGATTTTCCGCGCCGCAACCGCATCGTGTCGGGGCTGTCGCTGGCGACGCTGGTGGTGGAGGCGGCGCGGCGCTCAGGCTCGCTGATCACCGCGCGCTTCGCCCAGGAGCAGGGCCGCGAAGTCTTCGCCGCGCCGGGCTCGCCGCTCGATCCCCGCGCCGAGGGAACCAACGATCTTTTGCGTGACGGCGCCCATTTCTGCACCGCCGCACAGGATGTGCTGGACTTGCTGGCGCGGCGACGCGGCGCGCGGCGCGACGCAATACGACCTGTTGTTCGAGCCGGATGCGAGGCCCTTTCGACGATCCGCTGTGGGACGAAATGGACGGGCTGGAGCTTTGCCACTCCGGCTTACGCGCCGCCGGCGGAAAGTAGAGTCATTCACGAGGATGAAGGTTCCGCCCTGCCGCTGAGCCGCCGCGCCAGCGTGTCGAAGCGCTGCTGGGGCCGGCGCCGCTCGGCATGGACGATCTTGCCCGCGCCAGCGCCTGTTCGATCGGCGAAATTCGCCTGATCCTGCAGGAACTGGAAATCGAAGGCCGCATCGAGCGGCACGGCGGCGACCGCGTGTCGCTCATCGACCGCGACTGGCGGCGTTGATATCAAGAGCAATGCAGGGTCGTCATTTCGAGCGAGCGAAGCAATCCACCCTGGCCACAACCGCAAGCCATGGATTGCTCCGCTTCGCTCGCAATGACGGGAGGTCACTGGAGCGCGAGATAGCTAGACTAGTCTTCCAAGGTCTCGCTCTGGCGGGCCTGCAATTCGGCCTCGACGCGGGCCATGTTGAGCAGATAGGTCAACAGGTCGAGCCTGGCCTCGCCGGCCATGGAGGCCATCGCCCCGACCATGTCGGCGATATAGCGTGCGGTCTCTTCCGCCGATCCCGCCGCCCCGTCCTCCTCATCCGTCTCGTAGCTGAAATCGGCCAGGTCGGCGACGGGCATGGCGGCGCGTCTGGGGCTTGTCGTCAGCATCCGGGGAGGATTGGGATTTCTTGAACATGAGCCCCTGATTCCATCTTACCGGCAATAGCCAAATACGGCACGCCCATATCGAGTCATCGCGACCAATAAAATGAAGGCTATACTCTTTAAATTTTTTTAAAAGACCGGCGGCAAGACCCGTTCGGTCTTTTTTACCTTCCCTGGGTCAAGCGGGACAGGCGGTCGAGCGCGCCTTGCAGAATATAGGCGGCGGCCATGCGATCCACGACTTCCTCGCGTTTTACGCGCGAGACATCGTTGGCGATGAGATCGCGGGTGACGGCGGCGGTGGACAGTCGTTCGTCCCAAAAGGCGAAGGGACGGCGCGCCAAGGGCGCGGTCTGGCGGACGAAGGCGCGGGTGGATTGCGCGCGCGGGCCTTCGGAGCCGTCCATGTTGAGTGGCAGGCCGATAACGAAGGCGGCGACGCCGTGCTTGTCCGCCAGCGCCAGCATTTTTTCGATGTCGGTGCGTGTATTTCAGCCGTTTGATCGTCTCCAGCGGGCTGGCGAGGCGCCTTTCGACATCGGACAGGGCGAGGCCGATGGTCTTGGTGCCAAGGTCGATCCCCATCAGCCGCTCGTTGCGGCCCAAGCCGCGCGGCCAACTCTTCAAGGGTCGCCACGGCGATGAATTTTTGATCTTGGCTCATCTTGTTCGCGTAACATGGGCATGGGAAATAGGCGAATCCCGGCCGTCGAGGAGAAGAAACGAATGAGCGCACGCCAACAGCGAAACCCTGCGATCCTACGAGGCCCGCGTCGCCGAATATGTCGAGGGCACCGCGTCGGAAGTCGCCGGCGAGGCCAAAGTGTGGATCGACGCCATTTTGGCGGGCCTTCCGGTGGAGGCTCGGATCTGTCGAATTGGGAAGCGCATTTGGCCGTGACGCCGCCTATATCGCGTCGAAGGGATTTGACGTCGAATGCACGGATGCGGTCGAAGGTTTCGTGGCGAGCTCCAATCCAGAGGGTTCCAGGCGCGACACTTCAACCTTCTCAGCGACGAATTTGATCAAGGTTACGATCTCATCTTCGCCAACGCCGTGCTCCTCCACTTCAACCGAAGTGAATTCGCCTTCGTCCTGAAAAAGCTGATCGGCTCGCTCGACAGCGGCGGATGCTGCGCTTTCAGCCTGAAGCGAGGCAAAGGCGAAGCCTGGTCCGAGGCGAAAATCGGCGCGCCGAGGTATTTTTGCTATTGGGAGCGCGACGAACTGGAGCCTTTCTTCGCGATGCCGGTTTTTCCCATTGGATAGTCGAAGAAGCGCATACGACGCGCGCTCATGCGGAATGGCTTTTCATCACGGCCGTCGCGGTGAACATTGCGTTGAAAGAGGACCGCGCTAAACTCGCGGCCAAGCTCTTTTTCCAGATCGCATGAAAGTCAGAACCCATGAAAGTGACTTGGCTCGGCCATTCGGCCTTTCGCATCGATCTCGTGGACGCGCATATCCTGATCGACCCTTTCCTGACCGGCAATCCGAAATTCACCGGCTCGCTCGATGAGGCCGCCGAGGGAATCACCCATATCGTGCTGACCCACGGCCATGACGACCACGTCGGCGACGCCGCCGAGATCGCCAAAAAGACCGGCGCGCAGATCGTGTCCAATTTCGAGGTCTGCATGTTGCTGAACGGGGCAGGGAATCGAAAACATCAATCCCGGCAATACCGGCGGAACCATCCCCTGCGGCTCCTTCGGCGTCGCTTTGACCCCGGCGCTGCATTCATCATCGACCACCGTCAATGGCCAAGCGGTCTCTCTCGGCAATCCCAATGGCGTGGTGATCCTGCCGCACGAGGGCCGCGCCTCTATCATTTCGGCGACACCGCGATTTTCGGCGACATGGCGCTGATCCACGAGCTTTATCAGCCGCAAATCGGCCTGATCCCGGTGGGCGACCGGTTCACCATGGACGGCAGGGCGGCGGCGCTGGCTTGCAAGAGATTTTTCGCCTTCAGCGACGTTATTCCCATGCATTATGGCACTTTCCCGATCATCGACCCGACGCCGGAGGTTTTCGTCACGGCGATGCAGGGGCGCCGGCCCGGGTGCACACGCCGGCCATTGGCGAATCGCTGTCTTTCTGAAACCCGCGTTGCGCCGCAGCGGTTGGGCTGTATAGGCAGCGAAGCCTTTTTCATCCCGACCGTCCTATCCACCACGGAGCCTGCATGTCGGTCGATCTGGCGACGGTGCGGCGCATCGCCCATCTCGCGCGCATCAGCGTGAGCGAGGCGGAAGCGCCCTATCTGCAAACTGAAATCAACGCCATCCTGAGCTTCGTCGAAGAGCTGAACGCCGTCGATGTCGAAGGCGTCGAGCCGATGACCTCGGCTTTGCCGATGCGCATGAAGAAACGCGCCGACGAAGTCACCGACGGCTATATCGTGGACAAGATTCTCGCCAATGCGCCGGCCCGCGAGGACGGCTTTTTCGTCGTGCCGAAAGTGATCGAGTAATTCGCTTCCGCACGCCGCCCGAAACAAAATGGACAAGCCGCCGCCCATGACCGAATTCCTCGTCCGATCTGACCCGCCTCACGCTCAGCGAAGCGCGCGAGGGCCTCGCCGCCAAAGCTTTCTCGGCGGTCGAACTGACCCAGAGCTATCTCGACGCCATGTCGAAGGCCAGGGCGCTCAACGCCTATATTGTCGAGACGCCGGAAAAGGCGCTGGCGCAGGCCAAGGCCAGCGACGGCAAAATCGCCCGGGGCGAGGCCGGGCCCCTCGAAGGCGTGCCGCTCGGCATCAAGGATCTTTACGCCACCGAGGGCGTGCAGACGACCGCCGCCAGCCATATCCTCGAAGGTTTTGTGCCGCAATACGAATCCACCGTCAGCGCCAATCTGTGGCGCGACGGCGCGACCATGCTGGGAAAACTCAATCTCGACGAATTCGCCATGGGCTCGTCGAACGAGACCTCCTATTTCGGCCCGGTGGTTTCGCCCTGGCGGCGCAACGGTTCGGACGCCAAAATCGTGCCCGGCGGCTCGTCCGGCGGCTCGGCGGCGGCGGTCGCGGCGCGGCTTTGCCTCGGCGCCACCGCCACCGACACCGGCGGCTCGATCCGCCAGCCCGCCGCCTTCACCGGCACGGTCGGCATCAAGCCGACCTATGGCCGCTGCTCGCGCTGGGGCATTGTCGCCTTCGCCTCCTCGCTCGACCAGGCGGGACCCATCGCGCGCAATGTGCGCGACGCGGCGATCCTGCTGCGCTCGATGGCCGGCCACGATCCCAAGGACACCACCAGTTTCGACGCGCCCGTGCCCGATTACGAGAAGGCGGTCGGCGCCTCGATCAAGGGCAAGGTGATCGGCATCCCGAAGGAATATCGCCTCGACGGCATGTCCGCCGAGATCGCCGCGCTATGGGAGCAGGGCGTCGCCTGGCTGCGCGAGGCGGGCGCCGAAATCCGCGAGATTTCGCTGCCGCATACGCGGCATGCGCTGCCGGCCTATTACATCGTCGCGCCGGCCGAAGCCTCGTCCAATCTCGCCCGCTATGACGGCGTGCGCTATGGCCTGCGGAAGACCGGCAAGGACATCACCGACCTCTACGAAAAAACCCGCGCCGAGGGCTTTGGCAAGGAAGTGCGCCGCCGCATCATGATCGGCACCTATGTGCTGTCGGCCGGCTATTACGACGCCTATTATCTGCGGGCGCAAAAAATCCGCACCCTGATCAAGCGCGATTTCGACCTCGCCTATGCCGACGGCGTGGATGCGATCCTGACACCGGCGACGCCGTCGCCGGCCTTCGCGCTCGGCGAAAAAGGCTCGTCCGATCCGGTCGAAATGTATCTCAACGACGTCTTCACCGTGACGGTGAACATGGCCGGTCTGCCGGGCCTTGTGGTTCCCGGCGGCCTTGCGTCGGACGGATTGCCGCTTGGCCTGCAATTGATCGGGCGTCCGTTCGAGGAGGAGACCTTGTTCTCGCTCGGCCACGCGATCGAGCAGGCGGCGCCGAAAATCGGCCTGCCCGACAGTTGGTGGGGGTGAGGCGGATCATGAGCCGATGAGCGGAGCGGAGAGTCCTTCAGGCGCCAATGCCGAAATGGCGGCCTTGCGTGAAAAAATCGACTCGCTCGACGAAGCTCTGGTAAAATTGCTGGCCGAGCGCCAGCGCCAGATCGAAAACGCGGCCGAAATCAAGAGCCGCATCGGCTGGCCGGCGCGCATAACGCCGCGCGTCAACGAGGTTTTGAGCAACGTCGCCGCGCAGGCCGAAAACAGAATCTTGACCTCGGTCTGGCGCGTTCACTGTGGACCGTGCTGGTCGAATGGTCGATTGCTTATGAAGAGCGGCTGATAAGAAAATCAGGCGAAGGGATGGATTACGAATGAACACGCAAGTCAATCCAGCCAAGCTGATCAAGGGCGCGACCGGCGATTGGGAAGTCGTCATCGGCCTCGAAGTCCACGCCCAGGTGACGAGCAAGTCGAAGCTGTTTTCCGGCGCCTCGACGGAATTCGGCGGCGCGCCCAACACGCCATGTGTCGCTGGTGGACGCCGCCATGCCGGGCATGCTGCCGGTGATCAACGAGGAATGCGTCGCGCAGGCGATCCGCACCGGCCTCGGGCTCAAGGCGCAGATCAATCTGCGCTCGGTGTTCGACCGCAAGAATTATTTCTATCCCGATCTGCCGCAGGGCTATCAGATCAGCCAGTATAAATTTCCCATCGTCGGCGAAGGCGTGGTGCTGGTCGATCTCTCGCCGACCGAACAGATCACGGTCGGCATCGAGCGCCTGCATCTGGAGCAGGACGCGGGCAAGTCGCTGCATGATCTCGGCGCCAACGACTTCCATGTCGATCTCAACCGCTCCGGCGTCGCGCTGATGGAAATCGTGTCCAAACCCGACATGCGTTCGGGCGAGGAGGCGCGCGCCTATGTGACAAAACTGCGCACCATCCTGCGCTATCTCGGAACCTGCGACGGCAACATGGAGGAGGGCTCGCTCCGCGCCGACGTGAATGTTTCCGTTCGCAAGCCGGGCGACAGTCTCGGCACGCGCTGCGAAATCAAGAACGTCAATTCGATCCGCTTCATCGGGCAGGCCGTCGACGTCGAGGCTCGCCGCCAGATCGGCATTCTCGAAGACGGCGGCAAGATCGATCAGGAAACGCGTCTCTACGATCCGGCCAAGGGCGAAACCCGCTCGATGCGCTCGAAGGAAGAGGCGCATGATTATCGCTACTTCCCCGATCCCGACCTGCTGCCGCTCGAATTCGAGCAGAGCTACGTCAATGAACTGGCGTCGCATTTGCCGGAACTGCCGGACGAGAAAAAGGCGCGTTTCGTGGCGCAATATGGCCTCTCGCCCTATGACGCGGGCGTGCTGGTGCTGGAGCGCGCTTCCGCCGATTATTTCGAGGACGCCGCCAAGGGACGCGATTCAAAACTGGTCGCCAACTGGGTGATCAATGAATTGTTCGGCCGCCTCAACAAGGAAAGCCAGAGCATCGAAACCTCGCCGGTGTCCGCCGCGCAGATCGGCGGCATCGTCGATCTGATCTCGTCCAATGTCATCTCCGGCAAGCTCGCCAAGGACCTGTTCGAGATCGTCTGGACCGAAGGCGGCGACCCGGCGAAAATCGTCGAAGCGCGCGGCATGAAGCAGGTGACCGACACCGGCGCGATCGAAAAGGCGGTGGACGAAATCATCGCCGCCAATCCGGACAAGGTCGCCCAGGCGCAAGCCAAACCGACCATGCTCGGCTGGTTTGTCGGACAAGTGATGAAGGGGACCGGCGGCAAGGCCAATCCGCAGGCGGTCAACGAAATCCTGAAAAGCAAACTCGGCATTTGAGCGCGGGCGGCGATTCCGCCCGACGTCCTTTGCGCTCCCGCCGAAATCCGGCGATTTTGGCGCTGAAAACCAACGTCAAGACCAGCAACGGCTCTTGCAAGAGTTAATAACAGGATTACGCTATCAAATCCGTCAACCGGCATTGAACATGCGGGCACATGGGGGGTGAAATGGCGCGAGCAAAGACGAAGAAAAAATCAGCTGCGGCAAAACCGAAGGTGAAGAAATCGACCAAAAGCGCGAAAACGGAATCCACGACGACCGACGCCCCGCCTGCTGATGACAAGAAGGCGCGCGCGGCCGCCGCGAAAAAAACAGCCAAATCAGCGACCAAGACCAGCGCGCCAAGAAACCGAAGTCCGAAATGGAAGCCAAGAACGGAAAAAGCGAAAAAATCCGACGCCAAGAAGTCACCGAACGAAAAAATCCGAGCCCGGAAATCAGCAGCGAAGAAAATCGAGACCGGGAAGAAATCAGCAGCGCAAGAAAGTCGATGCGAAAAAGTTGGCGCCGAAATCGAGCGGCGTGAAAAAGCCGGCCGCAAAGGCCGCCGCCCCTAAATCCGCCACCAAAGCCGCCGCCAAAAAAGCCACCGCCAAAAAAGCCGCAAGCCAAAAAAGCTGCGGTGAAAAAGCCGGTGGCCAAAAAGACCGCCGCCAAAAATCCGTAGCCAAAAAAATTGCGGCGAAGCCTGCTGCGAAAAAAGCGGCTGCTCCTGCAAAGCCGGCCGCCAGATCCAGACCCGCGGCGACACAAAACGCCCGTTCGAAGGCGAGCTCGCCCAAGGCCCCGACAGCTGCGAAAAAACCGGCCGCGAAAAAAGCCGCCAAAGGCGCAATCCGAAAGGCGCACCGTCCGAAAAATCAGCCGCGAAACCTGCGCCCAAAGACGACGGCGCGTAAGGCGGCGACCTCGCGGCGGGTGACAAAACAAGCCGATGCGCGCCGTCGCGGCGCCGAAAGTCGTAAAGGAAACATCCGATAAAGCGCCCAAGCCCAAGCGGCCGGTCACGCGCAAGCCCAAGGCTCCGGCGCCGTCGCGCGGGAACGCCGTCCTCTGAAGCCAGGAAGATCAGTCCTGAAGTGGTCGGTCAAGTCAGCGCGGCAGGCATTTCTCGGCGAAAATGCGCCAGGTCAAGCCGGCGCTGTGGCCGGCCATTTTGAGTTTGCGCCATTCGTCGCCGCATTGGTGCATTTTTTCGCGCGACGCGGGCGGAAGATTATAGGGCTGCAACTTGTCGACATCGACATCGACGGGCGCGCGCGCCGGCGGAGACGCGGGCGCCTCTGCGGGCGCCGATTGCGGCGCGGGGGCGCGACGCGGCGCGGCGGGCTTGGCCGGGACCGGGTTTTTGGCCGGCGTGCGCGATTTCGCGGGCGCCCGAGCCTTGGCGGGGGCTGCGCCTTGGCGGGGACGCGCGACTTGGCGGGGGGCGCGCGACTTGCCGCTCGAGCCGGGCGGGGGCGTCTGGGCCATCGAGGTCCCGGCGACGCAGGCCAGCGCCAGCATGGCGGCGAGGACCCCGCGCGCGACCGCCTGCGCGGCGGCGTTCGAAACTGTGGGCAACTGAGAGTTTTACGCGGAAAAAGCCGAAACCGGCGCGCATTCTGTCGCCTCGCGAAATTGCCGGCCTCAAGTCATCAGCTCGCGCGAGAATATTCGCCGCGGGCTCAGGCGGAAAATGCTTGGCCGGCGCGAAGCCCGCGAAACACTTACCCTCATATACGATCAGCCTTGGCGCTTGTCGTCCGATTTGCAGTGGTTCTCCCCAAAAATCTGCTGCCCATCCTGTGACCGATTTCGAGCAACACGGCGAACCGTCCGGGTTGCGCCGAAGCAAAGACTTGGGTTTTTTGGAAAAATTGGCGGAGACGGAGGGATTCGAACCCTCGATAGGGCTTTACAACCCTATAACGGTTTAGCAAACCGCCGCCTTCAGCCTCTCGGCCACATCTCCCGCCGCACGATTCGCCTCGGCTCCAGGCCGCCGCGTATCGCGTGGCGAAGATATGCCCGACCCGGAAAGGATTGGCAAGGTTTTCGCGCCAATAAAAACGCCGACGATCCGAACGCCCGCTGGCGCTCGTCGCGGGGCGCGGCTATTCTTCCGTCGCCATCGTGGCGGGAGGACCTCATGGGGCAGCGCATAAAGTGGTGGATCGGCCTGTTGCCGTTGCTGGCGCTTTGGCTCGGCGTCAACACATTCGCCATGGCGCCGGTGGAAGGCGATCTCGCCGGACGCGCCAATGCGGCGCTGGAGCAGATCACGGGTGAACCCGGTCTTTCCGTCGTCGCCGGCCGCGATGTCAGCGTCAACGGCCAGATTTTTGACGAATCGACCCGTGCGGCGGCTTTGGCGGCCGTCGCCGCGCTACAGGGCGTCAGGAAGGTGACATGATGGATTGAGCCCTCCGCCGACGGCCAATCCCTGGCTTTGGCGCGCGGTGTTGGAGGGGGGCGTCCTGACGATTTCGGGCGCGACGCCGTCTCCCCGAGAACGCACAGCCGTCGCCGCGGCGGCGCAAAAGGCGCTCCCGCAAGCGCGAATCATCGACCAGTCGAGCTTTTTCAGCGGCGCGCCGGCCGACTTTGTCATCAAGGCCGAAGGCGCCTTGCAGGTTCTGGCGCATTTGAGCGCCGGCGAAGCGCAATTGCGCGGCGACAAGCTAAGCGTCTCCGGCGATACGGCGACGCCCGCCGATTATCAGGCCGCAGTCGCGCTCGCGCAACGCGCGGCGGCGGTGATCATGGATATCGCCGCCCCTCCGAAGGCGTCGTCGGGCGTCAAGGCGCCACCTGTCGATAAGGCGCCACTATAGATAAAGGCCATTCGTCGATAAGACGCCGCCGGGAGTTGTCACGCCTTATATGCTGGGGGCGGAAAAGAGCGAAAAAACGCTGACCCTCACCGGTTTTTATCCCGACGACGCCGCGCACGAGAAAATCCGCGCCGTGGCGCAAGAGAAATTCGCCGGCCTTGCCGTGACCGATCAATTGCAGCAGGGCGCCGGCGCGCCCAAGGGATTTCTGGCCGCAAGCCTTGCCGGGCTCGAACAACTCGCGCGGCTGCGCGCCGGCCAGTTCGCTTTGCTTGATGGCGCGGTCTCGCTTGATGGCGAAGCGGTCACGGCGGAGGTCGCCGACGAGGTGAAGACCGCTTTCGTCGCCGCCGTGCCAGCTGGCTTTGCGGTGAAGACCCAGCTGACCGGCGCCGCGCGGGAAGCACCCCCGAGCCGACGCCGCCCGCGCCGCCCGAAGCGCCGACGCGAAGCGCCGCCCGCGCCGAAAGCCGTGGCGATCGACCCTCATGTCGACGCAGCACGTACTTGCCGCGACCAGTTGCGGGTCCTGCTTTTGGCGACGCCGATCAGGTTCGAATACGCCCGCGCGGAAATAAGTCCGGACTTCTCGCCGCGCTCGAGTCTGTCGCGGCCATCGCCCGGCGATGCCCGGCGGTCGCGTTCGAGGTCGCGGGTCATTGGCGTAATGCGCATTTGGCGCTCGGCCGCGCGGAAAACGTCGTCAACTGGCTTGTCCGCGCCGGTATCGATCGCGCCCGACTGACGGCCACGGCGGCCGGCGAAAGCGGGCCTGACGATCCGCCAGAAGCCCTTGAGACCAATCGCCACATCGAATTCAAACTCGGTAAGGGAGCGCAATGATTTACCTGTTGCAGGCGCTGTCCGGCTGGTGGATCGCCGCCCTGGTCCTCGGATTGCTCTTCGGCGTGTTCAGCGCCGGGGCCAATCGGCCTGGTTTCTGGTCTGCCCTGGTCGCGGTGCTCTATATTCTTGGCGCTGTCGCCGTCATGCTGCAATGGCCGCCTGACCGTTATGGTTTCTGGCTCGAAACGGCGCTGCTGCTTTTGACTTTCTATCTGGTCGGCTTTGCGCTCGGTCGCATCTTGCGCCGGCTGTTCGGCAGCAGGAAAGCCGCCGGCTGTGCGCCTGGCCGGCGCCGGTTCTGGAGACGGAAGCATCGGCCGGAAAAGCAGCATCGGCCTGGCAGGACGTGTTGGCGGGGGAGGGCGTGGCTCTCGACGCCGCCGTGTCTGAAACGCCGCCGGCCTCGATATCCGTCTGGAGCCAGCAGCGGACGAGGACGATTTGCTGCGCATTCGCGGCATGGACGAAAACGCGGCGCAAGTCCTGCGTGAACTCGGCGTTCACAGCTTTCCGCAACTCGCCGCGCTCACTCCCGAACAGGAGCGCCTTTTCACCGAAAGGCGCCCCGATTACGGTCCGGTGGCGCGTCAGTTGTTGATCGCGCAAGCACAATTGATCGACGGCGGCGTCCATCCAAATCTTTCGCCGCACAGGCAACGGGGTCTCGGCGCAGATGGATGAGGGGCGCGCGCATATTCTTGCGCGCCGCCCTGCCGGAAATCGTCACGCCGCACGCCCACGACGCGCTTTACGCCGGCGTGCGGCCTTTGTCGCTGCTGCAGCCGCCGCTGGGCGAAATGGACGATCTGGAAAAAATCGACGGGATCGATCCGGCGACGGCGGAGCGTTTGAATGCGCTGGGGATCTGGACCTATACGCAGATCGCGTGCTGGTCGAATCAGAATGTCCGGTGGATCGGCTCCTATCTGGCCTTTCCGGGTCGCATCGAGCGCGAAGTCCTGGGTCGGCCAGGCGCAAGCTTTGGTGACCTGATCTGTTGCGACGCATTTCAGACTCTTGCCTGTTCATCCGGCGATGTTGTCAGGCGCGGAGTAGAAAAATCATGTGTGTTAATTCTTGGAAGATCAAAAATCGGCTTTGAAGCCTCAAGCCGGATGCTATCCTGAATCGTCTGATTCTCAGGATTTTCGCTCAGGTGATTCGATGGGTCTCCAGCCGGGCGGGTTAGTCAATTTAGTTTCAGGAGCCAAGTCTTTGGGCGCCACCGAACCTTTTGGAAGTGATCACAGCGCCGGCCTCGATTTCGCGGCGGATCCGGCTTCGGACATCATCGAGGTCCGTGGGCGGATCAAATGGTTCGACATGGCCAAGGGCTTTGGCTTCGTCGTGCCGGACAATGGCCTTGCCGACATCCTGCTTCATGTCACGGTGCTGCGGCGCGATGGCTTCCAGGCCGCGCCGGAGGGGGCGGAGGTGGTGTGTCAGGCCCAGAATCGCTCGCGCGGCCTGCAAGTCTTCCGCGTGCTGTCGATGGACGAATCGACGGCGGTCCATCCCGCGCAACTGCCGATGGCCCGCACCCACGCTGCGCCGCCCGACGTCGGCGGATTTGAAATCGTCGTGGTCAAATGGTTCAACCGAGTCAAGGGCTTCGGCTTCCTGACCCGGGGAGAGGGCACGGAAGATATCTTTGTGCACATGGAAACCTTGCGCCGGTTCGGCATCGCCGATCTCAAGCCCGGCGATTCGTTGCTGGCGCGTTTTGGCCCCGGCGCCAAGGGGCTGATGGCGGGGGAAGTGCGACCGCTGGAGACCCGGTTGCCAAGCGCGCATTGAAGCGGCTCTTTCCTGAAATCATGGTCATGCCGAAGTCAAAATTGCGCGCGAAATTGGCGCGCGATTTGTTGTTTGAGCGTAGGGAGCGTCAATGCCGCGATTGAAAAAGTTTTTGGCAGCCGTTGGTCTTTACGCGGCGCTGATCCTCCTCGGCGCCTGGCGCCGCGATTCCCGGCGTCGCCTGGGCGCTGGACGCGGGCGCGACCGCGGCGCTGGAAAATCTGACTGTGGTGACCGACGCCAAAAGCGCCCATCCTGTCGAGCATGTGCTGCACGTCGAGGTCATGCGCACCGAAGAGGATCGCGAACGCGGGCTGATGGAAAGGCGTTTCCTGCCGGCCGATCGTGGCATGCTGTTCCAGTTCGACCACGTGCAGACCGTGTTGATGTGGATGAAGAACACATATATTCCGCTCGACATGATTTTTTTGTCGCGCGGCGGCGTGGTGACCCATATCGCGGAAAACGCGGAACCGATGTCGGAAGCGATCATCTCCTCGAATGGCCCGGCCTTTGGTGTGCTTGAGGTCAATGCCGGCTTCGCCCGCAAGATCGGCTTGAAGGATGGCGATCTGGTGCGTCATGACATGTTTGGGCGCTGATTTTTTTCGCATGAAGGGACGTTCTCTTGCTGACATTGTCATGGCGCCTTGTCGCCAAGCGCCACCCATGCTAGCCAGAGCTCGTGCGCTTTCGGGGTATGGCGCAGCCTGGTAGCGCGGAAGTTTTGGGTACTTCAGGTCGCAGGTTCGAATCCTGCTGCCCCGACCACAAGAATTTGGGAACGATCATGACGGCTCGCATTTATCGCCCGGCTAAAAACGCCACACAGTCGGGTCTGGGTCGGACAAAGCTCTGGCAGCTGGACTATCTGCCGGAATCGCCGCGCAGCATCGAGCCTCTGATGGGATGGACGGCGTCGAGCGACATGAAGAGCCAGATCAAGCTGACATTCGAGACCCGCGAAGAAGCGGTGGCCTATGCCGAGCGCAACGCCATTCCCTATCGCGTCGAGGAGCCGCAGGAGGCGAAACGTCGTCTTGTCTCTTACTCCGACAATTTCAAGACCAACCGCGTGGCGCCCTGGACGCATTGACTGCGTTTCGGGCCTCGCATCGTGAGAACTCCGTAGCTCAGCAGGATAGAGCAACTGCCTTCTAAGCAGTAGGCCGCTGGTTCGAATCCAGCCGGGGTCGCCAAATTCGTTGATGATGGTCCGCCGGACGGGCGACTTTGATCCTGGCGCCCCTGCGACTTAATAATTTCGCCGGCCTGATTTCAGTCTATTTTCCTCCCCGCACTCCGAACGGATTCGCAAGGCCGCAGCCGGATCAGGCACTTGGTTTCCTTGTCGAAAACACCGATATCACTCTTACCTGCTCTCCGGCGTCCTTTTTCTCGGCGACATGCTTGTGCTGACGGCGACTACAATTGATCTATGTACCGTGCATCGCATTACTTGGCATATGTGGAAATATCATATGTGCAATTGTATTTAATTCGAAATCATTTAGGTAAAATCAACGAAACAACTAAAAAAGTGTTGACAGATGTTTTTTCTCTCTTACAGACATAGGCGTTCATCATCATTTTTATTTCTATTGGCATTATCTGATGTTTTCTTTTCATTTGATCTTTTACCCGGTTGGATTAATACTTGTTTCGTTCGATCATTATATTATGGTGCAAATCTTATATGTAAAATTCAAACATATATATCATTTGTTGCATCATTTCTACACATATGGATGGTGATTGCGTTTACAGCTGAACGTTTCTTTGCTGTGAATTTTCCTTTAAAACATATGTCAAAATGTACACCGAAATTTTCTCGTACAATTATTTTAATCATCTGCAATTCCGGTTGTTTTATTCTATATTCATCAGTCGTTTCGCATCCGAAATCGATCAATATGGACAATGTAGAGAAAAAGTAGACCATGTACACTATTTAAATTATGTCAATACAATTGATACAATAATGACAATGTTTTTGCCATTTATTTCTGTATCCATCATCAATATATTAATAATTAAAAGATTATTTTGTTCGAATCAATCTCGGCAGCATGTTTTTGAAAATAGTTTAACTTGTCAATATCGTCGAACGTCAAATTGGATAACAATTGCCCGGAAGCTCGACCTGGGTGTCGGCTTGCAGCAGCCGAATCACCGGGCCTTGCCCGTGCCGGGTTATGTGCAACAGGGGCTGGCCGTTCTCGGCGTTGACCTGCAGGGTTTCGTCGGGTTTCAGTTCCAGGATCTGCGCGATCTGTTTGGGCGCCTCGGGGCGGCGGCTGAAGCCATCGACCACGCCAATGGCGATGGGGTCGAGCTGGTTGGGCACTTTCAAAATGAGTACGCGGTCCGAAACCCGCACGGAAAGACCGGCAAGGCTGGCGACCCAGCTTTCATGAACGCATCCGCGCGCATCCTCGCAATGCACGCGGATCCGGCCAACAAGGGTGGGGTGGCGATCCTCAGTGCACGTCGCGATCACGTGACCTTCCGGCCATGCCGGCTTGGGCGCGGCCGCGAGCAAATTGTCGAAGACTGGATCCTTCTCCTCGGCGCAGGCAGTGGTTTCCCCGGTTGCGATTCCGGCATCTGGGTTGCGGTTGGGGTCTTCTGAGAACATGACAAGAGCCTCCGTGGTGCCGACGTCATGAAACAATGCCGGCGGCGAGCAGACGATCGTGAATGGTGGGCGGCGACTCGAAGTGGATGGGAGCGTCGCGGTTGATGCGAGCGGCGATTGGTATGTTCTTGTGGATTCCAGGAATGAAGGCCCGCCGCAGTCCCTTGGTTTTGGCACAGTAGACAGCAGTGAATTTCTTTTCGGCGGGAAGGATGACCAAATTGGTCAGAAGAGGTGGCAGAGCGGCCCGCTCGCCTTCGATTTCGATTTCGATCGACGGTGTGGGCGGGACGGTGAAGGTGACAGTGGGCTCTTCCGGATGCATGCCGGTAAGGGTGACGAGTTGCCCAGCAAGCGAGGGGCCGAAGACCATGCCGAGCGATGCCTCTTGCAAGTACCCCACTGCCAGGTCGTGGTTCTGTGCAAGCCTGCCGCGCAGATGGGCGGGAATGAAATTCCGCTTCACCTCGGGCAGGGTCGAGTCGTCCGGCGGCGGAAACCAGGCGTCGAGGCCCATGAACAAGCACCTCGGAAAAGTCAGGCCGACGGTCGGCTCGAAGCACCAGGGCAAAGGCTGCCGATACCAGTGTTCCGGCTGGCGGGTGATCAGTCGTTCGGCAATGAGCATGTCCGCAGGATCTTCCAGGTTGGGCAACTCGACCCCGTCGATGGGATCAGGCAAGACGAGATAGCCCTTGCCCACAGGATTGCGCGGATACAGGCCAGGGTGATCGAACTGCATCCCGAGCGCGACGGTCCGCATGTAGTCTTCCTCGAGTTGGGCCGGAATGGGAACCCGATTGTCGAGGCCGCCATAGGCGTTCTGATAGAGAAGCGGAATCTCGGTGAAGGGCTCAGGCCGGCTCAAGCGCGGACCGCCCTGGCTCCAATCAACCAACCGCTTGCCGAAAACCGCGATGCGTTTGACCGCACGGCCAATTTGCGCCGACACGAACATCGAAGGCGTAGGTCGCCCGCCACAAGCAAATGCCGAGCTTCGAATGACGACGTCGGAGCACTGCTTGTCCAGCCAATAGTCAGAACCCGGGGGGAAGCGCGGTTCCAACGTCTCATCGGACCAAAAATCAAAGAGTAGCGGTTCCGGTTGGGAGAGCACCGCAGTCGCACCCTTGATCTCGTAGGTCAGCTTGACCAGAACAAAGGCAAGACCCGGCTGCGACCCCGGGCGCGGATCCAGCCCCACCACGGCATCGTACTGCGGACGCGCCGGCACCCGAGTCATAGCAGCATGCCCCAGTTGCCAGCCATGGATCCCACGCTGGTTGTCGATTGGTCACTGGAGGTCCCGTCCCGCCTGTCGCTGTGGCTGAGGCGGAGTTGCACGGGCCCCTCCTGGTACTCACGCTCAGCCCTCAGGCGCTCCGTCGGCGAGGTCCTCCACGAGAGTCCCATTCCAGCGTACCCCGATCCGAGATCCACGCGCACGCATTTGCCTTCGCCGGTAAGAGCGATCTTGGCCATCCCGACAAGGCTTGCGAGGATGTTCTTGAGAGCCCATTCTTTGATGTTGGCTGCGCCTACCAGATCCGTGACCAGCTCGCCGTACCCACCCTTGAAGAAAGGGAGGCGGCCTATTAGCTTGCCGAGGAGCTTGACGGCATAGCTGACAGCGCCTGCCACGATGTCAAGAGAGCTGAGACCCACGCTTACCGTGTTCAACCAGGAGAAGACCGGGAACCCGATTGGCAACGACACAGGTGACCCACAGCACGACATTGGAAGAGGAGGGTGGAGAGCAAAGATCTCAGCGCAACCGATTGGAGCGCCATTCGCCTTGACCTTGGAAGCAGCAAACATCATCGCTCGCTTGGAAAAGGCGGTGTAGAGCAGCGAGGCAGGGCTGGCAGGAATCGTAATATGCGGGATCATGTGGCCGCAATCATGGTCGCCCAATACGATGAATTGCGATTTGTGAAATACCGACGTTGTCAGCTTGTTCTGCTGCAGCGCAAACCCGGTCGGCCACATCATGGGCGTGGGCAACTCGAAGCATAGGCCGCCGTGCGTCGTCATTGAGGCGGGGAAGGGAAAGCAAATGTCGTTGGTCAAAGACACCTTGACTCTCATGCGTGCCTTTTCCACATCACAGTGCTCTCGAGAACCACGTGGGCTCTATGCGCAGTCGAAACTCGCGTTCGTCACCCGGTTCAAACTGGAAATTGAAGGGCAGTCGATAGACGAAGTAGAAGCGTTGCTGATCGGGCAACAGCACAAGTGTGTGCGGCATCAGGCTGCGACAACCAATTCGTCCGTTAATGGTGTAGTCGGCCACAATGCCGAAATCCGGCACGGACATTTCCAATGCAGGAGTGCCAGCCAGTAGGTTCTCCAATCGAAGCTTGGGCGCGGCTTCAGGCAAAGGAATCACCCAATCGGGGTGGGCGCGATAGTTGACGACGGATGGCAGTTCGCGCTTGATTTGCTCAAGCGGCGGCGGGGGCGGCGGCTTGGGGTTCTCCCTTGCCTGGCGAACCGCCCAGATTGGCACGTCGATGGGAACCGTGGCCCAGCACGATGGCAAGGGCGCGTCTTCCCAGCGGGCAATCGGCGTGTGCGGATCCTCCAGGTTGGGCAGGTGGCGCACATAGCCCGCCGGAAGGGTGGGATACCCAGATGGCGCTTTCAGCAGGGTCCCCAGCTCGCGCGCCATGCGCTCGGCATCGAACCCGATGCCGTGCCGGTTACAGGAGTCGGAGAGATCGAAGACTGATTCCCGGTCCAGGTTGATGGGAACCGTTCCGCCAAAGGCGCGGGAATAGGTCAGCGGCATTTTGGTGAACGGGGTCGGCCGCGAAACGGCCTTGCGGTTCGGCGCCCAGCATCGGTCGCCAAAGACATGAATCTCGCGGCGTGCCTTGCCCACGCTCAGAGCCACGGTCAGCGCGGAAACCGGGCGCCCGTGCGGCGGGTAGGCGTGTCCGAGCAGAATGACCTCAAGCGACGGATCGGTGCGCGGCTGCAGGTCAGCCGGGAGATCACCAAGCGGCGTCTTCTCGTCCTGCGCGAGCAAAGGAAACGGCTCCTGGGTATCGAGATTGACCCGTCCTTGGTTGTCGAATCGGAAGGTGGCCTTGGCGGTCAGCAGACCTATTCGGTGGGACGAGCCTTCGAAGTCGGAGGTCGTGACCGTGGCGGGAACCGCTGTCTGATTGACCAGTCGCACTGACTGGTTTTCGGCAACCACGAGCACTAGTTGCGTGGATCTTTGTCTTGCCTTGCCGATCCATGGCGCGGCGCTTCCGGTCCCCTCGCACCGCGAAGGCTCTGCGAACTCGGGGAGGGGGTTGGGGAAATAGGTGCTGACCGCGATTCTGCCGCGATTCGACGGGCAACTACGCGATCCGGAGTTTCACCACGGAGGGCACAGAGGCCACAGAGGCCGGAAGGAAAGGGTGCCGGATCTGGATCCGAACCCTTCCGTCTTTCCGATCCGTCTCTGTGATCTCTGTGGGCTCTGTGGTGAAATCCGGGTCGGACTCGCGGAGGAGGTTGTGGCTAGCACCTATGAGGATTGGCGAGAGGGGAGGGCGGTGTGGCTATCCGAACTTGCCGGAAATATAGTCGTGCAACTGATCGATGAGACTCTGCTTCTCGGAGATGATCGCCTTGACCACATCACCGATGGAAATCAGGCCCACGAAGCGCGCACCCTCAAACACGGGCAGGTGGCGCACGTGCTTGGCAGTCATGAGGACCATGCAGTCTTCCAGCGTGTTCGTGGGCGTAACCGTGTGCATGCGCTCGCGTGGTGTCATGATCTCTTCCACGGGGGTTTCGCGGGAATGTCTACCCTGCAGCGGGATCTTCCGGGCGTAGTCGCGCTCGGACAGGATTCCTCGCACCGCCCCGCCTTCGTCGAGCACCATCACCGCGCCGATCTCCATTTCACTCATCAGTTTGAGAGCGTCGAACACCATGGCCTTGGGGTGGATGGAGCGGATCGCCTGGTCCTTAGCCTCCAGAATGTCCCTGACTGTCTTCATGACGCTGCCTCCCTAGACAGAACGATTCTGAGATAGCGCTCGACCGAGGTCGAGCAGATCGGACGCTTCCTTGAGTCGCGCAGCAACCGCGGGGCCGCTCATATCTATCTTGGTTTCCAGCCTTGCCTCGGGGCGCCAGGAGCCCGCGAGGCGACTGGCCTCGCGCAGGCGAGCCTCAACAGCCTGGGGCGACATGTCCACCATCACCGGTCACCCTCTTTCAAGTTCTGGATATCCGCCAGGTCCTGCGGCCGGGCGGCCTGAGTTTTCATGGCCATGAGCGCTTCGCGCGAAACCACGACGACCTCGCCGTCGGCGAATGGCACGCGCATCCGGCTGGCCCAGGCGGACTCTAGATTGCGATCGACTAGGATGAAATCCAAGGTCATGAGATTTCCGGCTTCGTCTACCCGGTTGACCCGCTGAAGGGTGGTTCCGTCCTTGAACTCAAAGGGCAGCGCCGCAAGGGTGAACCCGCACCCTCGCACCGCGCTCATTGCCCTCGAAGATCCTCGCTGCGCACCAACAAATCGATGTCCCTGGTCGCCCGCGGCGCCCCCCAGACCGCCACGGCCATTCCACCAACCAGCGCGTAGTCCACCCGCGCTTGGTCAAGTGCATTGAGCATCGAGCGAAGCTCATCGTACAGGGTCACCCTGAATATAGTAGCAAGCGCAGCGTGTCCCGTCAGCCACGAGGTTCTCCGGCCCACCAAGCCAGAAATGTCTCCGCCCGGGGATTGACCTCACCCTCACGAATCGGCGATAACCCCAGCTCGCAGTGATCATCGTACAGAAATTCGGCGGCACCTCTGTCGGCACGGTCGAACGCATCCGGAACGTTGCGCGTCGTTGTCTGGCCACGCAACGCCAGGGCCACAAGGTGGCGGTTATTGTCTCGGCCATGTCGGGCGAGACCAATCGGCTGCTGGCGCTCGCGCAACAAATGCACGCCGATGCCGACGAGCGCGAACTGGACGTCATCGCTTCCACCGGCGAGCAGGTGTCGGTCGGTTTGCTGGCTCTGGCCATCCATGCCGAGGGCGGCAAAGCGGTGTCGCTGCTCGGTCACCAGATCCGCGTGCTGACCGACAGCGCCTTTGCCCGGGCGCGCATCCGGGACGTTGAAGGTCAGGCTATCGAAGAAGCCTTTGCCCAGAACAAGATCGCGGTGATTGCCGGTTTTCAGGGCGTGGACGACGCGGGCAACATCACGACGCTGGGCCGGGGCGGCTCGGACACCTCGGCGGTGGCGGTGGCCGCGGCGCTGAAGGCCGATGTCTGCGAGATCTACACGGACGTCGACGGCGTGTACACCGCGGACCCCAACGTGGTGCCGGGCGCGCGCAAGGTTGAACGCATCAGCTACGAGGAGATGCTGGAACTGGCGTCGCTCGGCGCCAAGGTCCTGCAGATCCGATCGGTCGAGTTCGGGATGAAGTACGCCGTCCCGATTCACGTCCGATCGAGTTTCAACGACAACGAAGGGACGTGGGTCGTGTCCGAAGAAAAAGCGATGGAAGCAGTCCTGGTGTCCGGCGTGACCGCCACCCGGGACGAAACCAAGATCACCATGGTTGGCATCTCCGATGCCACCGGCATTCATTCCAAGGTGTTCAGGCCCCTGGCCGACGCGGGCGTGGGCGTGGACACCATCGTGCAGGCCCTTTCTGCCGAGGGGCGCACTGACCTGACCTTCACCGTGAGCAAGGGCGACAGCAAGCGGGCGCGCGAGCTTCTGGTCAAGCACTGCGCCGATTTCTGTCCGCCTGACCACATCCGCACGGTCGAGAACCTGTCCAAGGTGTCGATCGTGGGCGTGGGCATGCGCTCGCACGCGGGCGTGGCGCTCAAGATGTTCGAGGCGCTGGCCAAGGAGAACATCTACATCCACCTGATTTCGACCTCGGAGATAAAGATCTCCTGCGTCATCGACGGCAAGTACAGCGAGCTGGCCGTCCGCGCCCTGCATGATGCCTTTGAGTTGGGGCTAGGCGAGGCGCTACCAGGCTCCGCGTTCACCTCGACGGCCACCGCTGCTGAGAACATAGAGGGCAGAGGCGAGGCACGAGAAGCTAGCTCGGGCCAGTTGCGGTAGTATGGCCCCATTGCCGCCTGACGTTCCTGACATCAGCGAGGAGCTTCTGCTTGGACGGACGCTCATCGAGCAGGGTCACCTGAGCACGGCCCAGCGCGTGCTGGTGAAGCTATGCCAGCAGCACCCTGACAATGCGGAGGCTTTTCGTGGACTGGGCGATGTGTTGCATCGCAAGGGCGACGAATCTCGCGCACGGGTCATTGGCGACTACGCCGAGGACCTGGCGCATCGGACGCAGCCCCGCAGGACGCCCTTGCCCGACGCTCGGCCGGCCGAGCCAGCGGTCGGGAGATCCCGGCGCGCGGCAGCCAGGACGGAGAGCCGCCACCTTTGCCAGTGGCGTCGCGCGCTGAAGCGGTCACCCCGCGAGCCGATCTGGTCACGCCCGCGGTCGAGCCCGTCACGCCGCAAGCCGAGTTCGTCACGCCGCAGGTCGTGCCTGTCACCGCGGCTGCGGGGCATGATGACCATGGCGTCCCCGGTCGAGCCCGCTGGGCTTGCCAGGACCGGGCGCTGCCGCCCAGGCTTCGGCCCGGCCGGCCGCGAAGTCCGGGAAGTGGAAGTACCTGGCGGCCGTTGCGGCGTCGTGCTGTTGGCCGGGCTGGGAGTTCTCGGCTATCGGGCCTACAAGCCGTCGCAGCGTCGCGGCTCTTCGCCGCGCGAGGAACTGGACAGCGCGCTGTCGTCTGGATCGTTCGATCGCCTGGTGCGGGTCCGTGATCGGGCGCGCAAGGCTCTTGCTGGCCCAGCGCCCGACGCGGACGCCTTGGTGCAGCCTGGCGCTGGTCGATGCGTTCCTGACCCTCGACCATGGGGAGGCCGCGGGCGAAAAGCGCGAATGAGGCGCTGCAACGGTTGCCACCCGACGACCAGCCGAACCTGCAGCGGCTGGCGCTGGTCGAGGCGGTGCGCGCGCTGCTCGCCCTGGCTGCCGGAGATCGCGACACGGCCAAGCAGCACGTGGACGTCGGGCTGGCCTGGGCTGCCGGCAAGCCGCCGCCTGTGCTGCTGCTTGCTTCCGCCCGGGTTCGCGCCTTGGCCGGCGACACGCACCGGGGCTGGGAAGGACTTGGACTCGGGCTCTGCAATCGGCCCCCGAATTTGCCCCGGTTGTTGCCGACTGGGCCGCGCAGCGGCTCGACAGCGGAGATGCCGTCGCCGCGCGCCGTGTGACGCATGCGTTTCTTGCCAAGAACAAGTCGGCGGCGCGGGTGCACTTGGTGGCCGCCGACGCTGAGCGCGCCCTGGGAGAACGTGGTTGGACCAAGCACATCGAGTCGGCTTGCCACGGCGAGGGCCGGGTTTCGCGCGCGGTGCGCGCGGCCTGCTCGCTTGCGGCGGCCCTGGATGCGCGGCTTGACGGCGAACGGCTCAGCGGCCACGGCCAAGGCGCGGGCCGCGGGGCAAGTTTCCGAAAATCCGCGCGTGCTGGCCGATTCCGCACTCGTGCTGGCCTCGCTGGGCGAGATTGATGCCGCCGACGAAGTGCTTGGCGCGCGCACGCAAGCTGGCCGACGCCACGGCGGTGCCGCTGGCCTGGGCCGATCTGGCGGTCCGTCTCGGGCGCGGCCAGACGGACGGGACGGCGTCTCCGGCTGGGCAGCCCGCCCTTCCCGAGCGCTCATCTGATAGCCTTGCGGGCTGCTATCTGAAGGGCGGGGGTGCGGCCCTGGCCGCGGCCAGCAAGAGCGTGCCTGCGGTCCTGGGCGAGATCGATCCTGACCTGCGCACGTATATGGAGTTGGGCCGCGAGGGCGGCGTGTCCCGAAGCGATCGGGCCACCCTGGAACGACGGGCCGAACGTGGCAATCCGGTGGCGGCTTTTGTCCTCGGGGTCCTGGCAGCGCGCGAGGATGACCACAAACAGGCCGCCAAGCGTCTGGAAAAGGCTCTGGCGGGCCACGGCGACGCGTGCCGTGCGGCGCTGCTCTACCTGTCTGCGTTGCAGGCCCAGGACGAGCCTGGCCAGCCCAACCGCGCTGCCCTACGTGCCTTGCACGCCCGCAACGCGCAGTGCCCGATTCCGGAAGTCTGGTATTGACCGGGCACGGCGGCCAAGCTAAATCCGCCAATTCAATGTCCACCTACGACACATCCGACATCCGCAAGGGGCTCAAGGTCATGATGGACGGTGCGCCGTACACCGTGGTCGAGTTCCAGTTCATCAAGCCGGGCAAGGGCGCGGCCTTCACCCGCACCAAGTTCAAGAACTTGCTTTCGGGCGCGGTCATCGAACGCAACATCCGATCCGGCGAGAAGCTGGAATCGGCCAACGTCGAGACCAAGACCATGCAGTACCTCTACAAGGAAGCCGACAGCTTCGTGTTCATGGACACCAGCACCTACGACCAAGTGCACATCCCGTCCGAGACCATCGGGGAGGACGCCTTGCTGATGCCCGAGCAGATTGTGGTGGAGGTGCTGTTCTTCAACGAGCGCGCGGTGGGCGTGACCTTGCCCAATTTCATCGAACAGAAGATTCTGGCGACCGAGCCCGGATTCCGCGGCGACACCGCCACGGGCGTGACCAAGCCGGCCAAGATTTCCACCGGTGCCACCATCGCGGTGCCGCTTTTCATCAACGAAGGCGACACCATCAAGATCGACACGCGCACGGGCGAGTACCTAGAGCGGGTCGGGCGCGCGTAGGGCTGCCGGAGGCTAGCTGTTTCACCACAGAGGTCACAGAGGACACAGAGCCGGAGAGGAAAGGGTTGGGTTCTGCTCGGTCCAAGTTTCTTCTTCTCATCCGACCTCTGTGCTGACTCTCTTAAGGTGTCCAGAAATCGCCGCGAAATGCGATTTTCACGTGCAAGTAATCGAAATCATTGGAACCAAGAAATCCAAGGAGCCGATTTCTGGCACATCTCTGTGGTGAAACAGCAACTTCCTTCCTACGGCGGTGGTGCCGTGCCGTGAACCCCGCGAGCAGAAAAGTTAGGCTCGAAGCGCGCGCGGCAATACGGCGGGCCGTCCGTGCGTGGTTTGAGGGGCAGGGGTTTCTTGAGGTCGAGACGCCGGCGCGGGTTCCCTCGCCCGGCCAAGAGGTTCATCTGGAGGCCATCCCTGCCGGCGAGACCCGCTATCTCATCACCTCGCCCGAGTACCACATGAAGCGGCTGGTGGCGGCCGGCCTGCCGCGTATCGTGCAGATCTGTCGCTGCTGGCGTGGTGGCGAACGCGGCAGCCACCACGAGCCCGAGTTCACCATGATCGAGTGGTACCGCGCCGGCGCCAGCCTGGATGAGATCGCGCGCGACTGCGAGGCGCTCATCGAGGTGGCGGCGCGTGCGGTCGGCCATTGGCCAGCGGTCGACGTGCCGGCCAGCCGGGGGCGCGACGGCAGGCCCGAACAGTTGGCCGTGCAGGCGCCGTTCGAGCGGCTCACCGTGCGCGAGGCGCTCTCTCGCTTTGCCGGGATTGAGCTTGCGCGGCGACGAGAGCGTGGACGAGCTGCGCAGCCTGGCGGCGCGCGCGGGCTGCAACCTGGGCACCGCCGCAACCTGGGACGACATCTTTTTCCAGATATTCCTCGATCGGGTCGAGCCGCACCTGGGCCGCGAGCGTCCGACCTTGGTTTTCGATTGGCCGCTGCCCTTGGCCGCGTTGGCCCGACGCAAGCCAGACGACCCCCTGACCGTCGAGCGCTTCGAGCTCTACGCCGGCGGGCTGGAGCTGGCCAACGCCTTTGGCGAGCTATGCGATCCGGTCGAGCAACGGGCGCGTTTCGTCGAGGAGGCCGAACGGCGCCGCCAGCGGGGCAGGGCGGTCTATCCCATCGACGAAAAGTTGCTGGCAGCCTTGGCCGAAATGCCGCCCACCTGCGGCGTGGCCATGGGCTTCGACCGCCTGGTCATGCTGGTCACCGGTGCCGACAACATCCGCGACGTCATGGCCTTCGCGGACGACGAAGTCTGACGGTGCGCGGTCTGGCAGCCTTCCGACATCGGCGCCGCCAGGGTAAAAAAATCTGGTATCCGCGTGACCTTTGCCCAATAATCGCATCCAACTCGCCCGGAGGTGCTGCATGTTGGACTTGAGAAACCCTGGTTCGTCCCGATTGCGAAATGCGAATCGCTCTGCCATGGCCGGCTTGGCGACGTTCGTGTTGACCCTGGCAGGTGGCCGCGCTTTCGCCCAGGACACGGCATCTGGGCAGCCGTCGACTGGGCCGGCCGAGGCGTCCGAACCCAAGCCGGCAGCGCCGGCCGAAGCGTCCGCGCCCAAGCCCGCGGCTCCTGCCGAGGCACCCAAGGCAGAGCCAACCCCACCGCCGCCCCCGGCTGCCACCGCCGCTGCGGCAGCGCCGCCGGCCCCGAAGGTGGAATGGAAGGCGCAGAGCAAGGGCGGCTTCATCATGACCTCGGGGAACTCGCAGGCCACCAACGTCACCTTTGGCGTGAACGGTTCGCGCAAGGAAGGCAACAACAAGCTGGAGCTGGAATGCCGGCGTGGCCTACGGCCGCTCGAAGAATCTGGTGGCCACGGCCGACAGCAACGGCGTCATCCAGTCCGTCGACCGGCAAGAGGTGACCAGCACCAATAACTGGGCCACCAAAGGCCGCTACGATCGCTTTTTGTCCGAGAACAACGTCGCGTATGCCAGCACCCAGTGGGCTGGCGACAAGATCGCCGGCAAGACGGTCTTCGGCGGCGGACAGGTCGGCTACAGCCGCCAGTTGCGCAAGGACAAGTGGAACCTGGTATTGGCCGAGCTCGGCTATGACTTCTCCTACGAGCGCTATGTGCAGCAGCCCAACAAGACCATCGACCCGGTCACCATTCACTCGGCGCGCATATTGGTTGGCGAGACACTTTCGCTCACTTCGGCAACCGGCCTGACCGCGAGTGTGGAAGCCCTGTTCAACCTCAACCACGAAACAAAGGCCTACAACGCCAACGACGGCTCCACCGGCGTCGATGCCTTTCACGACACGCGCATCAACGGTAAGTTGGGGCTCAGCACGAATCTCTTCAAGAAGCTGGCGCTTGGTATCAGTTTCACCATCAAGTACGACCAGAACCCCGCGCCCCGGCCGGTTCCGTCGGTTGTCTTAGGGCGCGCCCGCCGGCACGACTGCTATCCCGCTACCCTGTCTACTTCTCCTGGGAGTTCGCCGACAAGGTCGACACGCTCACCGAGATCACGCTGCTCTACTCATTCTTCTAATAAGATGGGAACCCTGGGAGGGTTCCCAAGCCCTCCCGCGATGGTGCGCGGCGAGCAAAGCTCGCCGGCTCCCCACGCGGCCAGGCGCCTCGCGCCCTTTTTACCGAAAGGTGGCTTTCATGGGTGAAAAGAACAAAGAACCGCACCGCTGGAAGTTTTTCCGTGCGGGCGACGTGGACCAGGTCGTGCTCGCCCAGGGGGCCGACCTGGAAAACCTGAGCGAACTCGACCAGAAGTTGTGGATGGCGCTCTCCTGTCCCACGCGGGGCCTGGAGTTCGACAGCCGCACCTTGGAATGCATCGACACGGATCACGACGGGCACGTCCGGCCACCCGAAATCTTGGCCGCGGTGGACTGGGCCAAGCAGGTTTTTCGCAGTCTGGACGACCTCTTTACCGAGGGCAATTCTGTTCCGCTTGCCTCCATCAAGGAGGAAACCCAACTCGGCCGCGATCTGCTGGCTGCGTCCCGGCGCCTGCTCGCCAAGCTGGGCCGGCCCGAGGCCAGCACGGTTTCGGCCGAGGATGTGGCCGGCGCCGCCGAAATTCTGGCTGCCAGCCGATTCAATGGCGACGGAATCGTACCGGCTGACAGTGCCGATGACGAACCCACCCGCCGGGCCATAGCGGACATCATCACGGCCATGGGCCCCAAGCCTGACCGGAGCGGCAAGCCGGGCGTGGATCAGCCAACATCGACAAGTTCTTCGAGGAGGCCGCCGCCACGGTAGCCTGGCTTGGTCAGGCCGACCAGGACGCTGCCATTCGGCCGTTGGGCAGAGCCACGAGCGAGGCTGCCGAGGCCGTGGCCGCAGTTCGAGCCAAACTCGACGACTACTTCGCCCGCTGCCGCCTGGCTGCCTTTGACAGCCGCGCCGTCGTGGCGCTCGCTCCCGGCGAGAGCGACCTGGCCGCGCTGGCGGGCAAGAGCCTGACCAACGAGGCGGCCGAGATCGCGCAGCTCCGCTTGCCGCCATCGGAGCCGAGCGTCCCTTGTCGCTCCAGCAAGGGCTGAATCCGGCCTGGGCGGCCAAGGTGGCGACTCTGGTTTCTGCCGCCGTCCGGCCCATGCTGGGCGCTGACAAGACCACGCTGACCGAATCGGACTGGACCACCATCAAGGAGAGACTGGCGTCCTTTTTCGCCTGGCAGGCCGCCCGGCCGTCCGCCGCGCTGGCGGCGTTGGGCGACGCCCGCGTGCGCGAGCTGCATGCCGGGACTTTCCGCCAGGATTTGAGCGCACTGGTGGTCAAGGACGCGGCCCTGGAGGACCAGAGCAGTCAGATCGATCTGGTGGAGAAGATGATCCTCTTCCGCCGCGACCTGGTGCGCCTGGTGCGCAACTTCGTCAACTTCTCCGAGTTCTACGGCCAGCGCCGCGCCATCTTTCAGGTCGGCACGCTCTATCTGGACGGCCGTAGTTGCAGCCTGTGTTTGCCGGTCGAAGATGCCAGCAAGCACGCCGCGGTCGCTGGCCTGGCCCGGGCCTACCTGATCTATTGCGACTGCACCCGCAAGGCGGGCGAAAAGCGCAGTATCGTTGCGGTGGTCACCGGCGGAGGCACGGACAATCTGATGGTGGGTCGCAACGGCGTGTTCTACGACCACAAGGGCAGCGATTGGGACGCCACAGTCACGCGCATCATCGAGAATCCCATCAACATCCGGCAGGCCGCCTGGGCGCCGTACAAGCGATTCGTGCGCATGATCGAGGAGCAGGTGGCCAAACGCGCCTCGGCCGCCGATGAGGAATCGCGGCAGAAGACGCAAGCGGCGGCGTTGCAAACCGCGCACGCCGACAAGACCAAGGCCGAAGCGACGGCGGCAAAGACGCCCGAGCCAAAGAAGATCGACGTGGGTACGGTGGCCGCCATCGGCGTGGCCGTCGCTGGCATGGCGACCTTCCTGTCCAGCATCCTGGCCACATTTCTGGGATTGGGCATGTGGATGCCAGTGGGAGCGCTGGGCCTGCTGCTGGCCATCTCGGGCCCGTCCATGCTCATCGCCTGGCTCAAGCTGCGCCAGCGCAACGTGGGCCCCATCCTGGACGCGAACGGCTGGTCGGTGAACGCCCTGGCCAAGATCAACATTCCCTTTGGCTCGGCCCTGACCAAGGTGGCGGCGCTGCCGCGGGGAGCGCGGCGCCAGTTGCGCGACCCGTTTGCGCAGAAGCGATCGCCCTGGCGGCTGTACCTGACCCTGCTCGTGCTGGCTGGCGCTGGCCGCTGCTCTGGTGGTTGGGTCGTCTCGACCGCTATCTGCCTGGCAAGTTCAAGTCCGATGCGGTCTTCGGTCGAGAAGTTCCGGCAGAGACCACCCCGGCGGCTAGAGAGACTTCGGGGATTCGAGGCAGCCGATGGCCAGGCATAGCGACCCGGCCGCGGCTGGCCACGTCTACGTCCACGACCTCCTGCGGCTATCGCGCCTACCCCCCACCGGCTTAGCTTGACCCCGGATCCCCCCTCTGCTAAGCGTTTCCCTTCGTGACTCAATACTTTGTCTCATTGGCCCAGGCATCGTCTTCAGGCTCGTCGTCTCCGGGCGGTGCGCTCGGCGGCATGCTGATTCCCATGCTGCTGATCTTCGGCGTCATGTATCTTCTGGTCATTCGTCCGCAGTCCAAGAAGGCGAAAGAACACCAGAAGATGCTGTCCGAATTGCAGAAGGGCGATGATGTCGCTACCAGCGGTGGACTCATCGGGCGCATCACGGGAATCAAGGACGATGTGGTCACGTTGCAGGTACAGGAGGGCGTCCGTCTCCGCGTCCTGCGCAGTGCAGTCACGGGTCGCCACAAGTTCAGCGAAACTCCCAAATCGGACGACAAGGCCTCCTAGCGCAGCAAGGATCATTTCATGGAACGATCGTGGTGGTGGAAGGCCGTCCTTTACGGATGTGCCATCATTCTCGCCTGTCTCTACTTGGTGCCCACGGTGGTGCCCGAGGAGAAGCGTCCGGCTTTCTTCAAGGACCACTTTGCCAAGCGCATCCAACTTGGACTCGACTTGCAGGGTGGCCTGCACCTGGTCTACGAGGTGAATATCGACAAGGCAGTGTCGAGCAAGGTGGATCGTCTATCCAACGACATCGAGGACGCCGTCAAGAAGAAGACCGCGGATGTCACCGTGGCGCGGGAAGGGCGCGACGACATGGTGATTTCTTTCAAGAATCCAGCCGGCCTGGCTGGCGTGGATGCGGAGCTGCTCAAGCCCTACCGCCGCGATCTCGACGAGGTCAGTCGTGATGCCGCGGCGGGCACGGTTCGGCTTCGCTACGACCCTGACCGCGTGGCTGAGGTGGAGGAGTTGGCGTTGCGCCAGGCCATCGAGACCATCCGCGGCCGGGTGGACAAGTTCGGCGTGGCCGAGCCCACCATCATCAAGAAGGGCACCGACATCGTGGTCGAGCTGCCTGGCCTCAAACAGTCCGATTTCGAGCGCATCAAGAGCATCATCGGCCGCACCGCCCAGCTTGAGTTCAAGATTGTCGACGACGGCACGGAGTACATGAAGAAGCTGGCCGCCAGCCTGCCCAAGGAAGGCCCCATCAAGGCTGAGCCCGAAACCTGGACCGAGAAGCACTCGGGCGCGCAGCACGAAGACGTGTTTCTGCGCAGCAAGGACCGTCAGGGGCTGGAGAAGTTTATTGCCGGCCTGGCGGGCGAGTTGGCGGTGCCCCCGGATCGCGAGTTGGCGCTCGAGGAGATCAGTCCGCGCGAGAGTGGCGAAGCCGCGCCCGACAAGTTCTATCGCACCTACCTGCTCAAGAAGCGCGCCGGGGTGACCGGCGAGTATTTGGCCATGGCGGATGCAACCTGGGACGAGATGGGCCGGCCCGAGGTTTCGTTCACCATGAACCGGCAGGGCTCCGACATGATGGAGAAGCTGACCGGCGAGAACGTGGGCCGCAAGATGGCCATCGTGCTCGACGACAAGATCACCAGCGCGCCGGTCATCGAGTCCAAGATCGG
>CAWFBN010000115.1:0-12425 GCA_963813955.1 uncultured Alphaproteobacteria bacterium | reverse complement strand
GCTACGACGGTTCGACGGTTTATCCGCCGGAGCGCGCGCTGTGGGGGCTATCCCTGCGCCCCTTGCGGGAGAAGGTGGCGCAAAGCGCCGGATGAGGGGCTAAATCTTGGAATTGCAGCTAATATCCATAGCGGCCCTCGATGTACTCCAACCATTCGCGCCATTCCCCAGCGCTATCATTGTTGCGCACCCATCATACCCATTCTTGATGGGTCCATGTCGCAAACTGCGACTTTCCGCAAAATAAAGCGCCCCAATCCTTCGCGAAACTATCGACGCCTGTGGTTTTCAGGCAATCTAATAGCGCCTCATTGCGCCCATCATATGCAACGCTGGACACGACGAGGTCGTATTTTTTTTCGCCGTCGTCACCGCATGCCTTAGCAAAGGCTTCAGCAAGCGCTTGTTGGCGGAAAAGTTGATAGCCATCCGTGGCTGCGGTTTAATGTCTTAAATGCTCTTTTTCCGTCGTCGCTTAGGCAGATGTGCTCCCAATATTTCCTCTGGTACACCATTTTTCCAGTGCATCTGCCAACAATTAGCGTCAATGGTCAATGTTGTCGCTTAACGCCTCCCAGTTTCTCAACATACCTCCCTGTCAGGATTTTTCTTCTCCTTTTCTGACCGGAGCACCCATAAAAATGATGTTCCGTGAGCTTGCTCTCTGTAAGAATTAGTCCTCGCCCATGCTCGGTATCCACCAGGAATGCGATATCGGGAGATGTTTGATTGTCTGCTGCGTTTGCCAGACTTGCCAAGAAGGGTTTTGGGATCAAGGTCTTAGATTCCGCGTATTCAAGTTCGACATTGGTAACATTTCGAATTTTCTCTGATACGTGCTTCCGAAGAAACCCCGCCAATAATGACAGCCCTTCCGCTTGTCGGAATGGGAAATAAATATTAGCACATATGAACTCTTGAGGTTGTTAACCTGTGTGTGCATACTAATATCATTAGCTTCTATATAAGCGGGAAAAGGCTATCACGAATTTCTGACCACAAATTCTCTTTCCCAGCACGTAGAATCCAAGGATACGGCTTTCCGTTGAAAGTTCCGTACCTGATCAGAAATATGGTTGCGCCGCCACTTAACCTGAGACTTTCCGAAATTGATGCTAAAATCATTCATATCAAGGTACTACCTTATTTTGGAGCTATTAATCAATTGTAACTGGCCGATACATTCCTGACTCTCGTGAAGTTCGTAATGTGAATGTATCGCATAACTAGACGACGAGCTATCGCCGGGGCTTTATTCGAAAGTTGACGCCCCAAAAAGGAGAGCGGAGGCCAAAATGCACAAGCGCGCAAAACAAAAGAAGCGAAGACCGCAGCACTGGAAACCATCATCGCCGTAGGCGTCGAAGGTGGCGGTATCACGCTAAGCTAATCCGCGCTGTCAACGAATGGTCATTTACTATGTATGTGGACGACTGTTCGGCCATGTTTCTAGATGACGCTGACTTTATCGAGGAACAATTCATATCACAGTCGGAGGCCGTAAACAGTTGGAACGAAGCGTTGCAGCTTTTGGATAGATACCCGTGGGCGCGCTTCTTTCCGATAGAAGTCCATCCAGAATTTCGTCAAAAGGCGTTGGATGCGGTGCGAGACCTGTTCGATAACGAAACGGGCTCGGGAGACAGGCTGCGCGATGGCTTAATTGTTGCGCCTGAACACCGGCAATGTTCAAGCATTGCGGGCTTTTGGTTCGCCACGCTTTCGTTGAGGCACCCCCCTCACCGTCTCTCGTCAACCTTGACGCAACTCGTCGGCGAGCGGCCGGTCATGTTGAACCGCGCCCTTCCGCCAGTGACGCGAAGATCGCCGTGAGGCGAGGCATACCACAGGCCGGACGCCGCCTTGCGTTTTTGCAGGCGAAGCGCGCCGCCGTCGATCATGACGAGAGCCGTTCCCGCCTTTTCGAAAATCAGCGAGAAACCGCCGCCGTCGGCGCATTTGAAATTCATGTAAGCCTGCGCCTGGACGGACGACGCGCCGCCGACCATCGCAAGCAAAAACAACATCGCCCGAATCATTCGCTAAAAACCTCACTCCATCGCCGCCGCCTTCAAAATGCACACCATCACCGCCCGCGCCGGGAGGGTTCCAGCGTTGCGGATCAGGTGCGGGCGGTCGACGCGGTAGCGCAGGGTTTCGCCCGCGCGGACGATTTCCGTCTCGCCCGCGACTTCCACCTGCAATTCGCCGTCAAGGGTGGACAGACATTCCACCGCGCCAAGCTGATGGGCGTCGGATTCCAGCACGCCGCCCGGATCGGCGGAAAAATCGTAATATTGCAGCCATTCCACCGTCTTGATCCAGCCGGTAATGGCCAAACGGCATTTGCCATCGTCGGAGACGAGGATGGGCGTGTCGCCGCGCGACAGCTTCTCGATGAAGGGGGAATTCGACATTGTCGCGCAGCACGCGCTCGATGGAGACGTCCAGCGCCTGCGCCAGACGCCAGATCGTGGCCAGCGTCGGATTGGTCTCGTTGCGCTCGATCTGGCTGATGATCGACTTGGCGACGCCGGATTGCTCCGAAAGCTCGGAAAGCGACAGGTTATAGGCCTTGCGCAGCCTCTGCACGGTCTTGCCCAATTGTCCCGATACCGCCACGGCGCCGGCTTCGAGCGCCTTTTGCTTGTCCCGTCCTTCGATTCCCATGACCTGACCCTGCAAAAATGAAAGCGTCAAACCGTTTGCAATAATACCCGATTTCGTTTGGAATATCGAACACAAAACTGATGAAAGGCGCAAGAGGCCCGCCGCTTTCCGCCGCGCAACTCTTTCGCCAAGAATAGCGAGCAGTCCAGAAACGGTAATGGCCGCCGCGCCCGCGAAAACCACCGGCGAGGGCCATTGGTCGAAAAAGGCCAGGCTCGCCAGCAGCGCCCACAGCATGGCGAGATAATCGAAGGAGGCGAGCAGCGAGGCGTCGGCAAAGCGATAGGACTGGGTGGCCAGGATTTGCGCGACGCCGCCCGAAACGCCGATGACCGCCAAAGCGATCCATTCGCGCGCTCCCGGCGCGACAAAAGCCTGCGACGCCAATATCCCTGTCGGCCAGACCTGCGCCAGCGCCAGCACCACGGCGCCGGCAAATGTCGTCAGGCAAGTGAAATAGAAGACGATGGCGCCGGTATGTTCCGACAGCGTCAGCCGCCGCGTCTGGATGATCGACAGAGCGGCAAATCCCGCGCCCGACAGGGCGACCGTCGCCCCCAAGCCTTCGGCGGGCCGCGATTCGGCCGCCGCGACCAGCCCGAAATGATCCGACAGCATGATCAGCACGCCGCCAAAGCCGATCACGACCGCCACCCAGCGCGAAACATGCACTTTTTCGCGCAGGCCCAACGCCGCGATCAGGGTGACGAAAATCGGCGAGGCGTAGAAATAGGCGGTGGCGTCGGCGAGCGGCAGCAGCGACAGGCTCAAAAAATTGGCAAACATGCCCGCCGACCCCGACAGCCCGCGCCCGAGATGCCCGAGAGGCCGCCGCGTCGCCAGATGGCCGGGAAAGCCGCCATTGGCCCCGAGCCAAATCCCCAGCACCACCAATGCGAAAGCCGAACGGAAAAACACGATTTCGGCCACCGGACAGACCGGCGAGGCGGCGCGCACCCCGATCGACATAGCGGTAAAGGCCAGGGTCGAGAGCGTTTTGAGCAGAATTCCGGTGAACATCTGGCGACTAAAAGCAGCATCGTCATCGGGACGCAACAATTTGGCGCCACCACATTCAGAGAATAACGTTTCAGCAGGTTGCGCCATGAACGAATCGCATGATGACACGCAAGAGCCGAACCGCTATCGGACGCTGTTTTTATCGGATATTCATCTTGGCACGCGCGGCTGTCAGGCCGAATTGCTGCTGGATTTTTTAAAACACAACGAATCCGACGAACTCTTCCTTGTCGGCGACATTCTCGACGGCTGGCGGCTCAAATCGGGCTGGTATTGGCCGCAGTCCCATAACGACGTGATCCAGAAACTACTGCGCAAGGTGCGCAAGGGCGCCCGCGTGGTGTTCATTCCGGGCAATCACGATGAATTCGCGCGCGAATTCATGGGCATGGAGTTCGGCGGCGTCGAAGTGGTCGACCACGTCATCCATGAGACCGCCGACGGCAAGCGGTTTCTGGTCGTGCATGGCGACCAGTTCGACATTGTGGTGCGCAACGCCCGCTGGCTCGCCCATCTCGGCGACTGGGCCTATGATTTCGCCATCTGGGCCAATACCTGGTTCAATGTCCTCCGCAGAAAAGCCGGCCTGCCCTATTGGTCCTTCTCGAAATGGGCCAAGCTCAAGGTCAAGAACGCGGTCAATTTCATCGGCGACTTCGAGGTCCTGCTGGCCGGCGAGGCGCGCAAGCGCGGCGTCGACGGCATTGTTTGCGGCCATATCCACCACGCCGCGATCCGCGACATCGACGGCATCACCTATGTGAACACCGGCGATTTCGTCGAATCCTGCACCGCCATCGCCGAACACGACGACGGCAGGCTGGAATTGCTCCATTGGAGCCTGCTGGAATCCGAGCGCGCGGCGACAGCGGGCATCGTCGCTCTCCCTGCTCCGGCGCCGAAGCCTGCATCGGCGGCGGCCTGAAAGGTTCAGACTTCGACTTTTTCGCCGGAAGCAACCCAGTCATTCATCGACCCGGCGTAATGGGCGCAGGCGTCGCTGCGTCCGCCAAGCCGCGCCATTTCAATCGCCTGAAGGGTTCTCTGGCCGGAGCGGCAGGAAAAGACGATGCGCCTGCCCGGTTCGCGGGGCAATTGCGCCGGGTCGAAACGCGAAAGCGGCAGCAAGGCTGCGCCCGGAATATGGCCAGCGGCAAATTCATGGGGCTCGCGCACATCGATCAGCGCGATGGACCCGTCCGCCAAACCTTTTTTCAATTCCTCGCGTGTGACCACTTCGACCATTATTCTGCCCTCATCGTTTGAGTCTTGTTCGATTTGCCGCAAAATAGTCCTATCGTCCGGCAATACCAGTGCTGCGCATGGATTTCGCCGCAAGATCTGGTCCAAACGCAATTTGCCCCGCTGCCGGAGTGACTCATGATTCAATTTTCCCTGTCGCAGCTTTCCTTGCCGCGATCTTTCCGCGCAGCGACGCTCGCTCTCGCCTGCCTTGCCGCGCCGGGCTTTCTGGCGCCGGTCTGGGCCGGCGACGTGACGCTGGACGAAACGGTGCTCAAGACCGGCGAAAACAGCCGCATCACCTTCAAATCCGTGGTGTTAAGCGATTGCGACCTGACCCAGGCGGAAGCCGCCAGCCTGTTTTCCGGCGCCCTGTCGCGGGAGGAGGCCGGCGCCTTGCTCGAGCGCATGACCGCCCGCGAACTCGAAGAGTCCGGAAGCCGCCATTCTCACCGAGAAGGGCGACCGTTTCGTGCTGCATGACATTGTCGCGACCAATGTCGCCAAGGGCGGCGCCGAGTCGCTGAGCCTTGGCTCGATTGATGGCGTGTTGCCCGACGACAGCGGCGAATTCGACCCTCCATTCCGGCGCGCTGCGCATCGGCCATATTTCGCTGCCCGGTCTCGCCGCGGCCCTGCGCGCCGGCGACGTCGGTCTCGCCGCCTTCCGATTCGACCATCTCGACTGGGCGGGCGGCGACATGACGGTGGTGGACAAGGCAACGGCGGCCGGCGCGCCCGGCGGCAATCGCGTGGTCATCCATTCCGGCGCGGCCAAGATCGATCAGACGCTCGACGCCGATGGCGCGCCGCGTGACGTTGCCGCGACATTCTCCGACCTTTCGGCGAAAATGCCCCCGCAATCCAGGGGCGGCCAGACGCTGACCTCCTTCGGCTATCCCGGAAGTCGCGGCAGACGCGCATTTCGCCGGCAGTTATGACGCGGCCGCCAAGATCTACAAGCTCCTCGATTATTCCTTCGACTTCCGCAAAATCGGCAAGATCGCCTTCAGCGGCCAGATCTCGAATCTGACGAAAACCGCCCTGACCGGCGAAAAGGCGGCGCGCGGCGAAGCCATGCAAGAGGCGACGGTGGACTGGACCCAGATCGACGTGACCGACGCCGGACTGTTCGACAAGGTCGTCGCCTATGTCGCGCTGACCCGCCGCGAGAGTCCGGCGACGATCAAGGCCGAATGGCGCGCCATCGTGGCGCAGGCGCCCTTGCTGTTTTCCGGCGCGCCGGCCATCGCCGTCACGGCGCGGGCGCTCGACCGCTTCATCGCCGACCCCCGGATCCTGACGCTCAGGGTCAAGGGCAAGGACACGCCGCTCAAGATCGGCGACCTGAGCCATATCGACAATCTCATGGTTCTGGTGAACCGCATCGACGTCACCACCCCCTATCCGGCGACCGGAAAGCCGTAGACCTTTTTTCCGTCTCGACGGCGCAAGCGGGAATGTCAAAGTCGCATCTCAAAAGGGCGGCTCGTGAGCGATGCTCTTCAGGAGCCCTCGTCCTGAGGAGGCCGGGAGGCCGTCTCGAAGGATGGGGGCGTCATCCACAATCTCAACACCCGCACTCAATCGACCCGGCAAGGATAAGCCATGAACGATCGTCTTTCTTCCGACATGCAATCCGGCGCGCTGGTCTATCATTCCCATCCGCGTGCGGGAAAACTCGAGATTGTTGCCACAAAACCGCTCGGCAACCAGCGCGATCTGGCGCTGGCCTATTCGCCCGGCGTCGCCGCGCCCTGCCTCGCCATCGCTGAAAATCCGGCCTGCGCCGCCGATTACACCATCCGGCAAAATCTCGTCGCCGTCATCACCAACGGCACCGCCGTGCTCGGCCTCGGCGACATCGGCCCGCTCGCGGCCAAGCCGGTGATGGAGGGCAAGGCCGTCCTGTTCAAGAAATTCGCCGGCATCGACGTGTTCGACCTGGAAATGGCCGGCCACGACGTCGAAAAACTGGTCGACGCCATCGCCGCGCTGGAGCCGACTTTTGGCGGCATCAACCTCGAAGACATCAAGGCGCCGGAGTGCTTTGAAGTCGAACGACTTTTGCGCGAACGCATGTCGATCCCGGTGTTCCACGACGACCAGCATGGCACCGCCATCATCGTCGGCGCCGCCGTGCGCAACGGCCTGGAACTGGCGGGCAAAACCATCGAAACCGCCAAGATCGTCGCCTCCGGCGCAGGCGCGGCGGCGCTCGCCTGCCTCAGCCTGCTGGTGGCGCTGGGGGCGAAGCGCGAAAACATCTTCGTCACCGATCTCGAAGGCGTGGTCTACAAGGGCCGCAACAAGCTGATGGACCCGCTCAAGGAGACCTTTGCGCAGGAGACCGCACGCCCGCACGCTGGCCGAAGTCATTCCCGGCGCCGATGTCTTCCTCGGCCTGTCGGCGGGCGGCGTGCTCAAGCAGGACATGGTCAGGACCATGGCCGCCGACCCCGCTCATTCTGGCGCTGGCCAATCCGCATCCGGAAATCACGCCGGAAGACGCCCTCGCCGTGCGGCCCGACGCCATGCTGTGCACCGGCCGCTCGGATTACCCCAACCAGGTCAATAATGTCCTGTGCTTTCCCTATATTTTCCGCGGCGCGCTCGACGTGCATGCGACCACCATCAACGAGGCGATGAAGCTCGCCGTGGTCAACGCCATCGCCACGCTGGCGCGCGAGGCCCCCTCGGAGGTCGTGGCGCGCGCCTATGGCGGCGACGTGCCGCTCTACGGCAAGAATTCGCTGATCCCCTCGCCCTTCGATCCGCGCCTGATCCTGCGCATCGCGCCCGCCGTGGCGCGGGCGGCGATGGAGAGCGGCGTGGCGAAAAAACCCATCGAGGATTTCGACGCCTATCAGGAAAAGCTCGAGCGCACGGTGTTCCGCTCCGGCTTCATCATGAAGCCCCTGATGGCCGCCGCCAAGGCCAATCCCAAGCGGGTGATCTATTCGGACGGCGAGGACGAGCGCGTTCTACGCGCGGTGCAGTCGGTGGTCGAGGAAGGCATTGCTCGCCCGACTTTGATTGGTCGCCGCGCCGTGGTCGAAAAGCGGCTGGTCCAGTTCGGCCTGTCCCTCGCCATCGACCGCGATTTCGCCCTGATCGATCCGGAAAACGACCCGCGCTACAATGATTACGTCGACACGCTGCTGGCCGTCGCCGGACGCCACGGCATCAACCCCAATACGGCGCGCACCCTCGTGCGCACCAATAACACGGTGATCGGCGCGCTGGCGGTCAAGCGCGGCGAGGCCGACGCGCTGCTGTGCGGGTTGGGCGGGAAATTTTCCGTCGCGGCTGCACTACGTCAAGGACATCATCGGCCTCGCGCCGGGCGCCAGCGACTATTCGGCGGTGAGCCTGATGATCACCAGCAAGGGCGCCTTCTTCATCGCCGACACCCATGTGCGCCGCGACCCCACGGCGGCGGAAATCGCCGAAACCGCCCTGCTCTGCGCCGTCCATGTGCGGCGTTTCGGCCTGAAGCCGAAAATCGCCCTCGTCTCGCATTCGGATTTCGGCACGGACGACTGCGCCCTCGGCGCTCAAGATGCGCGCGGCGCTGAATCTGATCCGCCATGCCGAGCCCGACCTCGAAGTGGATGGCGAAATGCAGGCCGACAGCGCGCTGTCGCAGGAAGTGCGCAACCGCGTGCTGCCCGGCTCAAGGCTGAAGGGCGAGGCCAATGTGCTCATCATGCCCGATCTGCCCTCGGCCAATATCGCCTACCAGATGACCAAGATGATGGCCGACGCCCTGCCGGTCGGTCCCATCCTGCTCGGCGCCGCGCGGCCCGTGCATATTCTCACGCCTTCGATCACCGCGCGCGGCATCGCCAACATGACCGCCGTTGCTGTGGCGGAAGCGCAACAGAAGGACGAAGAACCGGACATGGCGTGAGTCGGCGCCGGAAAAAGCCGCGCGCGAAGTGCTATATTTGGCTTATTGGCGGGCTTTCGAGCTTCTCGGCCAATCATGCGTTAGGCGCCTGTTCATCCGCGACAGCGTATCGGTCGTGGAACAGGCGACAGTGGGTGTATCATGAAACTCGGCCTGCGCCGGAGGCTCGACTGCGCGAGTCTCGCTGGCTGCGCGCTTTTGCTGACCCTTTTGCCCGTCGCGCCCTCGCGCGCTGGCGGCCGACGCTGCGCGTTCCGCGCCGATTACCTATGCCCGCACCTGCGACGCCTATGGCGCCGGCTATTTCACCCTGCCCGGCACGGACGTTTGCCTGCGCGCTCGGCGGCATGGTGGTGGAGAGATCTCGCCCTGCGCCGTGTGCCGCGCTCGGCCTTTACGCCAAATCCCGGTTCGCGCCTGCCGGCTTCGCTCTCCAAGGCGCCGACGCCTCCCGCTTTCGGCGGCGGCGGCGGCGTCGGCGCCACCCTTGAGGCGCGGTTGCCGACCGAGGCCGGCGTCATTTCGGGCTATGTGGACGCGACCTCGGTGTTCGGCGCCGGCCTGCTGTCGCCCAATGCCGCCGGCGTTTACAGCCAGCAGGCCAATCTCACCGGCTATGACGTCAACGCCTGGCGCAATTTCACCCGCCTCGATCAGGCCTGGCTCGAATTCGCCGGTTTCACGGCGGGCCGCGCCCAGTCGGTGTTCGACTTTTACGCCGACGCCTATAACATCATGCCGCTGCGCGGCTCCAACGCCCGCACCGAAATGCTGGCCTACCGGTTTTCGCCCACGCCGGGCGTGCTGGCGGCGCTGGCGCTGGAAAACAATCGCGAGCGGCGCAATCTGATCGGGCAATCGGTCAACCCCGCCGCTTCCGCCGATTATTCGGGCGCGGCGATCCCGGACGCAGTAGCGGCGTTGCGCGTAGATACGCCGTTCGGACTGGCGCAGGTCAGCGGCGCGGCGCATGAATTGCGCACCCGCTACGCCGCGCCGCCGTCGGTGGCCTCGGGCCAGCCGGACGAAGCCGCCTCGACGCAATGGGGCTTCGCCGCGCAGGGCGGGCTGAAGGTCAACCTGCCCAATCTTTCCGACGCCGACGCCATGATCCTGCAGGCGACTTACGCACGCGGCGCCTCCGCCTATCTGACCGGCAACAATCAGCCCCTGTTCGGCGGGGTCAACGATCCCGCCCATCCCGGCATCGCCAATCCGCGCCTTGCCGCCTCGCCGGGCCTCACGAGTTTCGACTATGACTGCATGACCACGGGGCGGCCCTTTGGCCAATGCGACCCGTCCTCCGGCTATGCGCTGGTGGCGGCCTTCAAGCATTTCTGGACGCCGACCGTCTCGTCCACCCTGTTCGCCAGCTTTTTCGGCATGAATTACGCCGATCCCGCCAAATCTTCCGCCGGCGTCGCCGGGCCGAGCAATTACCGCGAGATCCTCGGTCGGCGCCAATCTGACCTGGACGCCATTGAAAAACCTGATGGTCGGCGGCGAAGTCGCCTTCACCCAAGGCAAGACGACGCCGCTAGCGCCAGCCGACCGCGCCGCAAGCAGGCTCCGTCACCGAGTGGCCGACCACCTCCAACGAATGGTCGGGCCGCATCCGGGTGCAGCGGAATTTCTGAATGGTAAACGTCAGCCCGCCTTGCGCTGCCGCTCCTCCGGCTCGATCGCCTCCAGCACGGCCTGCCGCCATTCACGCTTGACGGGCAGGATCGGCGGGTTGGGCGCGAAGCCGGGCGCGTCGGTCGCCGGGGCGATCGACTCGATATTTTCGGTCCGCGACGCCCGGCGCATGAACAGATTATAGAGCAGCCATTGCGCGCGGCGGCGTTTGCCGGTCAGCGGAAAGCGGCTGGCGATCGAGCCCACCGAATAAAATCTCTTGTAGGAAGCGTCGAGGCCGAGCCGCAGCTGATCGGGCTCCATCCGCGCCGGGCGAAAGACGACGTGGCCCTGATCATACATCGTCCAGTCATAGGAGACGATGCGGCCGGCCTTTTTCATCTCATACCAGGTTAGCGTGCCGGGATAGGGCGTCAGCGCCGAATAGGCGCAAGCGTCATAGCCGGCGCGCAGCTGGAAATCGACGGTGGCGTCGAACACATCCGGCCCGTCGCCATCGAAGCCGTACATGAACAGGCCGAACACCGAAATGCCATAAGAGTGGATTTTTTCCACCAGGGCCGCGAAATGGTCGGGCTGGTTGACCATCTTGTGCACGCTCTTGAGCGTTTCGCGCGAAATCGATTCGAAGCCGATGCTCAGCATGGTGCAGCCGCTTTCGGCCGCCAGTTCCAGCATGCGGTCGTCTTCCGCCAGCTTTGAGGTCACGCCGGCCTGCCAGGTAATCCCGCGCCCCCTCAGCGCGCGCATGACCTCCTTGGGCCGCTCGGGCGTGCCGAAAAAGTCGGCGTCATTGATCGAAATATCGCGCGAACCGCAATTCTCGATTTCGGCCATGACCTCGTCGACCGGCCGGTAGCGGAATTTCAGGCCGTTCATCAGCGGTTCGGCGCAAAAGGTGCAGCCGGTGTGGCAGCCGCGCGACGTCTGCACAAAGGTGCGGTTCACATAGCGGTTTTTCTTGAGCAGATCGTAGCGCGGCATCGCCATGCCGACCATCGAATGCAGCCGGGGCGCCTGATAAAGGCCGCGCATGGCGCCGGCGCGCAGATCGGCCAGCAGCTTGTCCATCACCAGTTCGGCTTCGCCGACCACGACGGCGTCGCAATGCGCGAGCGCCTCCTGCGCCATGAAACTCGGATGCACGCCGCCCATGACCACGGGAACGCCCTTGGCGCGGAACAGGCCGGCGATTTCATAGCCGCGATTGACGTAGGAGGTCATGGCGGAGATGCCGACGAGATCGGCCTTGATGTCGAAATCGATGGTTTCGATATTCTCGTCGGTCAGCACCACCTCATATTGGTCGCGCGGTATGCAGGCGGCGACGGCGAGCAGACCTGCCAGAGGTGAGTAAAGCGCCCGATTGAAATAAATCGGGCGCGTCGTCAGCGAATCGGTTTTCGGATTGATGAGATGGATGATGCGCGAGGCCAAATTTTTTCCCTCCGGCAGCCAAACCGTTGGAGAAACGGCTCGCGTCTGCCGGGGTTCCTTGTGAGATGCCTTTTATTCCGCTGGATTACAGCCGCTAAATAGCCGCCGTCAGTCGCCGGCCGCGTCCGCCGGCATGAGGTCGGGCAGCGCGAATTCCCGATCCGGCTTCGCGTCCGTCGCGCCTGAGTTCCGGGCCGCCGTTCCCGGCATGATCTCGAAATTGGGCGCGAAAGCGACAATGATGCTCCTGAGCTGATCGAAAGGCTTCCGGTCGCCTGCGAATGTCGCCTTGCCGGCTTTGATCAGATCGTCGAAGGAGTTGACGCCCATCATCACCAGGTTGAGGTCAGCACGATTGAGGGTGATGGTGAGATCCGGGTTTTTCGCCTGCTCGCCCTTGATGTTGGTCAGCGTCGCGTTGCTCATCTCGATGAGGTGCTTCTCGCCATTGTCGGGCGTGACGAGATTGATGGTGAAGCGCATGCCATCGGCCTTGCGCGGGTCG
>CAWFBN010000114.1:0-42176 GCA_963813955.1 uncultured Alphaproteobacteria bacterium | reverse complement strand
CACAGCGCCATGACGCCATTGGGCGTGAGATCGGCGGGAGAAGGAGATTGATCGCGAAACCAGTCGAGGGCGGCGGAGTTGCCTTTGTGCTTGGCAATGATGCTGAGGATAACGGACCGGCAGTCGGTGTCCCTTTCGTCGCGCAGCGCGCGGATGGCGCCTTCGATATCGCCACGCGCTTCCATGATGCGCGCGCGCGCCGCCAAATCCCGTTCCGATCCGGGCAGCGCCACTCCGGCGGCCAGAAACTCTTCGGCCTCTCCGACATCGTTGCGCAATGCCCGGCTGCGCGCGGCGCGAAGAAAGATGGTCCGACGCAGCTCCGCCGACGGCGCCTATGGCGGCCCCTTCGCGCAGTTCATTCGCCAAATTCCGAAGGAGGTCGGTCTTTAGCAACTCGGGAAACATCGAACGCTGCATCGCTTGCGCGTAACGCCGCTGAAAATCCCGTTCGAGTGCTTCGGCAAGGCCAGGGCGCAACGTATTTGAAGCGTCGGGTGGTGTGCCGGCGCCGGACGCGCCGGCAGGCGGGCTCCATTGCCGAAGATTGTCGGCAACAAGCCGGTGCGTCTTGAATCTCGTCGATCTTGGCGCTGATGGAAGATAGCGCGACAAAGCCGTAGTGCTTTTCGACGAGCTGAGGGTGATCGGTTATTCTCCGCCACAGCTCGCTCCAGCCGAGAAGATGGACGGTGAACAGACCCTGCGCCTTGTGGCGTTCGGTTATTGCATCAACGTGCGCTTGGAGCTTGGCATCATTAGGGCTTCGTTGCAATCGTAAATACCGACAAGGGCGGCTCGAACTTGAGAGCTTCTGCGACCTCATCATCGATGTCCTTGGTCGTCAGTTGGGCGACGGGCCATTGACGTTTCTTCTTGCATTGCACTCCCGCGATTCCGCCGGCGGGCAGTTGTCCGCGGATATCGACGCCGTGTTGGCGCTGGCCCGTGCGGCCATGGCGAACAACGTTGTGGTCGTTCCAAATCCGGCCGAAGAGATCGGCGCAAATATTCTCGAATTCATCCCAGCTATTGGGAACAGGCAGCTCGGATGAGGCGGTCGTCGGCATGGGATGGGCTTTGCGCAGCATGCCTCGACCCACAGCGGCCGCGCATACGCGACATTTCCAGCGCTGAGTTCAGGCGGGATAGATTGCCTTACGCCGTTCGCCGTCTGTTCTCAAGCCCAAGGCCGAGCAATCAACCGGAAACCCCGTCAGCCCAGTGCTTTTGGTGAGGCCACGGAGGGCGAACTGCTCTCGAAAGCACCTTATGTGGATTAAGATGCTTTCAAAAGCATTTCAGTAGACAATCATGCCTATTGGTTATATGATCTTGAAAGCATCTTAACCGTATTAAGAGGCTCTTGAAAGCAGATGTCCGCCACCAACAAGCTATTTGTCGCGCCGCCGCACCCGGTCGAAAGGGCCCTCAAGGGCCTCGGGACGAACCTGCGGACGGCGCGCATACGCCGCAAAATGACCATCAAGGACGTGGCGACGAGGATCGGCACGGGGCCGCGCGCTATTATGGAGGCCGAAAAGGGCAAGCCCTCCACCGGAGCCGCCGTCTACTTGGCGTTGCTATGGGTCTACGGCCTGCTCGCGCCCGTCGAAGACTTGGCCGATCCGGCCAAAGACACGGAGGGGCTCGCGCGCGACTCCGCGAGCGAGCGAGTGCGCGCGCGCAAGAGCGGAGCACTCGACAATGACTTCTAAAAACCAGGCCACGGAATGCTTCGTTTACATCACCCTGCCGGGGCAAACCGAGTCAGTCACGGCCGGGCGTTTCGTGCTGAGCAAAAGCCGGGACGGGACGCCGCTCGGCAAGTTCGTCTACGGCAAAAGCTACCTTGCCCGGAATGACGCGGTCGAGATCGATCCGGTCGAACTGAAACTCTCGGCCGAAACATACGAGACGACGCGCCTTCGCGGCTTGTTCGGCGCTTTGCGCGATGCCGCGCCCGACTCCTGGGGACAGCGGGTTATTGAAAAACATTCCGGCAAAACGATGCTCGGCGAACTAGACTATCTGCTTGAGTTGCCTGACGACCGGGCCGGCGCGCTGAGCTTCGGGTTGGGCCAAGAGCCCCCTCCGCCGCGCCGCAAATTCAATAAGACGCTGGAACTGGGGAAGCTGCAAGAAATCGCCGACGCGATCGTGCGCGATGACATCAAGGAGAAAGGCGACGACGCCGTTCAGATAGAAGAACTCATGCTGATCGGCACGTCGATGGGCGGCGCGCGGCCCAAGACGGTTGTTGAGGATGACCAAGGGCTTTGGATCGCCAAATTCAACCGCGCCGACGATCGCTGGAATTACGCGAGCGTCGAGCACGCGATGCTCGTGCTCGCGAAGAAATGCGAAATTAGCGCGGCCGAGAGCCGCGTCGTTCGAAGTCGGCGGCAAGGACGTGCTGCTTGTGCGCAGATTCGACCGCTTCAAAACCGAAAAAGGATACGCGCGCGCGCGCATGATCAGCGGCTTGACGCTTTTGCAGGCCGACGAAAACGAGCGCGACCGCTGGTCGTATATCTCATTAGCGGAAGAAATCCGGCGCCTCGTCGCGAACCCTTCAAGGGATGCGCCGGAGTTATTCCGGCGCATGTGCTTCAACGCGCTCATCTCGAATATCGACGACCACCCCCGCAACCACGCTTTGATCGCCAAGGATCGTGAGTGGAATTTGTCGCCCGCTTATGACCTCACGCCATCGCCTGTCATCGCGCAGGAACGCAGGGACCTGGCGATGATCTGCGGCGACAAGGGCCGCTTCGCTTGCGCGAGCAACATCTTGTCGCAACATACGCGTTTCTTGCTCGGCCCGGTCGATGCAAAGACGATCGTGGAGAACATGAGAGAGCAAGTGTCTGCCACCTGGTACGACGTGGCCCGCGCGGAAGGCGTCAGCGAAAAGGATGCGGAAGCGATCAGGGGCGCGTTCGTCTACGAGGGATTCGACAGTTAGGCGACAGTCGGCGGTCCGTCCCGCGCCCGCCGGTCCAGCGTCGACCCCTCCAGCCTATAGGCTATGCGGCTTCTCGAGATAGTTACGCATTATGTCGCTATCTCTTCTTCCGGACGTGAATTGCGACCGAGGCGATAAGTCATAGGGTGTTTCCACTCATGAGAGACCAGAAAGGCTCGGTGACCCAACGCCGCTCCATTCGGTAAACTCCGCTACACCGCGCGCTATAAATCTGCCATGCGCTTTCCATTCGATTTGAATAAGCGCGGATCCCTTCATCGTGCCTACTGAGTGCTTCAGCCAGCATCAGACCGGTTTCTTTACCGCTTTGAAGCGCGGAGAAAATGCCTTGACCAGAAATCGGGTCGAAGGAAGTCGCGGCATCGCCACACGCAATCCATCCGCCACCGCTGAACTGCGCAAGACGGGCGCCGCCCGCGTCCATTACCTGCACGGCACAGTCGAAGTTCGGGGCTAGCAGCATGTTCGCGATATGCCATGTACTATTGAAGATGCGTTTCCAGGCGCGCAAATCGTTAACAAGGCTCCTCGCCGCTTCACGATACGTATGGAAGCCGGCAATTGGTTCGCCGGATGGAAGTCGTGCGGCGTACCACCACCCGCTAGGTACCGCCTCGACTACAGTACGATTGAGTTGCAGGCTGGAATTCGCCTGGCCGATCGCGTAGAGCGCAACCAAACGCCTCTCCCTCAAGCGTTTAACGCCAAGGCGGTGCGCGAGCGCACTCCGGCGACCGGTCGCATCGACGATCCATCGTGAGTGCTCCACGCCGCCGTCGTCGAACTGAACTGTCCAAGAAGCTGATTGGCGCTGAACATCGCACACGCGAGCGGTACGGTAGGTGGCGGCGGCCTTAAGCGCTGCTGACCTTAGATCAGCATCGAAGCGAGGGCGGTCGAGGCGCCAACAGGGACCGGCGGAGTCGGTCAAGGAGTCTGTGGCGATTAGAATTTCGGAATTCCACGACGACAAGTTGCCGCCGACGGGATGGTGAGGCCCTCCGAGTTCGGGTGCGGGCAGATTAAAGGCACGAAGCATCTGCACGGCGGCGCCTGGCAGCGTTTCGCCGATTTTGCGGACCGACGAATTGACCTTGTCGGCGAGCAGAACACGATGCCCTTTTCGGGCGAGCGTAAAGGCGGTCACGGCGCCTGCAGGTCCTGCGCCGGCGATGATGACATCCCACATGCGAGCTACTCGTATCGGACGCGGATTCTGCGAAACTCTTTAAATTGTTCCTCGCTCGACCATCCGGCTTGTTCGATGCGCGTGAGCGGCCGCGGGGGAGCCGCGAGAAGTTGACTGATCCGTGCGGCCTCCGCTTTGAGATGGCTGGCACCGAGAGTTTCAACAAACATCACTTCTGGAAAATCAGGATCGTTTGGGACGCCTGGGCGCGCCTCAACGATCCCCATGGCACCGAATTCCGCAATCATGCGCATCATAACATCAGCGACGACCGGACCGTCGATGGCGCGCAGCCAGGGAGCACGATGATTGAATGCGGCGACCCGGGTTGCACGCTGGACCGACGGGTTCGATGACCGTCTGATAGTCCTCCTCTGTCAGCACTTGATTGGGCACGCGCGCTGCCCAAAACGTCGGCAAGTAGGGGTCGTACTGCGGGTCATAGCCTGATCTGCAAAAGGCCGTATCGCCTTGCCACGGCAACGCCATCCAGCGCGTGATGCCGCCTGCAGATTGTGAATGAAGCGGGCCATCAATTTGCATGACAATGCGCTGATCTAGGGTTGGGCCGTAATCTAACTCAGGCTGATCAATCGACCTGTGATGAATGCGAAATGGCTTGCTGTACATGCTGGCGTGGCGCATCGGCCAAGTCATCTCGCATCCGGGATGGAACGTGTCGGCCAAACAAAAATGCAAAGCCGACTTGTCGAGCATCGCCGGTTGATCCGATAGAACCACCTGATCCAATGAGCTTGGGGGCGCTACCGTCGGTGGCCAGTCGTATTCAAAATTGCCGTCAACCCAGCGTTTGAGCAATGCAGCTTGCAATGCTGTGAGCGTCAACATGTTTCCCGGGCCGTTCGGCGGAAAGGAACCGTAGGCATCGCCGTAGATCCAGGGCCAGACGTGGGGCCGAGATGACCGGCTCGCTTACAGTCGGCTGCGCCGGCCGAAAGCTGTTGGCGATAGCCTGCCTTAGCTCCGCATAAGGGTCAGCTCCGCCGGGAGATGCGGGCTTTTGCGCGAGCTTCCGGATGAAATCGTCGTTGTGGAAATCGAGAGGACAGCCTTTGCCGTATACGGCAGCAAAGCCCTTATTGACCCACTGGAGGTTCGATAGCCGGCGCAATATCGGGAGAACGTCATTTGCGAACGAAATCTCTTCCGGGATCGTCATCCAACCGCATTGCACATAGACGTCAACCAAAAGATCGTAGAGCGTTCTCCAGCCGATAATGTTAGGCGCATAATTTGGCGGGGCTACGACCACCCAAGCCGGCTTCAACCGGGACTCGAAGGCCATTGATAGAAACGGTAGCCGTCACCGGTCCATCCGACGTATCGTCGTACCAATCGTCGGCATTGTTGAAGGACTTGTCATCGGCGGAATTAAACACCGGCGCGCCGGACGGGGAGCCCGATTTGCCCGTGCCGCCGAGTACAAGCAGCCGCCCCGCTTCGTCAGTACGTATTTCGCCAAGTGGCACCGTTACCTTGCCCTTGAAGGTGCCGGTGTCAAAAGTATGTTCGTTTCCGCCAGGACACCGACTTCCCAGCGATGCGCCGCGGCCCCGGATCGATCGCAAGTGTCTTGCGATCCTTGACCTTGGATTGCGATGCGGGACAGAGAGGTTCGCCGCGGCTTCGGGAATGTCCAGCGCAGCCTGAAATTGATACCACTGCGCCTTTTTATTCGCGAGATGGACGCTCCATTGGATATTTGCGTTGTCGGGCGTCAGTTCGCTGACGACCCGGCCTTCTTCATTGTAGCCATAAGATGGGAAGCGGGCTGCTTGGCGTTTCAAGGCGCCTGACAATCTCGATAGAATTCCGGTTTCTGGGGGGGGGATCGGTGACCTCGGGGCCGACGAAGAATTCCTTGGTGCTGTCACCTATACGGCAATGCCAATCGCCGGATGGATGCCCGCGCGCACGATCTCGGCGTCGGCGCAGGGCGCCGGGTTGAGTGCCGGCCTCGGCGAAGGAGGTTCACCGGTCGGCACGCCGTTTACGTTGTGGCGCTGCTCGGCGGAAGCGGCATAGACCACTCGCCGCGCATCAGCGATCGAGCCGACCGGCTTGTGCTCTTCGGTGACGCGCCAGATGTTCCAGGAGAGGTTCTCGCCATACGCCGCCTGGCCGCGCGCGTCGACATCCTGCGGCGGCAGGATGAGATCGGCGACGTGAACCGGCGGGCTGAGCGTTTCGTCCCAGCGCACCGTGGCGCGGTCGAGCGGCATCGTCGCAGGGTCGAGGCTGAATTGCACGCAGAAGCGGAAGCGCGCTCCGCCGGCTTGGAGCCGCGTCTTCAGGTCGGCGGCAAGGTAGGTCGGATCCGCCGGCGCGAGCGGTAATAGGATCGACGTCGATCGTCGGTTCGAGCTTGTATTTGACGAAACGATTTGCGCCGAAGGCGAACGGCACGCAACTCCAGTAGCTCGCGGCGAGCGTGCTGGCGAACGGCCCCCCCATCTCGTCGAGCAGTTTCTCCGTCTCGGGGTGGGCGGCAAGATACGGAGCGTAGCTGCCATCCACCACCCCGGACTTGGTGAAGGCGCACATGTCCGCGGCGGTATCGACGAAGAACACATCGAAACTCTGCAGGATGAAATCGAACGTCGCGTCATGCGGCGAACCGAAAATCTTCGGCACCGGCGTATTGAACAGCTTGATGCCGATCCCGAGGTTGGTCTTGAAGTCGCTATATGTCGGCAGCGTATCGGACGAGAACCGCACCCAGGCCGGATATTCATCACCCGCGAACAGACCGACTTTCAGGTTAGCGGCAAGGTCGGGGCGGATGCGAAAGACGCCGTGGGCGACGCCGTGCGGCTTGAGGAACACCGGCCGCATCACCGGGCACTGGCCCTTTGCGATACGGCCGCCCTGAACCATGGCGACAAACATCTCGACGAGAGATGCGATTGGATTGGCGGCACAGTCGATCTGCGAGTTGCCAACCGTGTCTTGCGCCTCGAAATGCTTCATCTTATGAACCCCCTAGTATATGCTTCACGCAACATACTTCCGCCTTTGAGTGATGCCGAAGGCCGCACGGCGCCCGTCAATGCGCCCCGTCAGCTCCGCTTAGCCACGGTGGGGTGCGGGCGCAATTTCGCTGCCGCTTTCGGCAATACTTTGGATTTTGATCGAGGTGCCTTCATCCGCCGTGCCATGATGCTTGCCGCTGCCGTCAACAAATCCGGCCTACATCTTTAGGCTGTGGAGACGGGTTGTCGCAGACAACATCTTCGACGCTGCGGAGAAACGCGCCGTGCAACTGGAAGAGGCGTTCGACGTGGTCACCACATCCGTGGGGTCGGCGCGGCTGGCGGCATGGCGGCCTACGATCTTTGCAAAGCCGGCCTGAGGGTCGCGATGCTCGAAGCGGGTCGTGACTATGATCCAGGTACCGAGACTCCAATGTTCATATCCCAGCAGAGAGCACCGCTGCGGGGAGCGGCTAGCCCGGACAAGAACAACGGATACTACGATGCGACTGTTGACGGTGGATTCTTCCGTGCCGGGCGAGCCTTACAGCTCGCAGACGGCTCTGAGCCGTTCAGCTGGTGGCGACCCCGGATGCTCGGCGGCCGGACCAATCACTGGGGACGGGTTGCTCTGCGATTTGGTCCCTATGACTTCAAACCAAGGAGCCGAGACGGGTTGGGTTTTGATTGGCCGATCGCCTACGAAGATTTTGGCCCCGTGGTATGACCGAGTTGAGAAGCTAATTGGCGTCACAGGGCGGCCGGAAGGCATCGAAATATGCCGGACCCCCCGCAGGGCATTATGCTACCGCCGCCTCCTCCCCGGGCATACGAAATCGTCCTGTCGCGCACGTTCGAAAAGATGGGCATGAAGGTCGCCCATTCGTGCGGCGATCCTCACCAAGCCACTCGATATGGTCGTGCGGCGTGCCTTTACGCGACCGCATGCACGCAAGGCTGCTCAAGCCGTTCTAATTTTCAAAGCACGACCGTGCTTATTCCCGATGCGCGGGTCTCCGGAAATCTGACGATTGTTTGCAACGCCGTCGCCTATCAAATTAATTTGGACCGAAGCGGTAAAGCAACGGGTGTCAGCTTCGTCAACCGGCAAACCGGGGGCCAGAGCGCAATTCAAGGCAAGTGCGTCGTCTTGGCTGCGGGTGCCTTTTCTTCCGCGCGCATTCTTTTGAATTCAAAAAGCGGTTCGTTCTCGAACGGGCTTGGTAACTCCAATGGCCTGGTTGGCAAATACATAATGGATACGGTCGAGTTTTCGATGCAAGCGCAAATTCCGCTGCTGGAGAAGCTGCCAGCGCGCAACGATGATGGGCTCTTCACGCCGCACATCTATGTGCCTTGGTGGCTTTACAAACAGCAGGCCAGTGGCCAGCTCGGCTTTCCGCGCGGTTATCACATTGAGCCGAGAGGGGGACGCAGGATGCCGACGATGGGCGTTGGCGGCTACGTCGCAACGGACGATCCAATGTACGGTCCCGGTCTGCGGGAGCTCGTTCGAAGAAAGTATGGCAGTTTCATTAGCCTCAGCGGGGAAGGCGAAATCATCCCCAACGATCAAACTTACTGCGAGCTGGACCCGGACACGAAGGACAAATGGGGAATTCCGGCGTTACGGTTTCACTGGAAATGGGGGCGATACGAAATCGACCAATGGAAGCACCAGCAGGCTACGTTCAGCCAGGTGTTCAGCTTTCTTGGTGGCACAGTGACGAGCGGGCCCCCGGAAATGCCAACGGGTGGCGCAGCTGTTCGACGAAGTGGGAGGCGCCCGGATGGGAGATTCCCCGAAGGATTCGGTTGTCGATCAGTATGGGCAATGCTGGGAGGCGAAAAATGTCTTTGTTCTCGACGGTGCAACCTTTGTCGCTGAGCCCGGGACAGAATCACAACACCCACGATATTGGCTATTGCGTCGCGCGGCTCGGCTCGCATCGCCGAGCTGGCCGCCCAAAATGCATTTTGATCCGCCCGGAGCTCAAGCATGGACCGCGTTCCCGAAGAGTTGAATGCCACCGGACAGCGCATTCCATTCAAGAACGCGCAGCGGCTAGGATCGTCAGTGGCTGGGGAGGGCTACGGCACGGACCCCAATGTCATCACGCCCACATCAACCTGGCCGCGCATTTTATCCCGCCATCAGCTCAAGTTGATTGGCACTCTCAGCGATCTGATCCTGCCGGCGACTGCCGATCACCCGCCTCCCAGCAAAATCGGAATAGCCACATTCTTCAATGAGTGGCTCAGTGCGCCGTATCCGACGCAGCAAGAAGACAAGAACACGATTTTGCCTGGCCTCGATCTCGTTGATCGGGAGGCGAAGCGGCTATTCTGGGTCGGCTTCTTGTGGCTGACCGAGAAGCGCAGGCGCACTGTGGTCGATGGAATCATCGGCGCCGGGAGGGGACGCTCACAAATTCTTTGTTCGCTTCCGCTATCTGGTCATTGGCGCCTACTTCACTTCAGACGCCGGGTTTAAGGCAATCGGCTACCTGGAAATGTTCCTAGCAGAGCTACGCGCCGGTACCCAAGGAATTGGAGCAGACAATCGATCAAGATCTGCGGGAGCTCGGGTTGTAGCGCACTGGCATGAACACGATCAGAGAATTTGTCGAGAGCGGCATTCCGACTTTGTCCGATCTCAAGGATGCATTGCAACTTGCGATGCAACTCGAGTTCAGCACGATTTCACCCTACTTGTGTGCGCAGTGGTCGATCAGAGAAGACCCCGATCGGGTTGAAGGCATTCTGCACAAGGTGGTCAGCCAGGAGATGTTCCACTTTGCGTTGGCCGGAAATCTGCTGACGGCCATTGGCGGCGTTCCAAGCATCGCACACACGGACTTTTTGCCGAAGTATCCGCTCAAAGCCTTGCCCGGCGGCATCTCGCAAAAGATGGTGGTCGATCTGAAGCCTTTGACACGCAGACAGATCGCGGTCTTCATGCAAATCGAATATCCGGAATTCCCGCCCATCGCCGTCGCTCTGGCGAAGCGGCCGGCGACCATTGGTGCTTTTTACAGCAGCATCGCACAGGCATTCGCCAAGCTCCAACCAAAGATCGACGCAAATGCGCGGTGGGTCGAGGTACCATTCGCGAAGAAGCTTCAAAATGTTGCCGATGCAATTGCGACAATCGATCGAATTAGGAGCGAAGGCGAGGGATTGGAAGATTTGCCAGAGGAGCCTCTAGCGGATCACGGTTACGCACATTATTATCTGTTCAAGGAAATCTACGTTGGGCGCAGGCTTATCAAAGTCGGCGGCGAGTGGAAGTTCGAGGGCGAGCCAGTCCGCCTTCCTAGAGTGTTCGGCTTTAGACGCTGCTGGTTCCGGCGCGACCGCGGCACCGCATTCAAAGAAGCGCTCTCGCGTTTGCTCGTTGATTTGCAGGCATGTTGGACCGCTGATCAAGCGCCCGATGTGCCCACGATGTTCGAGCTCCAGATCCTGGGTCGCAAACTGATTGAGCGCGGAATTTGCCCGGAGTTCACTTGGGTAGGTCCACGCGTTGTTGCCCAGTTCTAGGTATGGGGGCGCCTGGATTGCCAAACCAGCACGGAGCCTGTCGTGAAGACAATCACTCCCGCGTTACTCATATTGGCAGGTCTCACGCGCGCGTGAGACCTGCTCGGGCCGCCTGGTCGGTGCAGCGGCTGGTGGCGGCACGATGGTGATGTCGGCGGCGGCGCCGGCGGCATTTCTTTTTAGCGGATTGTTGGTCGTGGATACCGGGGTGACATGGACCTCGGGCGACCCGGTGACGACGACGTCGGCTTCGATGGTGGCGGCGCCGATCGAGCGCGGCGAGGTACGGGGTCGTCGACAACCGATCGGAAAATCTGCAGCACCGACAGGGCAGCGAAGAAGGTAGACGCTGAGCCCCCCTCACCGCAGTTGTTGAAACGGGAGTGCTGTCGCGCGCCACCCCCTACCTCGCATCGCGCCGCCATGTAGTTGATCCAGCCCGCGTTTGCACCGTCGCGGACAAGAATTCGGCCGTAACCCAACTCGATCTTCGCCCAACAGTCGCCGATTAAAGTCTCGAGGGCAAAGGCATCGAAATGCGGCGGCAATTCTATGGCGCAATGGATATGCCATCGACCTGACGTGCCACGCTCCCATCGACGTAATGAGCGCGCGCGGACCTCGCCTTTCTCAAGTACGGGTAACACGCGAAGGCGTTTGCCGTGACGACGAAATGCAGATCCGTACACTGCTTTGTTGAGGAGGTTCATGAAATGCCGAAAAGCTTGTCGGCATTGATAGTGGTCGATGTTTATCCAACCGTCTTTACGGCGATGTCCGGATATTTCGGCGGGACTTGCGCTAGTCTCTGATACGCCCTGGCGTATGAAGCCGATTTTCTGACGGTGCTGCCGCAGATTTTGGCAGACATTTCTAGCGACGCTTTTGCGTTCTTTTTGATTGATCCCAAAGGCTGGAGCGTTCCGCTCAAGGCCCTTGAGACGATGCTGGTACGCCCGAACTCTGAAATTATTTTCAATTTTATGTTCGATTTCATCAACAGGGCTGCCAGCATTAAGGACAACGCTCTCGTCGTAAACGGCCTGAACGAACTAATGCCGCTCGGAGACTAGCGGCAAAAACTCGAAGCGGCGACTTCCTCTCAGGAACGCCGCGCCATTTTGGTCGAAGGTTTTCGCTACAATCTCGCGCAACTCGGCAAGTATGAGTACGTTGCCGAAACGACAGTGCTGCGATCGACGAAGGATAGACCGCTTTATTGCCTTTTCTACGCGACCCGCCACGAGAAAGGTATTGAGGTGTTTCGCGATTGCCAAATAGAGGCGCTTAAGGCGCAATCGAAAACGAGAGCGGCGACGAAGGTGAGGCACCAGCAAGAAATGACCGGTCAGGGCGAGATTTTTGAATTGCCGCACGACACGGGACCGGATGATGTCACGGCGTATCTTGATAACGAACGTCATGGTGCCGAGCAAAGCTTGTTACAGTTGGCACCGGACGCTCCGGACGCAATCCACTACAACAAGCTCTGGCCGCGCATATTGTCGGACAAAATTGTCAGAAGAACGGACGTAAATCAGATAGCAGGTCGGCTCTATCGAGAAGGCAAGCTGGCAATCCCCGATTGGGAGAAAAAGAAGCTGGTGCCTCAGCCGACGTATCGCATTCAACGGCCCGGGAAATGACTTTAGCACCGATAATATCCTGTCCCCGAAGGGGTTCTGCGCAGATATCGGCGCATGATCCCCTGCCCGTCGGCGAGACCGGGTAGGGGGTGCAAGAAGAAATCGCGCAGGGGTACCGCCCGGTCTGGCAGGGCGCGGAGCGACCGAAGATCGGGGAATGCCGATTTTGTCCTTGCTGGGGTGCCAGGGCAGAGCCCTCGCATCCCCGGCGCACTTGCTGATAATGTGTCGCGGAGCGACGCCACTGCCCTGCGGCAACGATCCTAACCCGCGAGGGCGGAGACGACCCAGGTGGCTTCGGTCGCCTTCGACTTAGAGCGTGACCGAGCGAAGAGAGGGGCCGCCCAACCACGCAGGATTTTCGATCGAATCCCGGGCGAACATGGCTAGGCTTCTGTGTTTGGAATCGCTCAATCGTCACTTGCAAAGCCGGGAATCGTGGGCGAACAGCCGCTGTTGCGTACCGTTGTCGTGGAGGGACCGCTCGCTGCGGCGATGCGGCGCTTTGCGGCGGCGCAATCCGGCGAAATCGGGTTACAGATTTTGAGCTTTCCGCAGCTTGCCGCGCGGCTGGCGGGCGGATTGACACAGCCGATCACATCTAAAATTCTTGAGCCTGCATTCAGCAAGCTTTGAAGGAGAAAGGTTTCAGCGACATCCAGCGTGTCTGCGAGTTACCGGCAATGACGCGGGCTGTCGCGCGTTCGCTGCGCAAGGTTTGGGAGGCGGATATCGATCTCGCCGCGCGCGCCAAAAGCCGAGCATCACGACTGCGCGACCTGGCGGAGATCCAACAGCGTGTGCGCGCAAACTGCCGCCCGCGGTACTGCTGCCGGGCGATCTGTGCAAAGCCGCCATGGCGCGGAAGGAGCTTGCGCCAAAACTGGTTGGTACGCTCCGTATCGAGATGTACCCTGGATACCGCCGCCGGCGCAAGCTGGTTGGCGCGCTGACGGAAATCATTTCTGTCCGATGGTCGGCACCGGCCACCGCCGATCACGCGTGGTTTCGAGGCAGTGTCGATCAGCTGTCACGCGGAAACGCGCTTATCCAGTGCGCGAGCGTCTCGTGCGCGGACCCGCGTCATGAGACTGTGGAGTGGCTCCGCTGGGTGCGCGCGCTCTTGAGTTCGAGAGCGGCGAAGCCGCGTGAGATCGCAATGGCTGCAGCCGCGCCGCGGCATGGGACGAATACTTTCTGGGGTTGCGCGCCAATACCGGGCTACGCCTTTATTTCACGCATGGCGTTCCGGCACTGAGCGTCCACGAAGGCCAGCGTTGCGCAGCGATCGCCGATATTCTGCTGCGCGGCCTAAGCGAAACGCGGGTTCGAAGGATGATCGCGCTCTGCGCAGGCGAGCGAACAGATCTGGACCGGTTGCCGCAAGGCTGGATGCGGTCGTTACCGCGTGGCGCAGCACTTCGACGCTGCGGATTGGGAACGCGTGCTCCGGCCATTACGGGAGCGCGATGGGCTGGCGATATCCAGACCGTGTTGGCGCCAATTCTCAACGTCTTGGCGCGCGGCGCCGAGGGCGCGCCGGAAGTCGGCGAGATACTGCTCCGCGGGCGGTCGCTATCGATGTGGGACACCGCGTTGCGCGCGGCCCCGCCCCACGCAATGGAACTTGCTTTGCAAAATATCCGCCTGGTGAGAAGGCGATCCCGCCGATCCCTGGCGCGGTCCCCGGCGTTCGCACGTTGCGGCAGCGCCGCGGTCCTTTGTGCGGCTTTTGGGAATGACGGCAGCCGGCTGGCCGCGGCGTGCCTGGAAGACGCACTTCTGCCGGATCATATCGTATCGGCGCGGGAGCTCGATCCCGACCCCGTTGCCGGAAGAGGACTGGCGTTGCTTTTCGGTGATCGCTGACAGCGTGAGCGGGAAACTGGTGTTGTCACGCAGCCGGCGTAACGCGCAAGGCAGCCGTCTGGGGCGGAAGTCCTTTGCTGCCACCTGATCGGCCGGAGCAAAGTCTCCCCCGGGCGCGGATTCCGGGACATGCCTTCAGTGAAGCCGATCGTTTATGGCGCGGCCTGCCGAAGCCGCCGCCCTCGACCACGTGAAATCGGCTAACCGGTGCTGGCGGAATTGGCATCTCGGCACAATCACGGATCACGACGGACGCTTCGCGTCAGGTCATCCCGTCATCCGCCGTGCATTAACGCGGCACGCAGTCGCCGACCTCGCTCCAGGTCCTGTTGCGCGGCCCGCTCGGGTTCGTCTGGAAATATGCGTTGCGGCGGGCTGGCGCGCTGATTGAGCAGTATGGGCCCCTTACCGATTAGTCCTGATCTGTTCGGTAAAGCCTGTTCATGAAGTGTTGCGGCGAGCGGTGGATGCGCTGTAGTCAGCGGCCTTGCACTGGCGAAACCGGAAGACCTCGAGCAGGCCGTCAATGCCGCTGCGGAAATCGTGCGGGAGCAGTGGCCGCTGGAGCAACCGGTGCCCCCGCTGTTGCTCTGGGAAAACACGACGGCGCTTGCGGCGCGGATCGCGGTAACGGCGCTTGAGTACGGCCGGACCACCGAAACGGATACGCAAAGCTGGACGGAAGTGCCGTTCGGCGACCCCGATTTTGACAGCGGAACAAGGCCGCTGCCGTGGGATCCAAGGCTCGCAGTGCAAATACCGGGAACGGAAGTTTGCATTCAGGGCTCGATCGATCGTCTCGATCTGCGCCGGCCCCACAGCGCCGTACGCGTAACCGACTACAAAACCGGGGCGGTGCCGCCCAGGCCCGAGAAGATAGTCATTCGCGGTGGCGCGGAGAGATCAGGGTCGTGGCCGCGACCAGCGCGCTGGCCTCGGCCATGCGCGTCGCAACGCCGTGCGACTCGTCGTCAGGTTAACATCTAATCAGTCCACCTTAACGCGCATGGAAGAGGCGACCGAATTGTTCGATCATAAGGAAGCGTCGATAAATTTCTGAAATCGAGAAAATCGATTTTTTGGGATTCCCGTTTTTGGTTTTGCTTTGTAGATAGGCGGGGTGATCGATGTCGCCGCCATAAAGCTCCGCTACGAGGCACTCAGTCCAGTGCTGGATGAGCGGAGTCGTCGTCGATTTGCCGCGGCGGAGGCGCTTGCGGCGGGATGGGGCGGGATCGCGGCGGTGAGCGAGGCGACGGGGATCGCGCGGAGCACCATTGGCTATGGGCTGCGGGAGCTTCGCGGCGACGCGCCGGATTCAGCGTTTGGCGGCGTCCGGCGCAAGGGTGCTGGACGCAAGCCGTTGACGCAAACGGACCCGACGCTTCTGAGCGACCTGGAGAGGCTTGTCGATCCCGACACGCGCGGCGATCCCATGTCGCCGTTGAAATGGACCTCGAAAAGCTTGCGCAACCTGGCAGCCGCGCTTTGCGCCCTGGGTCATCGCATCGGCCACGACAGCGTCGCGGCACTGTTGAAGACGCTTGGCTACTCTCTTCAAGGCAATCGAAAGACGCTCGAAGGCTCACATCACGTTGATCGCGATGCGCAGTTTCTCCACATCGCCGAGACGGTCAAGGCCGCCATCACGGCCGGCCAGCCGGCGATCTCCGTCGATACCAAGAAGAAAGAACTCGTCGGCGATTTCAAGAATAGCGGACGGGAATACCGGCCGGCGGGCTCGCCCGAGCCGGTCCGTGTCCACGATTTCATCGACCCAAAGCTCGGCCGCGCCGCACCCTACGGCGTTTACGACATCGCCGACGACAAGGGATGGGTCAGCGTCGGCATCGACCACGACACCGCCGCCTTCGCCGTCAATACCATCCGATCCTGGTGGATAACCATGGGACGCTCGCGTTACCCGCGCGCCCACACCTTGACCATCACCGCCGACGGCGGCGGAAGCAACGGCTCGCGCGTCCGCCTTTGGAAGGTGGAACTGCAAAAACTCGCCGACGAACTGGGATTGACCGTCGTCGTCCTCCACCTGCCGCCTGGCACGAGCAAATGGAACAAGATCGAACACCGCCTGTTCTCGTTCATCTCGCGCAACTGGAGAGGGCGCCCGCTCACCGACTATCGCACCATCGTCGAACTCATCGGCGCGACGACCTCCACGGCTGGACTGACCGTCCGTTGCCAGCTCGATGAAAACCTTTATCCATCCGGGATCAAAGTCTCCGACGAGGAAATGGCCGAACTCAACATTCTTCGCGACGACTTCCACGGAGAGTGGAACTATACAATCAAGCCCAGATAGCCAGAAACGATCCGATAAATTATCGACGCTTCCTTAGCCTCCTATCCGACCCCTCCCCGCCCTACTCCCAGCTCTCCGCTGGCCTGAAACACAACGCCCGCGCGCCGCTGAAGCTCCAACCTCGGCGCGCCTCCTTCCTGAGAAAGACTGTCAGGGCTCACGGTCGATGATCAGAAAACTCGGTCCTTTATGCGCGAGCAGCTCGGTCCAGGACATCGCCAATCGAGTGAAGATTACCGATCTTTTCGGTGCGCGCGCGATGGCACGCGGCGCCGCGTCATCGATGATCCGCGTCCTTTTGAAGGTCGTATGATCGGTTCGGTCCTGCATGAAGTTCATGGGGATCGACAGAAAGACCGGTCCCGTCGGCTGAAGCCTTGCCTGCAGGTAGCAGCGTTGCAGCGCCACGGAGAGATCGTCGGTACGGGTCACCTCATAGGCGTATTTGACGGCGGTCTCGGCAAGCCGTGTGTTCGGCGCCCCAAGGACCGGATTGTGAATGAGAAACCGCGAATTTTGCTGTCCGTTGATCACCAGCAACGGCACGCCGGACATCAGCGCATTGCGTATATTGAACATGCCATTGGCGAGACCTGGATAGGTGTGCAGGCTGACGACGGACGGCTTGCCCGTGATCAGCGCATAGCCGGCGGCAATGCCCACCGCGCTGGAATTCGTGCAATGAGAGGATGTAGGTCGTGTGCGACGCCGCGACGGCGGCGAGGAATGTGGTCTCCGTTGTTCCCGGATTGCCGAATACGAATGGAATTTCATACGTCGCAAGAAAATTCAGAATGAGTTCGCCACTGTCCGATCCGTCATGGCTCATGCTCGCGCAAATCTCGGTCTGAACTCGAACGTCAGCCGGTTGGCTGGTCGGTCTTTTTCAAAGGCGGTCCGAGAAATTCGACACCCCACTTGACCCCAAATGCGTTGAGCAGCCCCTGATCCGGACTCCCGTTCGCGCATCGTGGCCGCCAACTCCGTGAAAAAGGCCTCGGCGTCGAGGGCCGGGTAAACGAGAATGAATTGCCGGGCCGGCTGATCCGTCACGTTGACAAAGCCATGCTCCGCGCCGCCAGGGATGCTCACCACATCGCCGGCTTCCGCGTAAAAGCGCCTTCCGTCCATCTCGTAGAGATAACGGCCATCGATGACGCGGAAGATCTCGGCCTCGCGGTGGCGATGGCGCGGCGGCCCGGCGCCGGGCGCGTTGATCGTCTCGATGAGCGCGAATGCGCCATCACTTGCGGCGGGAGGCATGCGGACGAAAAGATCGGGGCCGATCGCCGGGATCTTGATCGACGTTTCGGCGCCGCTGGAATGCAGGAAGGAAATGGTCATTGCGGCGCCCTTCTTTGCTTGATTTCGCGACCCTGACCTCGAGAAACGTGTCCGGCCCATAATGCAATGTGTTCCGGGAAAAATAGGGCGGAACCTGCATATCGAACTGCGCGTGGCCGTGGCTCACGTCGCTGCGCAGCAGATCGGTGCGGCTGCCGATATCGAGCCGCAGACGCTCGCCCGGCTTCAAAACAACCGGCTGCGGCGTCAGACTGAAGCGCAGCGTGACCGGAACGCCCGGCGTCAGCGGCTGGGCGTGTCGATGTCGAGCGCGATCTCGGTCGTGGTGGAGCGCGCTGCGTCGATCCGGCAGCAGGCGGGACGGATCGAGCCCATTGACAGGATTTCGTAGGTCGCCGTCGCGCGCGACGCGCCCCGTGCGGGCGATCACATGGGAATCGATCTCGTTGCAGCTGAAGGAAAGACTCAAGGTCACCGGACCGGTCAGCTCAATCTGCTTATCGACAGGCAGTTCGAAGCTCAGGATCTGGGTTGGCGACTTCGTCAAAGCCCGGCGTGACGACGGCGCCGAGGGGCATGGCCGCCCATCGGTTGGCCCGCCCTCGCCCGGCGCAGCGGTCCAGCCGATGCGTGACGGCGTCGGCGCCATTGGAGGCCGGATAAAGGCGCAAGGGCTCGCTGCCGGGAAGAGGCCAGTCCGCCGCGCAACGCGATAATCCTCCGACGCCGGCGGTACAGTAGCGCACGCGCGGCTGCGCGGCATAGCCATTGTCGGCGCCGTAGACGAGATGATCGAAAAAGGCGAGCGCCTCCAGCTGCCAATGATAGGCCGGCAGCTCAAACTCCGCCGGGCCGATGATCAGCCATTTGCGGTCAGCGCGGCGTGCCAGCGTTTTCGAACAGATCATAGGCGCCGAACTGGTGCAGGTTGAGATAGCCCGCATTCTGCACGACGACGAAAGGCGCCTCGATGGCGTCCAGCCCGCCGGAAGGGCCGTTCGGCAGAGAAAAGGTCGCGCGGGTCTTGCCGTCGAGCATCAGGGCCGGCGAATGTTTCGCGCGTCTGCGCGCGCCGGTTTCAGCCGCTCGAACCCCTTCATGATCCGCGCCATGCGCTTTTTCAGCTGCGGCCACCACAGCCGCTTCAGCGGCGAGTTGGTGATATGGCTCGCCAAAGCGCGCACCAGCGGCGGCACATGCAGCCTGAACTGGAAGGGCGTGAAATTCGCGCCCATCCACAGCGCGAAAAAATCCGGCTGCGGCGCGCCGCCGAACATGGCGATGTGGCGGAAGTAATCCGTACAGGTCTCGATGGCGAAGAAAGCCTTCAGCGCGGGCGGACGCAGCCGCGCGACCTGCAGCTGGGTCAGTCCGTAATAGGACGTGCCAAACAGCACGACCTGCCCGTCGCACCAAGGCTGCTCGGAGGCCCATTGGATGACTTTCGCGTAGTCCGCGACGTCGGTGTCGTTGAGGATGACGGCGTCCTTGCCGCCAGAACGCCCCATGCCGCGCCGCGCGACGATGACATGGGCATAGCCGCGATCGGTGAAGACCGGCGGGCTGCCGGTCTCGTTGTTTCCGGCCGGCGCGCCGGCGGCTTGCAACTCCTTGGAATAGGCCGCGAATGCGATGACAGCCGGATAACGGCCCGGGGTCTTTGGCAGATAGACGTCGGCCGCCAGCGAAATGGAGGGGGCGACATCAATCCTCTCGTCCGCCAGCACGCGGCAGCCGAGGCCCGACCGCGCGGCCGGTCCCGGCGTCCAGCCTGCGAGTTGGGGACCGGACAGCCCGCCTTTCAGCGGTATCAGATTGTCCCAGAAGCGAGGCTTTCTTCCTTTTATCGTGTCCTTCATCGACGCCGCCTTCTCGCGCTGCCGCCAGCAATGAAAACGCGAAACATAATAGTCTTGCCCGCCCCTCTTAATTGCTTCGCCTTCGCGCGCCATTTGCGTTGGAGTTGCCCATCGCAGGCGGCGACAATCCGGTCTCGATTGCGTGCAATCCTGGAAAACGCCAGCGCCGCGGGCCAAGCAACTTCAATCCGCATCCAAGGTAACTTGAGCCAAACCTTGCTTCGAAATCACAATTTTGTAGCCACCAATGAGAAACGATCTCCGACTATTGCGCCCGTTAAACCGGCCAGCTAGTCATGGTCCGATTCCTGCTCGTCGATAACGGCATCTTCGACCCGGAATTTCCCGCCTTGGGTGACGAGCCTGGTCCCTTTCGCCGCGTGAGCGCCCGGTGAGCGGGAGATAGCCGCCGGAAAGCGAAATGTTTCGCTGGATTGCAAGCGCACCCGAAAATGTTGGGAGCAACATCAGCGCTCTATTCCGTTGGCACATCGCCAACGGCGATGATGTGTCGAGGCTGAAATTGCGGCGCTGAAGCTCCAAACCGAAGATAGCGGCCGTTCGAAACGAGGCTGTTCGCCGGCTTGGCGCCAGAACCGGAAATTCAACAAAAGGCAGGGCCAACCCCTGGCTCTTTGGAAGCGGCCGCCCGTTGTCGCATTTGCGCATAGGATCCTAATGGCCAACTACGTCCTGATTTTGTTTTGTTCAGGCGCGAATTACAAATCGTCGGCGACGCGAAAGCCAATCGGCGTGTAGGTCTTGCGCTCTTACTCCAAGAGCAACGCCAGGCGTTCCGCCAGCGCCGCCAGAATCTCGACAATCGGCATCACCGGGTTTCTCCCACTATAGCGTCAAGCACGCCGGGCAACCCAGCGCAGGAGGCGCGCACCAACAACACGACCTGACGTTCGAGCGCCGCGACCGGCACGGCAAGCAACTTGCCCTCAAGGCCAATCGCGACGACGCCGTGAACCGCGGCAAAAAACGTACGAGCCACCAGATCCACAGAGTCCTTGTCAACGTCGGGCACTAATTGAGCGAGCGGCCCCGCGACATGCCGGAATGCCGCAAACTGCGCATTGCTCTGCCAATCCGGCAAATCCGATCCCTCCGCGATCCTGTATTCGAACAAGGCTCGCCACAGGTTCAGGTTTTTGCGCGCAAAACGGCAATAAGTGACGGCCACCGCACAGAGCTTGTCGACCGGCCGAACAGACTCATCGAACGCTCGCGCTCAGCGCTTCATTCATCCTGATCAGCGTCCGCTCCGACACTAAAAGGATCAATTGGTTCATGTCTTCGACCAGATTGTAGACGCCACCGAGCGCGATCCCCACTTCCGCCGCCAGTTCGCGGATCCGCAGTTCCGCAAAGCCGTCACGCTCGATCTTTCTCTCGACGGCCTCTATCAAGAGCTCTCTTTGCGCTTTGCGCTTCGCCGACATTTCCATTTTTCCACTCGTAACTTTTCTGAACATCGTTCAATTTATTGCTTGAACAACGTTCACGCAAGGGGTATCTTTCGAGTCGTGAACAATGTTCAAGAAAACGGAACCCAGCCATGTTCAAGACAGTCGTCACCTTGTTTCGCGGAAAATCGGCGGAAGCCGGCGAACGCCTCGCCGACGATCATGCCCTCACTATTCCTCTCCCAGCAGTTGCGCGACTGCGCCGCCTCGCTGGCCCGCGCCAAAACCACCCTCGCCCTGAACATCGCCCACGGAAATGCGGAATCTCGCCGCCTCGATGAGTTGGACGCGCGCATCGCTGACCTTGAGGTGCGGGTTCGCTCCGCGCTTTCCAGCAAACAGGACGATCTCGCCCGGTCCGGCGCAACCGCCATCGCCGCCCTCGAAGAAGAGCGCGCCGCAGCAAAACCGGCCGCCGTGGCGTTCGAAGGTGAAGTCGCCACCCTGCGCGCCGCAGTCACCAAATTCGAAACACGCCTGATCGAACTCGAAAGAGGCCGCAAACTCGCAACCGTCGAGCGCCGCCTCCGCGACGCCCGCATCGGCGCCACCGACGGCGATATCGTCCGCTCCGGCCTCAACGAAGCTGAAGCAACGCTCGAAAAGATCCGCAGCCGCCACGCCCTTGAACGCGATTCCGAAGCAGCCTTGCTCACTCTGGAGCCCTCGACGGCAAATGCCGCCGCGGAGCGCCTTGCCGCGGCCGGTTGCGGACCGAAGCTCCGGATCGACGCCGACGACGTTCTTCGTCGCCTCCGGGTCGAATTGCCCGCTATCGACGCCGGCGCCGCCAAGACAGTCGCCTGAACAACACTCTCCCCGTTAGGATTAAATCGATGAACGCCAATTCAACCCCGCACACTTCGTCCTGGATCTCCTTCACCTACGCCTCCTTCATCATCGCGCTGATTATGGTGGCGGTCGGAATCGTCTATCTTCCTGTCGATCTGTGGATCAAATCTTACCTTGCAATGGGTATTATCATGCTGGTTCAATCGTCCATCACCGTAACGAAAACGATGCGCGACGTTCACGAAGCTTCGCGCTTGGCCAATCGCATCGACGACGCAAAAACCGAGCGCCTGCTGCGCGAAGTCTCCGGTTCCAACGTCTGATCCACCAATACGACGCGCCGGCCGCGTTCGGGAGTAACAACAATGCTCAAACTTCTCTCCGCACGCCGGTTCGCCGCGCTGTTCTGGACCCAGTTCTTCTCGGCCTTCAACGACAATTTCCTGAAGAACTCACTCGTTTTTCTCATCATGGCGCAGATCGCCGCCGGCGCCGAAACGCTGATCACTGTCGCTGGCGGCGTCTTCATCCTTCCGTTCTTTCTCCTCTCCGGCCTTGGCGGCGAACTGGCCGACCGCTTCGACAAGAGCATTGTCGCCCAACGCCTCAAGCTGGCGGAATTCGGCGCCGCCGGCATCGCGGTCGCCGGTTTCGCCTTCCAGTCCGTTCCGATCCTCTTTGTCGCTCTCTTCCTGTTCGGCGTGATCTCGGCGCTGTTCGGTCCGCTCAAATACGGCATCCTGCCCGACCATCTCGCCACCGATGAATTGCCGGCCGGCAACGCCATGATCGAAGGCGCGACCTTCATCGCCATCCTGCTCGGCACGATCGCCGGCGCTTTCGCTTCCCAGCAGAGCAGCGTCCAAACTTTCGCCGTCGGCATGATAGCAGTCGCCGCCCTCTCCTACGCCGCCAGCCGTTTCATTCCGCGCACTGGAGAAGCCGCCCCGCAACTCCGCGTCGACGCCAACGTCCTGCGTTCGACGGATCATCTGGTGAAGGAACTCTGGTCCGACACCCGCCTGTGGCGCGCCGGCGTCATGCTCAGCCTGTTCTGGATGTTCGGCTCCATCGTTCTCTCGCTCCTTCCTCCCCTCGCCAAGACGGCGATGGGCGGCGACGAAACCGTCGTCAGCATTTACCTCGGCGTCTTCGCCATTTCCGTCGCTATCGGCTCGGCCATCGGCTCCTTCCTGTCGAGCGGCCGCATCGTGCTCCTCCCCGCCCCGGTCGCCATGCTCGGCATGGGGTTGTTCTCGGTCGACCTGGCCTTCGCCGCACATGGACTCGTTCCTCCCGGCGCGACCCACGCGATCACCGCGTTCTTTTCAGACTTCGTCGCCTGGCGCGTCGGCTTTGATCTCGCCGGCCTCGCAATCTGCGGCGGCATCATCGCCGTTCCCTGCTTCTCCGCGATTCAGGCCTGGGCCCCGATCGACAAGCGCGCCCGCGTCGTTGGATCGGTCAACGTCATCAACGCAGCCTTCATGGTCGTCGGCGCCGCGGCGTTCGGCGCGCTGCAAGCCGCCGGGCTCAGCCTGTCGAACGCTTTCGCTGTCATGGCCGGTCTTTGCGCCCTGTCGGCGATCTGGATGTTCCGCAACCTGCCGACCAGCGCGCTGCGCGACTTCCTGTCGATCCTGTTCCGCGCCGTCTATCGCGTCGAGATCGTCGGACGCGAGAATATCGCCAAGGCCGGCGATAATTGCATCGTGGCGCTCAATCACGTGAGCTTCCTCGACGCAGCCTTTGCCCTGTCAATGCTCGAACAGGAGCCTGTCTTCGCTATCGACAGCGGCATAGCCAAACGCTGGTGGGTCAAGCCCTTCCTCAAGATCACCCGCGCCATGCCGCTCGATCCGACCAAGCCGCTCGCCACACGCGCCCTGATCAACGCCGTGAAAAAAGGCGAAACGCTGATCATCTTCCCCGAGGGTCGCCTTACCGTGACGGGAAGCCTGATGAAGGTCTATGACGGCGCCGGCCTGATCGCCGAAAAGTCCGGCGCGAAGATCGTTCCGGTCCGTCTCGATGGATTTGAATCCACCATCTTTTCGCGCTTAACCGCCAATCAGGTGACGCGCCGCTGGTTCCCCAAGGTCAAAGTCACCATCCTTGAACCCGTCGAACTGAAAGTCGATGACGCCCTGCGCGGCAAGGCCCGCCGACAGGCGGCAGGCGGCGCCCTCTACCAGGTCATGTCCGACCTGATGTTTCGCACCACCAACGCCAACATCACCATCTTCGACGCGGTCGCCGGCGCGGCGCGCAAACATGGCATGTCGCGCACCGCCATCGAAGACCCGGTTTCCGGCGAAATGTCCTACAGCAAGCTGCTGATCGGCGCGCGCGTCCTCGGGACCAAATTCACGGAGCTTGCGCCGAGCGGCGCATCCGATCGGCCTGATGATGCCCAACATGAACGCCTCGGCAGCGGCCCTTCTTGGTCTCATCTCGGCCAACCGCCCGCCGGCCATGATCAATTTCTCCTCCGGCGCCGCCAATATCCTCGCGGCCTGCCGCGCCGCCAAAGTTAAAACCATCGTGACATCTCGGGCTTTTGTCGAAAAAGCCAGGCTGCAGGATGTGGTCAACCAAGTCGAAAAAGAAATCGGCTTCGCCTTTCTCGAAGACATCAAGGCGCGCGTCAGCGTCATCGACAAGCTGCTCGGCGCAGTGAACAAGACCAAGGCGGTCTGCAAGGCCGCGCCGGACGACCGCGCCGTGATCCTGTTCACGTCGGGATCGGAAAGCACGCCCAAAGGCGTCGTTCACTCGCACCGCGCCATCCTGTCGAACGTCGCCCAGGCGGGCTCGCGCATCGACTTCGGCCGCACAGACAAAGTGTTCAACGTGCTTCCGATCTTTCACAGTTTTGGACTGACTGGCGGCCTGATCCTGCCGCTCGTCTCCGGCGTTCCGGTTTTTCTCTATCCGTCGCCGCTGCATTACCGCATCGTTCCGGAACTCCTCTATGGCGCCAACGCCACCGTGTTGTTCGGGACCGACACCTTCCTCAACGGCTATGCCCGCTCGGCCCACCCCTATGACTTTCGCTCGCTACGCTACGTCATCGCCGGCGCCGAAGCCGTCAAAGAGACGACCCGCCGGCTCTATGCGGAAAAATTCGGCCTCCGCGTGCTTGAGGGGTATGGCGTCACCGAAACCGCGCCGATCCTTGCCCTGAACACGCCGATGTTCAACCGCTACGGCACGGTCGGCCGCATCATGCCCGGCATGGAAACCAGGCTTGAGCCGGTTCCAGGAATTGAAGACGGAAAACGGCTTCACGTGCGCGGCCCGAATATCATGATGGGCTATCTGCGCGCAGAAAACCCGGGCGTGCTCGAAAGTCCAATCAATGGTTGGCACGACACCGGCGACATCGTCGCGATCGACGCCGAGGGCTTCGTCGCGATCAAGGGACGCGCCAAACGCTTCGCCAAGGTCGGCGGCGAGATGGTCTCTCTCGCGGCGGTGGAAGCACTCGGCGCCGAGTGCTGGCCCGGAGCGACCGTCGCTGTCGTCACCCAGCCCGATCCCCGCAAGGGAGAGCGCATGGTCATGATCACCGACGCCAAAGGCGCAACCCGAGCCCAGTTTGTCGCCGCCGCCAGAACGCGCGGCGCAACCGAACTGATGATCCCGGCGCAGATTCTCGAAGTCGACAAGGTGCCGCTGCTCGGCACAGGAAAGACCGATTATGTCTCGATCGCCAGGATGACTGAGCCTGAACTCGCGCCAGCCTGAATGTCCGCGGCTAATTTTCAAATACAGGCGCCCCAGACGTCCGTCTGGGGCGCTTAAGACGCAGATTAATGGACGATTTACGGGGCACTTCATCCAAATAGCCACTTTCTGCTTTGTCGGATTCTGGCTCTGGGGCGTGTGCGACCCCTTGTCGGAAGGATTGAGCACGATGGGTATTTAAATGCTGTGACGTATCCGACACCAGGAAAGTCCCGAGCGCGCGCCATTGGCGAAATGCAGGGTTGTCGCCGCCGTGTCTTCGACGGCGAATTTGCGGATCGCGTTGGACGCCAAGGCTGATGTCCGACCCGGCGCCTGACTTCGCCCCAACCCGGCGCCCAAACCATGGCGCCGCGCCGTCTGCTGCCACAACCAATCCCTTCACGCTTATCTACGCCGAAGGTGGCGCTGAAGCTCCGAACCGCATAACAGCCGCTCAAGATGACCGCCGGCCGCCGGCTTCGCGCCATTTTGTTGAAAAACTCTTTTTTGGCAGCTGATAAAAATTTTACAGCCCCTTGGAGCCTGCAGTATTAAAAAGATTGGGGGACCAGCAGATTTTGCGGAAAATCCGCGGAAAACCACCGCAGCGAATTATAGACGGCATTGAATGAGAAAGATCGTTCGCCATCAAGTTTGGCGTGCTTTTTGAGGCGCTTAAATTTTGGAGTTTTTCAACACAATCCGCCATGAGCGGTAATTCGGCGTAAGACGCTTCGACCGGGCTTTTCGCGGAAAGCTGCCGTTGGCGCCTCGGCACGCCAAAAAAAGATGAAATAAAAGGCAGCCGCGAGGCTCAATGCCTTGACAGTTGATTCGCATCAAGAGACGCTCATCGTCTCAAAAAAGTGGAGCAAATCCACAAGAAAAATAAGCTTTAGGGAGAGCTTCCATCATGGCGGCTTCATCGCAGAACAGGTTATCCCTGTTATCGCTGTCAACGCTTGTCATCCGCGCGATGATTTGCGCCGGCATTTTTCCCGGCAAAGAACCTGCGCAGTCGCGACAGGTCCATTCGGCGCGATCATCGCGTGGCGCGTCGCGGCCGGCGGCATATACTCGCTGGCGCGCGATGCGCGGGTCTGTTTCGGTAACTATCTGGGCTTTCTTGCGGCCTTCGTCACCGCGCTATCACACGCCGGTGGCAGCGAAAAGCCATTCGATAATTTGAGGGGTTGTTGACACGAAGGGAGGCTCGCGATGAGTTCGCCTGAAGCGCAAAAAATGCCGCTCTCCTCGCTGACCGCAATGGTCATCGGGTCGATGGTCGGCGCTGGCATCTTCAACCTGCCCGGCCGGTTCGCGACGGCGACGGGTCCTTTGGCGCGCTGATCGCCTGGGCGATCGCAGGCACTGGCATGTATATGCTGGCGCGCGTGTTCCAGGCGCTCGCAGAAAAGCGGCCGGATATCGACGCAGGCGTGTTCGCCTACGCCAAGGCTGGCTTTGGCGACTACGTGGGCTTTCTGTCGGCCTTTGGCTACTGGATCGGCAGCGTCCTCGGCAACGTCTTTTACTGGGTGCTGATCGGCTCGACGCTCGGCAGGTTCTTTCCTGAAATATTCGGGGAAGGAACGAACGCCACCGCGATCATCGTTTCGCTCATCGGCGTCTGGGCCTTCCATTTCTTGATCTTGCGCGGCGTCAAGGAAGCGACCTTCATCAACAAGGTCGTCACCGTCGCCAAGATCGTTCCGCTCATCGTCGCGGTCCTGATTTTCGTCTTCTTCTTCAATTATTCGGAGTTCTCGCAGAACTTCTTCGGCGGTGTCGGGATGCCGGAAAAGACCCTGCTCGCGCAGGTGCGCGACACGATGCTGATCACGGTGTTCGTGTTCATCGGCATCGAAGGGGCGAGCGTCTATTCCCGCTTCGCGATCAAACGCTCGGACGTCGGCGCGGCGACCATTCTGGGCTTCGTGGCCGTCACGGGCCTCATGGTCGCGGTCACGCTGCTGCCTTACGCCACCGCGCCCCGCGCGGCGATCGCCGGCGTTGCGAACCCGTCGCTCGCGGGCGCGCTGGAACTCGTGGTCGGACACTGGGGCGCGGTGATGATATCGCTCGGCGTGCTGGTTTCGGTGCTCGGCGCCTTTTTGGCCTGGACCCTGATCTGCGCGGAAGTATTGTTCGCCGCCGGCAAGTCAAGTGATATGCCGCGGCTCTTTGGTAAGCAGAACAGCAAAGAGGTGCCCGCGAACGCGCTCTGGCTTTCCAACATCTTCGTGTCCCTTTTCCTCATCTCGACCTACTGGTCCCGGGATGCGTTCAACCTCATGCTGGACTTGTGCAGCGTGACGTCGCTGCTGCCCTATCTGCTCGTCGCCGCCTATGGCGTGCTGCTGGCGCGCAGCGGCGTCGGCTACGAGACGACGCCGGACGAACGCGGCCGCGACCAGATCATCGCGGGGATTGCCGTCATCTACGTGATCTTCATGTTCATCGCCGCCGGCTTGAAATACGTGCTGCTGGTGACGGTCATATTCGCGCCCGGGACAATCCTCTATTTCTGGGCGCGACGGGAGCAGAACCTGCGCTTGTTCACCCCGGTCGAACTCGGCATTTTCGCCGTCATGATCATTGGGGCCGCCGTCGGCGTCTACGGCCTCGCGACAGGGCTTATCACGCCATGACGCGCGCCTGAATCCGGCGGCGTAAGGGAAACGTATAACAAGGAGACCACGGCCATGACGGACACATCGACGGCGTCTCGGCGTCCATTCGGAAGTTGGCCAGCTTCGGCTGGTGATGGTCTGCGCGCCCGGTCGCGCGCACCAGCGCCTGACTCCCAGCAATTGCGACGAACTCTTGTTCGATGATGTGCTGTGGGTCGAGAACGCCAAGCGCGATCATTTCGACTTCATCGCCAAGATGCGCGACCGAGGCGTCGAAGTCTTCGAAATGCACAACATGCTCGCCGAGACCGTCGCCATTCCCGAAGCGAAGAAATGGATTCTCGACAACCAGGTGACGCCCAACCAGGTCGGACTCGGGCTGGTCGACGAAGTGCGCTCCTATCTCGAAGGCCTGCAACCGCGCGATCTCGCCGAGACCCTGATCGGGGGCCTTTCGACCCATGAATTCCCCGACAGCATCGGCGGCGAAATGCTGGAGCTGGTGCGCGACGCGGCGGGCGTCGCGGAATATCCGCTGCCGCCCTTGCCCAATACGCTCTATACCCGCGACACCACCTGCTGGATCTATGGCGGCGTGACGCTCAACCCGCTCTTCTGGCCCGCGCGCCACGAGGAGACGATCCTCACGACTTCAATCTACAAGTTCCATCCGCTCTTCGCCGGCAAGGTCAATGTCTGGTGGGGCGATCCGACGCAGGACTGGGGGCTGGCGACGCTTGAAGGTGGCGACGTCATGCCGATCGGCAAGGGCAATGTCCTGATCGGCATGAGCGAGCGCACCTCCCGGCAGGCGATCAGCCAGCTCGCCGCGACCCGACCCTGTTCGAGAAGGGCGGCCGCCGAGCGGGTGATCGTCGCGGCCATGCCGAAGCTGCGCGCCGCCATGCATCTCGACACGGTCTTCACTTTCGCGGACAGGGACTGCGTGCTGCTCTATCCGGACATCGTTGACAAGATCGAGTGCTTCTCCTATCGCCCGGGCTCGAAACCCGGAACGGTCGAATTGCACAAGGACAAGGCCGGACTGGTCGAAACCGTGCGCGGCGCGCTGGGACTGAAGAAAATGCGCGTCGTCGAGACCGGAGGCACCGCCTATATGCGCGAGCGGACCCAATGGGACAGCGGCGCCAATCTGGTCTGCGCCTCGCCCGGCGTGGTCTTCGCCTATGACCGCAACACCTATACCAATTCGCTGCTGCGCAAGGCGGGCGTCGAGGTCGTCTCGATTGTCGGCGCCGAACTCGGCCGGGGACGCGGTGGCGGTCATTGCATGACTTGTCCGATCATTCGCGATCCCGTCGATTACTGAGTGAGGCGTCCCGCCGTGTTCAATCGGAAAGACAAATTGGCGCGCCGGCTTTGGCGGTTTTCGGCCCTGCTCGCGCCGATCCTGAGCCTTGCCGGGCCGGCCTTCGCGCAGGCGCAAAGATCGGACTCCGGCAGCGACGCGCAGGACGCCCGAACCGACGCGCTGATGGCGACGCCGAATCTCGTCACGCCGACGCCGCAGGACAATCTCTTCGCCACCACGCCCGGGCTTGAGGAGCAGATCCCCGCGCCGCGCTTCGGCGCCAATATCCTGCTGCCGTTCGGCTGGGATTCCAATCCCGCCGAACGCGCGCAGGGCGGCCCGCACGTCCTGGGGGACGAGCCCGAACGGCAGTCTCTCGCTGACGGCGCCGATCGGCTCAAACCTGCGCTTCACCGCCAGCGGGTTCGGTGAAGCCAACATGAATTTTTCGGCCTCGGAGGCGAACCGCGACCGGCTCGGGGGCTCGGCGCGACTGCAATATGTCGACCCCAACAATGATCAGGGGTTTTCGCCCTACGCCGCCTTTTCGCCACGCTGGCAGTATGGGGGGCCGGACTCCGTCTATCAGGAGCAGCGTCAGGACTATAATTTCGGCTTCAACAAGCGCTTCAATCTGGACGGCGGCTTCCAGCCAATCAAACCCGCCGGCGACTCCTCAGCCGCGACGGTCTGGTCCTTCGGACTCACCGCTTTCATGCAGATCCGCGAACGCGAACCGCGTCTCTCATCCGACGCGGTCTTCGTGATTCCCTCTGTTTCCTACGTCATTTCGCAAGAGTGGAACGCCAGCCTGGCGGTTGAGTTTTTGGGCCGCTGGTTTGAACGCAACCGTTTCGGCGCCGCCAACCACGACTATGAGGCCATGCCGATCGCCACGCTCGAATATATCGTCCCGGCGGCGGTCTTTGGCGGCGAAGCCAATGCAAAGCTCTTCGGCCGGCCGGCTATCGACCTGCAAGGCTCCCATCTCTACGTCTGGTCCACAGCGCCGGGCGTGAGCTATGGGCAATGGGACCTTCGGGCCGCGATGAAACTCGGCTGGCGATTTTAGGCCCGATCGCGGCGAGAGCCCGGTCGATTGGCGCCCTGATCACCTCGGTCGCCGCCGTCTGAATCGGAACCAATATCGCGACTGGCGGTCGCCCTGCCGGGCCGCATGTTCGGCCCCGAATTCCGGCGGCGCGGATACGCTCCCATCGTGCCGGCGCGGGCGCTCGGCGATGCCGGAGTGGTCACTTCGGCCCTCGTTCCCTGGAACAGTTGCGGCGCCCATATCGCGGCGACGCTGGCGATCCCCACCTTCAGCTTCGCGGGCTACGCGTTTTTCTGCCTGTTCGCTCCGCTGATGACGGTGGCGATCGGATGGCTCGGCATCCGCATGATCAGGGCCGCCCCGGTCGAGCGGAAGTCCGAGCCGGACAGCGACTTGACGGATTAGCAACGACTTGCAGATTGCCGAATAAAAATGCTCCTGCGAGTCTATGCGATCATCGCGATTGGCATGAACGCCGCCAGATTTAGAGCACTCGGGGCGCCGCACCGGGCCAGGCGCAGCGACCCGTATTGTTGCGCCGTCAGTCGCCGGCCGCGTCAGCCGGCATGAGGTCGGGCAATGCAAATTCCCGATCCGGCTTCACGTCCGCCGCGCCTGAATTCCGGGCCGCCGTTCCCGGCATGATCTCGAAATTGGGCGTGAAAGCGACGATGATGCTTCTGAGCTGATCGAAAGGCTTCCGGTCGCCCGCGAAATGTCGCCTTGCCGGCCTTGATCAGATCGTCGAAGGAGTTCGACGCCCATCATCACCTGGTTGAGGTCGGCGCGATTGACGGTGATGGTCAGATCCGGGCTTTTCGCCTGCTCGCCCTTGATGTTGGTCAGCGTCGCGTTGCTCATCTCGATGAGGTACTTCTCGCCGTTGTCGGGCGTGACCAGATTGATGGTGAAGCGCATGCCATCGGCCTTGCGCGGATCGATGCTGATGGCGATGAAGTCGAGCCAGTTCTCGGTCGACATCGCCCGCACCATGTCCGGTCCGGATCGACCTTTGCGGCGTGCCGCCCGGCAAGCCGTTGCGCAGCTCATAGGCGCCCTGCAGATAGATGTTGCGCAGCGTCGGGCTTTCCTTCTGGTAGCCAATCTGCTCGAAGGCGTCCGCCAGCAGATCCTTCGCCGGCTGGTTGCCCGGTTGCGCGAACACCAGCTTGTTCAGGATTTCGTGACGCTTCCATGTATTTGCCCTGGGCGTTGAGCTCCTTGCCCTTGGCCATGATCTTGTCGGAGCCGCCCATCATCTCGACATAGAGCGGCGCGGAATCCCTCGGCGACAGCGGCGAGATGTTGACCGGGTTGCCGTCCCAGTAGCCGAGGAAGCGGTTGATGACGCCGCGGCTGTTGTGCTCCTCCGACCCGTGGTAGCTGTGCGCCGGCCATTGCTTCCACAGGCTCGGCGGAAGTTTGTAGACGTTCTGGATCTCGTTGATGGTCACGCCAAGGTTGGCATAATGCAATGACTGGTTGTTGAGGTTGGCGTAAGTGTCGCGCTGCGTGCGCATCACTTCCTGAATGCGCGCGTTGCCCCAGCGCGGCCAGCTATGGGAGGCGAACATCACCTCGGCGTCCTGGCCGAATTTGTAAAGCGCGACGTTGATCTCCTTCGACCAGTTCAGCGCATTGCGCACCGGAGCGCCGCGCGGCGTGTAGACGTTGTGGATGGTGCCCGTGATGTTCTCGGCGGCCCAAAAGGCCTTGAACTGCGGGAACCAGGTGTTCATCTCGACCGGCGCCTCGGTATCGGGCGTGTTCTGGAACACCATCTTCACGCCATCGATGGTGATTTCCTCAAAATCCTTGCTGATCAGGAGGGTCGGCGCGATCAGCCCGACATTGCCGTTCGCCACGTTCTTGCCGATCGACTGGTCGACGTGACCGAAGGGGTCGCGCGGCAGCAGCACGGCGTAAGAGTATTGGGTGCGGCGCGACATCGCGTTGCCGGAGAACACGTTCTCCTCGATCGCCGCCTGCATGAAACCTTCCGGCGCGATCACCTTGACCTTGCCGCTGGCCACGTCGGCCTCGTCCACCACGCCGCGCACGCCGCCGAAATGGTCGACGTGCGAATGCGAGTAGACGACGCCGAGCACAGGCCGCTTGCCGAGTTTCTCGTTGATGAATTCGAGCGCCGCCCGGGCGGTTTCCTTGGCCGTCAGCGGGATCGAACACGATCCAGCCCGTATCGCCCTTGATGAAGCTGATGTTGGCGAGGTCGAAGCCGCGCACCTGGTAGATCTTGTCCGGCACGACTTCATAGAGGCCATAGGCCATGTTCAGCACGGCCTGCCGCTGCAGCGACGGATGAATGCTCTGGAAATCCTTGCCCTGCAACAGCCACGCATAGCTGCCCATGTCCCAGGCGACGTTGCCGGCGTCGGCCATGATTTTGGTGTAGGGCGGCTCGGCGATGAAGCCTTTCTTGGCCTCGTCGAAATCCCGCTGGTCCTCGAAGGGCAGAGTAGCGGAGACGCCCTTGCGCAATTCGATGGTGTAAATCGACGGCTGTTTGCCCTTGGCGTCGAAATGTTTCTCACCCGGGTTCGTCGCCTGCGCCTGCGCAACGCCCGGGTTGAAGGCGAGCGGGCTTCCGAACGCGACGACGGCGCCCGCTGCGATTATCAATCCGCGGAGTGGTCCGGTGGTTTTCATGTCGTTCTCCCGTGTCGAGGCTTTTGCTATGTGTCGCCTCTGCCGCCATTCGACGGCGCGAAATATAAGGTGAGCCTTGCGCGCTGAGGTTTATCGACGGAGGGCAAGTCCGAAATCCAACGATCTGATGAACAATGCGGCGCGCGCCGCCTTCCTTTTTGCGATTCAGTACAAGCAATTGTCGCTCGTGCACGCCGCAGAAAATGTTTGTGGGCTGTTTGCGTCGCGGGCAGTCACCGGCCCGCATTGGAGGCGTTCCATGCATAAACGACGGGAGTTTCAGCCTATTCCCCATCACCGTCTTTGAGACAGATCAAGATCCCGCTCAGTGGAGGGTTCATCTCTCATCGCAGTGACGCGGGAACCAAGATGAGATCGACTTCTACTGGACGAGATCCGAGGCGTCGTCGATCAAGAGGACTGTGGCGAAGACCGAGATTGACAATTCCGGGTGGACCCGGCTTGGAAAAAGAAAGCGCCCGCGGTCGCGCAGCCGACGCATAAATCGTCGATTTTGAAACGGATGAGGTCGCACCGAGCCGACCCTTGGGGTCGTCAATTAGCCGTCACGCCGGACCAACTACCCGACACGCTCTCACACAGCTTCGGTTTCCGCGCTGACCTGGCCCGACGACAAGTCGCAGTCAGCCATAATCAGCCTTAGCCACGCCTCCGCCTGGCGGAATTGATCAAGCGCCCACAAAATGGCTTCCGGGTCGCCGGTCGCAATGATCTCGCATTTTGCGATCTGCAAATTGATGGAGGCGGTTCCAGCCATTTCCGATGCTATGCTCGCCATTCGAAGCTCCTTATAACGACGAGGCTATACCTGCTTTTTTTTTTGGTTGCGGTTTGTCTGAGATCAATTTCCGGTTGCCGGTTCAACTGACGCGAATTCCGAAACAGCCCCAGCAGCGCACAGTAGGTTTTGGAGAGGTGGCCGACGCGCCAGAAACACAGCACAAGGAAACGCTCGTCGGGTCGGTCGAACGCGTGACCTTCCGCAACGCGGACAGCGGTTTCGGCGTCCTGAAGGTGAAGGCGCGAGGGCGTAATCTCGTCCCCATAGTCGGCCACGCCGCATCGATTTTTGCGGGCGAGTTCATCCATCCGTTAGCGTTCTAGGCCAGGCCGACTTCTTCAAGAACACGCCGACGACGACGGCGGATTGGATCGAGAAATACCGTGGCTCCGGCATGGTGCGCGGCATCGGGCCCAAGCTCGCCCAGCGCGATAGTCGAGCCCGAGCCCGCTCCGCTGAACGAGGTATCCGGCATCAGGGGGGCGCCAGGTGTTCTAAGTTTCATGTGCGCGGAGCGGGCCATCTATGGAAAAAGAAATCGTTTTCGCTTGGGCTGTGCTCGAGATTGTCTGGATCAATCTTCTGCTGTCGGGCGACAATGCGATCATGATCGCGCTCGCCTGCCGCGAGCTTCCCCGTCGACAGCGCCGACTGGGAATTTTCATCGGGGCGATGGGCGGCCTGATCCTGCGGATCGTCTTCACCTTTGTCGTCATCGAAGTCCTGTCCGCGCCGCTGGTCAAGACGGCAGGCGGACTGCTGCTGACCGCCATCGCCATCAGGCTAGCGACCGATCGCGCCGATCGCGTGCAAGTCGAGGCCAAGCCACGCTTCTGGAACGCCGTCATTTCCATCGTCGTCGCCGACGCGACCATGTCGCTCGACAATGTCCTCGCGATCGGCGCCGCCGCTGAGGGATCGTTGCGGCTGGTGATTTTCGGGCTCGCGCTTTCGGCGCCCATTCTCATGTTCGGCGCCACCGCGATCCTGCGGCTTCTCGATCGCTTTCCGCTGCTCATCTGGGCCGGCGCCGCCCTGCTCGGCTGGATCGCCGGCGACCTGATCGCCAGTGATCCGTTCTGGCTGCGTTTCGCCCGTTTCAAGCCGTCGATGTTTGCGCTCTCCGTCGCCGGAGCGTCGATCGTGATCCTTGTCGCCGTCCTTACCAGGCAGGCGGAGCGATCGAGGAAGAGGTGACAGGCGCCGCAGTTTCATGCGTCTGTCGCGCTATCGTGGTCCAGATCGTCGCAGGGGAAATCACTTGAACGCCATGACTTCGACCTATTTCCTTGCCGAAGCGATCAGCGTCATGGGCGTGACCGGCGCCGCTTTCGTTTCCACCAATCTGGACAATCTGGTGGTGCTGTCCGCCTATGCAGCCAAGCCGGGCTATAGGCCGCTGCCGATCAAGCTGAGTTTTGTCCTCGTCTGCCTGCTGGTTCTTGTCATCAGTCTCGCCCTGAGCCGAGCCGCGGGCGTCCTGCCCGCCGACAAACTCCGATTCCTGGGTCTGATTCCCATGGGGCTCGGGACTTACCAGATCACCAGACTATTCCTCGGGGCGGCAGGCGAAAGTCCCGATCCGGAAATTTCTCCGGCCGCCAGCGAAATTTCGGCCTATATCGGCTTTGCTTTGGTCATGTTGGCGAACAGCAGCGACAGCGTCAGCGTGCTGACGCCGCTCATGGCCGATCTAAAGCCTGTTTTCGTTGTGGCGGGCTTCGCCGCCGCCCTGATCGCAGCCGTCGCCATGAGCGCGCTCGCCCATCTTCTGGCGCGGCATGTCGCATCAAAAATCTATCTCGAAACATTCGCCAAATGGGTCCTTCCCTTCCTCCTCGTGGGGATCGGCCTGCTCATCCTGATCGACAAACCCTCCGATATCTTTGTCGATTAAATCCGGAGGCCATGTCTCTTATCCAGGTGGATTTCGCTGAACATATTGGCGTCATCGCCTTCATCGTGACCGTAAGAAGCAAAGCTCAAGGCTGAATGAACCTTGTCGTGAAGATCCTATGAGCACGCCGACCAGGAATTTCGGATAATCGAGTTTTTTGGCCTGTTGCAGCCAGCGTCGCACAACGCGGGCCAACAATTGGACGTTACCCTCGACGGACCAAAATTTTTTATGCGCCATGTTGCCGGCAAGTCGCGCGAAAGGTCCTCTTTCTCGGCATCGAGAGCATTATTCGGTGACGGCGAGTGGCCGCCTTGGGTCACGAGCACCCCCTTGTACGATGCTTCGGACGCCCGTTTTCCAAGTAAAAGCAGTCAATTCGATTAAGTTGCGGGGCAGTCGTTTGACCGCGCCGCAACCCATTGTCACAGCTCTACTTGCTCGGAAATACTGAGCGCGTCATCCACCTCAATGCCGAGATAGCGAACGGTGCTTTCCAACTTCGTGTGGCCCAGTGGTCACACGCCATAATGCGCATCCTTTTATGTCATTGAAAATTAAAGCCCGCTTGATCTGAATTTGGTGTTACCGGCCGCTTCGCCGGCGTTTTTGCCGCGAACGCGGCGACATCGTCGGCTTTGATGACCCACGGCGCTTCAGGACAGGGCTGCCGTCCCTTGATGTCGCCGCGCTTGATCATGCGCAGCGCGGTCATCTTGCACACTCCAATGATCTCCGCCGCGGAATTGAGCGTAATCTCGCCCCGTTCGGCCCATTCGCCGCGCCGATGTCCGACGATTTCGTAATGCTTCCGGAAGCCGCGCACACGTTGTTCAGTCCAGCCATTGCCATAACCGGTCGGCTTGCCACATCGATTGAGCAGTCGGGCGATCTGGGCGTCTGGCATCAGTCTGGCCAGTTCGCGAACGAGGGCGATGGTATCCTCGGGAACGCGCGAATGATGCCGACCGGCCGCGTTGAGTCTGAGCTTGATCTGAAGGGCCGTGTGATCGCCGCCCCGCCAGTGCAGGACGAGATCGACGACAGGGCCTTGCTTCTTCACCACGATCTCGTGGAGCGCTGTGCGCAGTATCCGCTTGCGGGTCGCCGCTGTTGCCGCCGGATGCGACCATGCGCGCGCCAGGTCGGCGCCGAGTTCGATCAGTTGCTTGCGCTCGGCCTCTCCGAGTAGTGGGCGTTTTCGCGCGACCACGGCGGCAATGTCGTCTTCGGCGCGGCGCACCGCCGCCAGAGCTTCGTTCCAGCGCCGCTCCAACTCGCCAGCCACGAGGCGATTGGCCGGATCGACGACGTCGTATTGCCGACGGGCATGAGCCGCCTCATACCGCGCCTGGGCCAACGCCAACTCAAGCTGCCTCTCGATCGCCGATGTTTCGCTCGCCTGCGCGTCCAGAACTTTGAGCGCGGCGTCCATTCCAAGCGGAGCCAGGACGCGCAGGACCTCGGCGCCAACGGCGGCGTCAGCGACACGATTGCCGAGCGAGATGCAGCGCGCTGTGCCATGGTTCAATCGGGCGCCATAGCAATCGTAGCGGCCGAGCTTGCCGCTGTAGTGCACCTGCAACTTGCGGCCGCAATGACCGCAACGCAGGAGTCCGGCGAGAAGCACCTCTCCTTGGCGTACCGCGCCTCTGGCGATCGTCCGGCCCATGCCGGTCGCATTATCGGCGATGACGCGCTGATTGCGCTCGAACTCGTCCCAGGTGATGTAGCCCTCGTGCTGATCCTGGAGCAGCACGTCCCATTCGGCCATCGGGCGGCGCACACCGCGGCGGATATGCTTGCGGCCCTCGACAACACGGACCTAATCCCCGTCCGCCCGAATGCATAGGCGCCAGCGTAAATCGGATTGGTCAGTATGTTATGGACGGCGTTATAGGCGGGCAACTTCCAGACGACGCCGGGCGCCTCGGAACGCTGCGACCTGGCGGGCAGCACGATGCCTTCTTCACGCAACCAGAAATGAACTTGACGGGCGCTGCGAAGCTCGGCGAACTTCGAGAACACCAGCTGCAGGGCTTGCCGCACTCGGCCGTCCGGGTCCTTCTCGATTCGGTCGCGCCCAGACTTCACGTAGCCCGCCGCAACTCGGAGAAAAAGCGCGCCGCGCCGCGCTTTCTGTTTCAGCGCAGCCTGCGAGCGCTGGCGGAAAAGCGACAGCTCCAGTTCGCTCATCGTTCCCTTCATGCCGAGTAGCAACCGATCATTGGGATGCCGAGGATCGTAGATTCCGTCCTCGTCGACGATAATCGTTCCAACCAATCCACAGAATTCGATCAGCGTATGCCAGTCACGGCCGTTGCGCGCCAGACGTGAAGCCTCGATTGCGAGCACGGCGCCGACATTGCCAGCGCAGATCGCCGCGATCAGGCGTTCGAAGCCTCGTAGCGCAATTCCGCCGCCGGAACGTCCGAGATCGTCGTCAATGACCTCGACCGTGGACCAGCCGAGCGTGCGAGCGCGATCGGCGAGACCATATTGGCGACGGCGGCTCTCATGGTTGTGCAAGAGCTGGTCGGCCGTCGATTGGCGAATGTAAACGTAGGCCCCGCGCCCCAAATGCTCACTGGTGATCTTGCTCATCGCCGACCTCCCTTCCGAGCGTCGCGGCGATCTCGGCGAGCAGGGCTTCCAACAGCGTCGCCAGTTGCATCGTCTGCGCCCGGAGCCAGCGCAATGCGCGGCGGCTTCCTCGTGGTTCGAGCAGGCTCGGTTGTTGATTTTCGAAAATCTGCATCATCAACGCCCTTCTCCAAATCCGATTCGGACAGAAGAAAGCCTAGAGGAGCGCATCGACCTCGGCGCGCAGCGAGCGCAGGATTTCAAGGGGAAAACGTGGCTCGGGGCGCGATTCCAAAAGTCCCGCTGCTTCTCCCAGCATCCACGCAGGCAATTGAGCAAGCGATCCATCGGGTTGTTCGATGACGACCAGATCCACGCCGTAGCGGCTTGAATCGTCGCCTGATCGCAATGACCTCGCCGCAGCGCGGGTGAAACCGATAGTGAACCTTGCCCTCGGTCCAGTGTTCGCGGGCGGTATAAAGATTGTTTCGAGCAAAAGCTGAACTGCCCTTAGGTTTCCTGTCTTTTTATAGATCTGCGCAGCCTTCGTTCGCCGCATCGAATGCGTGCCGTATGCTGAAATCGTCCAGGCCGGCACTCTTCCCACCCACTCGCTGGACGATCCGAGCATATTGACGCGTCGAAATGTGAGGTTGCCTCATGGACCCGGCTGGGAAAAAGAAAGCGCCCTTCACGGATTTTGAGCACCGCCAACCAATCCTCGATCGACGCCCGGGTCTGCTCCGTGAGTTCGAACTTCGACCAAGGCCCCTCCAATACCGCCGCTGGCGCCGAAAACCACCGCCACCCCGGCCGGGGGAAACGACTCAAGGTCAAGTTTGGCGGCCTTTGCTCCTTGGGGTTCAAATTGTCCGGTCACCCGCGCTCACCCCTGTCGCTATCCGCGTGCAAATTCAGGACTCGTCCGAAGAGGCGGGAGATGAACGGTCGGACCGGAAGAAACATCCGGTAGCCCAACTCCAGGACAGCCAACACGCCCGGCAGTGACGCGGCGCGCGCCGCCCAGCGCCATTTCGGCAAACGAGTTCAAACCTCGACGAACGCCGCCGCGCCGGAGAGAACACGCCCATCGCTTGCGCGAACATGGAAGCGCTCCATCGCTCGCTGTTGGGTCATTCCTTCCGGAGTTGAGGCGGCGCTTTCAGAGACGTCGACGAAACAAAGCGAACCTGCTTGGTCTTTGCGGCGATAATAGCCGATCTCCGCCCGACACAGGGGACAGGAGCCGTCAAAATACACAGTCGATTTCGGAGGCTCGGATTCCACGCGATTCTCCTGAATAACGAGAGCTCAGTTGACCAGCACGGGAGCCTGGCGAACGTAAGTCTGATCTTCGATCTGTCGAACAAGGAATTCGGCGACGTCGGACCGCGAAATGATCCCGTTCCGCCAATCAGAGGCCTTGGAAAGAATCTTGTAGCGTCCCGTCCGCGGCCCCCCGGTCAGAACTCCGGGCCGCGCGATCGTCCAATCGAGCCCGCTCTCCTTGATCAAGCTCTCTGCAAGCTCTTGTCCTCATAGGCGCGGCCAAGGAAAATCTGGAACGGGATACGCTGCAGGCTGCTGATGCTCGCGCGGCTGTCGCCGGCTCCAAAACCGGTCACGCAGATCAGACGTTTGACGCCTTTGGCCTTCATCGCCGGAAGCAGCACCCGAGTCGCGTCCGAGAACAGGCGCACGGGCCGGAACAAGTCTCCCAGTCCTACGCCCAGGGTCAGGATCACGACGTCCACCCCGATAAGAGCGGCTTCCACGTCCCGGGTCTTCAACGCATCCCCGACGACCTTTTCGAGTTTGGGATCCGAGAGCGGTATCCCGGCGGCGGATCGCGCCAGGGCCCGCACGTGATAACCAGCCGCGAGAGCCTGGCGCGTCGTTTCCAGCCCGATCCCCTTCTGGCCCGATAATCAGTACCCGCATCATGAAAACTTTCACTCGGAACGGCGAGCATTACCCGGCCATTCGCAGTTGGTTGCGCCGTCTTTATACGTTCCCACAAGCTGTCTGGTTTCGGCGAGACTCCAGAACCGAGGCAAACCCAGAGGCAGCGGCCAATGTCTGCGGGGGAAAGAGAGCAGGAAGTATGGCCGAATAAGCGCGAGACAACCGCCGATGTCGGACTTCGGGGGTGTGGCAAATATTTGCAACGAGAGCCGTTGTCGCCATCGCCATAGACGAAAGGGCGCTGCGATTGAGCCGCATCGGTGACGTGAGCGTTCAGACTTCGGCAAAAGTTTCACCGCAATGATTGTGAACATGGGTCGCCGCCGCGGCGGCGTGCCCATCGCGACGACAACCTGATCCAGGCCTTGGAAACGCCGCCAACTGCGTAAAGCCCTGGTACGCTGGTTTGTTGATGCGCATCGACTTTCAACGCGCCTTGGGCGTCTTCGGCAGCGCCGAGCGCGACGGCTAGGTCGGACTGCGGTTTCAGACCCAGCGCTGAGTAAATTGTGTCGAACTGCAAATCGTCGCGGGCGCTAAAATTGATCGCCGCAATTCGATCGCCTTCGATCCGCAAAGCCATGACAGGGTCAAGCCGGATATTGACGCCATATTTATGGGCGCGATTTTGCTCGTCAGCGGCGACGTCCAATTCCCGCCCAAGGGTCACATGTGACGTCCGAGCCATAGGTGCGGGCTATGAAGATTGCCTCCGCAAGGCCGCGCGCTCCATCTCCGATGATGGCGATCCGTCGTTCTTGGGCTTCGTAGCCGTCGCAAATCGGGCAATAGCGAACAAGCCCACGCCGCACCGCGTCCCTAACATCGGGCCAGTCGATTTCGACATCCTTGGCGCCGGTCGACAGGATCAGTCGTCGTGCTTGCAGAAGGCTCATTCCGGAAACTCGACAAGTCGCGCTTCAAAGCCAAATCCGTTTTGGCCAGAGACGTAACTCGACATTCGCGAAGGCATTGCTGGGCATAACGTTGCAGTCGGCGTTGACGGTTCAAAGCCGATCCCGGCGACGCCATCGGGAAAGACCGGAATATTGTGGCTTTTTGGGATCAGGGCCGCGCGGGAGTTCCGCCTGCGTCGGCGATGACGAAGCAGCGATTGAAGCGCGCGAGATACAGGCCCGCCGTCAGGCCGGCCGGTCCGCCGACGATCACCAGGCAATCGTATATTTTCTTCATCGAAACTCGAACGGTTCGCTTCAGGGGGTCTTCTTAACGGCGCCGCCGCCGCCTCGTTCCCGCTGACCAACATTTGCGTCTTCTTCGAAGCCCGGTATGCCGTCCCCATCTGGTGGCGGCTCCGGCCAGGATGCCGAAGGGTGCCGTCGCTCATCGAGCAAAAACTCCCATTTTTACCACAGCAGCACGATCACGGCAAGGGCGCGGATAAGGCGGCGCCGACAGATAAAAGCCGTCCGCATAGGCATGATCGTCGCCTCCCGCCGCACCTGACCGGCGAGCTGGGCGATCGCGTGGGACCGCGCCAGGATCGGGTCGGACGTGGGCATAATGCCGCCGCCAGCGCCGCCAGACGCT